>CAXTES010000058.1:3243-15637 GCA_964243215.1 uncultured Microbacterium sp. | reverse complement strand
TTCGCGGCCTCGTCGATGCCCCCGGGATCGCCGGTGACGTACAGACCCGGGATGCCGAGGGCGCCGCCCGCGGCGGTCACCTGCATCAGCGAGTTCAGCACCGTCGCCGGTGCCTCGTGCGAGGCATCCGATCCGTGCCCGCTCGCCTCGAATCCGACCGCGTCGACGCCGGTATCGACCTCCGGCACCCCGAGGATCTGCTCGATCTGGTCTTTCGGGTCGCCCCGGGACACGTCGACGGTTTCGCACCCGAACGATCGGGCCTGCGCGAGGCGCTCCTCGTTGAGGTCGGCGACGATGACGGCCGCCGCGCCCAGCAGTTGCGCGCCGACGGCGGCGGCGAGCCCGACCGGGCCGGCTCCGGCGATGTAGACGGTGGAGCCGGGCCCCACGCCGGCGGTGTACGCGCCGTGGAAGCCGGTGGGGAAGATGTCGGACAGCATCGTCAGATCGAGGATCTTCTCCAGCGCCTGATCGCGGTCCGGGAATTTCAGGAGGTTCCAGTCGGCGTAGGGCACGAGGACGTACTCGGCCTGCCCGCCTACCCAGCCGCCCATGTCGACGTAGCCGTACGCGCTGCCCGGACGGTCGGGGTTGACGTTCAGACAGATGCCGGTCTTGCCCTCCTTGCAGTTGCGGCAGCGCCCGCACGCGATGTTGAACGGCACGGAGCAGATGTCGCCGACTTTGATGAACTCGACATCCGGGCCGACCTCGACGACCTCGCCGGTGATCTCGTGGCCGAGCACGAGCCCCTCGGGGGCGGTGGTGCGTCCGCGCACCATGTGCTGGTCGGAGCCGCAGATGTTCGTGGTCACCGTGCGAAGAATCGCGCCGTGCGGGACCTTTCGGCCGACGTTGGCGGGATTGACCCCCGGCCCATCCTTGAGCTCGAACTCCGGGTACGGCGTGTCGATGACCTCGACCACCCCGGGCCCCTTGTAGGCCACAGCCTTGTTGTCAGACATCCTCGTCCTTTCTCTGCTTTGCCCATTGCAACAGAATCGTCATCGCTGCACCACCGGGGCTGACGCGAGGTTCAAGCCTGCACTGGATCGCCCCACACCGGCGGGAATGCCGGGTCAGTGATAGCCGGGCGGTCGAGTCGGAACGCCTCGATCGGATGCCGGGTCGATCCCTCTGTCATCAGATCGGCGAGGATCGAGCCCACGAGGGCGGAGAACTTCGCCGCGTGTCCGCCGCCCACGAACAGAGCTACATTCGGCTGCCCGGGCACACGGTCCAGGATGAAGTCGCGATCCGGGGTCAGGTCGTACACGCACGTGCGGCTGGTCAGCGCCGGCCCGACGGCCCCGGGCAGATGACGCTCGAGGAACGCTCGCAGATACGCGGATTCCTCAACATCCCCCTCGAACACACGATCCTGGCTGCGGATGAAGCGCGCTCGCAGATCACGCGCGATCTTCACCGCGGCCTCGCCGTGAACAGGGAAGCCGTAGAAGTCACCCGCCTGTTCGCCGTGGTAGATCCAGATCGGAAACCGGTCGGCGGCGAACGAGGCGAGATCGGGGGCCGCGAAGTAGGTCACCTGCTCCTGCGAAAGTGTGATCGGAAGATCGAGGTCGAGCTGCCCCATCAGCTCCGGTAGCCAGGAACCCGCCGCGACGACGAGGTTTCCCGCGGTGAAGGATCCGGCGGAGGTGGAGATCGTGACGGCTTGGTCGGTGGCTTGGATGCCGGTCACGCGGGTGCGTGGCAGGAACTCGACGCCTTCGCTCATCGCCAGCGAGGTCATGGCTGAGACGCCTTTGCGAATGTCGAGCAGGCCGCCGGCCTCCTGAAAGAGACCCACGATGTCGTCATCGAGTCGCCATTGGGGGTAGCGCACGCGGATGTCGTCCACCGTGAGGTCCTCGTATGGAAGGTCACGTGCCGCGAGCGCGGCGCGGAAGTCCAAGACCTCGCCGTGCCCTGCCGAGTCGATGTGGGCGAGGTCGAGGCCCCCTGTCTTCACGTACAGCTGCAGGCCTGATCGCCCTTCGATCTCAGCCCACGCGGCGAACATCGCCGGTGTCAAAGATGTATAGGTGGTGCTGCCGTAGGCATGACGAATGATTCGGGAATGGTCCCCGGAGGATCCGAACCCGTGCACGAGGTCGAACTGCTCGATCACAAGCACCCGCGCGCCGGCACGGCCGAGCCAGTAGGCCGCGGCCGAGCCGATTGCGCCCGCGCCGATGACGATGTGTGTGTAACCGCGGGGCATCGGTCCTCAGCCGCCGGCGACCAGCGAGGGGTCGACGTTGTACTTTTTCAGCACATCGGCGATGCTACCGTCCGCGATCAGCGTGGCGATGTCGGCGTTGAAAGCCTCTGTCAGTTCCGTTGAGCCCTTCGCCAGGAAGAGCACGACATCGTTGGGCTGCTGTGTCGACGGCACGTCCGGGCTGGGCTTGAGCACGGCAGCCTTCAGAGCGCCGTCTTCCTGAGCGCGTAGCGAGGCCTCGGCACTCGTAAACGCGCCCGCGTCCACGCGGCCGTTCTTGATGTCTCCGACCAGGGACGCTGAGTCCTGGTAGATCACGACGTTGTCGGTGCCGAGGGTGGCCTGGAACTCTTCGTTCCACAGGTATCCCTGAATGACACCGAGCTTCTTGCCTTTCAGCCCGTCGACCGTTGCTATGCCGTCGCGCGATAAGAGCGCGGCCTGGTCGAGGTACATCGCATCGGTGAGGCTGAACTGCTCTTCGCGCTCGGGGTTGCGGTAGATCCCGCCGATCGCCACATCGGCGCGCCCCGAACTTACTGTCGACGGCAACGCGGCGCCCTGTACGGCCTGAAAATCCAACTGCAGGCACTCGAGTCCAGCGATGGCTGTGATGATCTCACCGTCGATGCCGGTGATCTTTCCGCCCTCGTCGACGGTGTACGGAGGTGAGACGTATGCAGCGACGGTGAGCGTTCCCGCTGTGATCGTCGGCAGCTTCTCGTGCGCGGGGGTGCAGTCGGACGCGGGCGAGGATGCGCCGTTGCCGGAGGCTTCGCCGGCACCGCCGGCGCAGGCGCTGAGGGCAAGGGCGGCCGCGGCGGCCGCGACCATAGCGGCGGTGATGCGTCGGGTGGACATCGGTTCTCCTTGGTTGCGATTCACGGTGGTGGGTGGGTTAGATCTGGATGGTCTCGGTCGCCGTGCTCACTCGGAACTCCCGGCGAGACACGAGACGCTTCCGCCGTCGCAGGGTCAGCAGCGCTACGCCGACCAGCGAGACGATCGCGTACATCGCGCCAGCGAGTGTCAGCGGCGGCATGAACTGGTACGTGATGTTGCCCGCGTTGTAGGCGCGTGCCAACAGCTCGGGCACCGACACTGCGTAAGCCAGCGATGTGCCCTGGAACACGATGATCGACAGGCCGATCAGCGGCGGAATCACGATACGCACGGCCTGCGGGAGCACGACGAGCCGGAACTCGTTCCATGAACTCAGGCCCAGGGCCCTGCTCGCCTCACGCTGTCCCCTCGGCACCGACTGCAGCCCCGCACGGAAGACTTCGCTGGAGTAGGCGCCGGTGGTCAGCGCTATCGAGAGGACAGCGGCGGGGAAGCTCGATAACAGCACCCCCAGCTGAGGCAGACCGTAGTAGACGACGTAGAGCAGAATCAGCGCGGGGGCCCCACGCCCTATCTCCACCACTGCAATAACCGGCCATCTCACCCATCGCAACGGCGAACTTGCACCGACGGCGAGAGTGATACCGATGGGCAGCCCGAACAGCAACGACAGCACTGTCAGCTGAATCGTGACCCATAGCCCTGGCAGGAGATCCGGGAACAGGCGGACCCACTCGGCGAAGAAATCGATCATGCGATCGCCATTCGGTTCGTCAGGCGCCGGTCCATCTCACGCGAGACCACGGCGACCGGCACGCTCAAAGCGATGTAGAGCAGACCGGCGAGGGCGAAGTTTCCGAGCCCGTTCAGGTCAGCCTGAGTCTGCTGCCGAGCGAAGAATGTAATGTCTTGAGCGCCGATGACCGAAGCGACGGCGCTGTCCTTCAGCAGGCCGATGAGGAATGTCGCCGCCGGCGGAATGATCGTGACGATCGCTTGCGGAAGAATGACCCATCGCGCGGCCGCGAGCCTCGGCAACGACAACGCGGTAACGGCATCCCATTGCCCCGTCGGCAGCCCGTCGAGACCCGCCCGGTAGATCTCGGTCATGTACGCCGCCGACACCACGCCCAGACCGATGATCGACGCCTGCAGGGTGTTGAGCTTGATCGCCCCCGAGCCGACGCCGTAGTACACGATGAACAACCACACCAGCGGAGGGATCGCGCGCGTCAGCTCCACCACGGCGACGACAGGTAGCCGCAGCCAGCGCCGCGGAGAGCGACGCAGAACTACGAGGGGAACCGCCAGCACGGCGCCCACCGTGAAGGACAACGCCGTGATGACCACGGTTGTACTCAAGCCTCGTAGCAGAAGCAGCAGCACGTCCCACATCAACGGTTTCCGTACGCCGAGAGGAACTGACGAATGCGGGGATGCTCGGGCTTGCGCAGGATATTGGAGGGAGGCCCGTCGTCGATGATTCGACCATCGGCCATGAATACGACACGGTCGGCCACTTCCTCGGCGAATTGCATCTCATGGGTGCAGACGATCATGGTCATTCCCTCGCTGGCGAGCCGCCGCATCGTATTGAGCACCTCGACGCTCAGCTCGGGGTCGAGAGACGCTGTCGGCTCGTCGAAGAGCATGACCTGCGGGTCCATCGCAAGCGCTCGAGCAATGGCGATGCGCTGCTGCTGTCCGCCTGAGCATTGGGCCGGCTTCTTGTCGGCGTGCTGCTCGAGCCCCACGTGCTTGAGCTCTTTGACGGCGCGCTCGCGCGCATCCTTCTTCGACCGATTCAGCGTGTGCACCTGCGCGAGCATGACGTTCTCGACGGCGGTGAGGTGCGGAAAGAGATTGAACTGTTGGAACACCATTCCGACTTCGCGGCGCAGCCGGTCCAGCGAACGGCGGTCATTGCCGACATTCTGCGCGTTGAACGTCATCTCGCCCGCGCTGGGCTGCTCGAGGCGATTGATGCTGCGCAACAGCGTGCTCTTGCCCGCACCGGAAGGTCCGATGAGCGCGACGACCTCACCGCGCTGCACCTCGAGCGACACATCTTTCACCACGGTGAGGTCCTTGAAGCTCACCGAGATCTCGCGCAGCTGCAACAGTGGGGCGTCGGCCACGCGCGCTGAGTCCGCGGCGTCAGCCGGCACGGCGGCGGAGTCTGGGCTGGTCACGGCGGGTTCACCTCCCTGGACACGGCAACGTGTCCCTCCCGCCATCGTCGCGCCGCGGATGCGCCCAGCGGAAACGACTTCTCATCGCCGATGTACAATCTGTGGTTGTGGATTCCACCATTCGCAGATTGCGCGCGTTCGTGGAGTTGGCAGAGCAGCTGCATTTCGGCCGGACCGCCGGACACTTGTTCATCACGCAGCAGGCACTGAGCAAGCAGATCGCGACACTCGAAGCCGAGGTGGGCGTGACGCTGGTACAGCGGACGACGCGATCCGTCGCGCTGACGCCGGCGGGCGAGCTGTTCCGCGACGCGTGCCGGCGCTCGCTGCAGGAGTTGGACGCCGGTGTTGAGGTGGTCCGTGGAGATCCCGGCATCCTGCACCTGGGCCTGATAGTGCTGGGAGCTCTCGAGCTCACGAATCCGTTGCTGGCGGAATTCCGTCACACCCGCCCGGGCTCGGAAATCGTTACGCGTCAGTTCACCTTCGCCGACCCGTCGGCGGGGCTGGCCGACCGGTCATCGGATGTGGCCATCGTCCGGTTGCCTATCGATGTGAGAGGCCTGCGCGTGGAGCGCCTCTTCGTCGAGCCTCGTGTTGTCGCGGTTCCGATCGGTCACGCACTCGCCGGGCGAGCGAGCGTCGGCGTGCACGAGCTTCTGGATGAGACGATCACCGTGAGCAGTGCAACCGATCCTCGCTACCGCCGATTCTGGACCCTCGCAAAGTACCGCACCGCCGCCATGCCGACGCCGATCACGGCCCGGAGCCATGCCGAGGAGCTCGAGCTCGTGGCGTCCGGTCGTGCGCTGAGCATCACGTCGGCATGTGCGGCGCGACTTACGCCGCACGCGGGTGTGACGTTTGTCGCCATCGCCGACATCCCGGGTACCGAGTGCGCCATCGCGTGGCGCGGTGATGAGAACTCGAGGCTCATCGCCGATTTCGTCGAGGGCGCACGCCGGGTGCTCGAGCGCGATACGGCGCTCCTGCAGGCGATCGAGTATCCGAAGCTCTGACCCGCGAACGCGGGGGTTGACAACAAGGGTTTGCGAATCCGGCCCCACAAGCTGTTTCCGTTCGGAGCGGCGCGGGGGTGACGATGACCCTTGGCGCACGTTGCGCCCAGCCGCGCGGTCGGCACTTCAGCAGAACGGATTCGTCATGACTGTCACCATCTCGGGGGAAGGGCTCACCGTCGAGCAGATTGCGGCCGCAGTAGCCGGCGAGACAGTCGAGATCACAAGTGATCCGGCGGTGCTCAAGCGCATGGAACGCTCGCGGGATGTCATTCGCACGGCGCTGGAGCGGCATGAGCCGATCTACGGTGTCTCGACGCTTTTCGGGGCGATGGCAGACCAGCACGTCCGCGACGATCAACTCGTCGAGCTTCAGCGCCTGGCGCTGTGGCAACACAAGACCGCCGCCGGGCCACGGCTGCCGGCATCCGACGTGCGGGCGGCGATGCTGCTACGCGCAAACTCGCTGCTGAAGGGGGCCTCCGCTATCCGAATCGAGATCGTGGAACGGTACGCAACCTTCCTCAATGCCGGTGCAACCCCGCACGTGTACCAGCGCGGGTCGATCGGCGCGAGCGGCGACCTCGTTCCCCTCAGCTACATCGCGGGATCGATTCTGGGTCTCGATGCAGCATTTCTGGTCGACTACGACGGTGAGACGCTCGACGCGCTGACGGTGTTGGAACGGCTCGATCTGCAACCGCTCGACCTCGAGCCGAAGGAAGGGCTCGCCCTGAACAACGGCACCGGAGCATGCACCGGTGTGGCTGCGAACGCGGTCGACCGCGCCATCGACCTCGTCGCGGTGGGGTTCGGCGTGCATGCACTGTACGCGCAGGCGCTGCTGGCAACCGACCAGAGCTTCTCGCCGTTCGTCCAGGCGATGAAGGCGCACCCCGGCCAGATCTGGTCGGCGGCGACGATGGCAGACCTCGTTGCGGGTTCTCGAGCCATCCGACGGGAAGAGGGTGGGGATCGCGACCGGCCCGCCGGCGTCCTGATCCAGGACCGTTACTCGTTGCGGTGCCTGCCCCAGTACACCGGCCCGATCGTCGACGGTGTCGTGATGGCGAAGCGTCAGATCGAAGTGGAGGCCAACAGTGCCAATGACAACCCACTCGTGGACGGCGACAAGGGTGAGATCCTCCACACCGGCAACTTCCTCGCGCAGTACACCGGCGTGGCGATGGACTCGCTCCGCTATCACCTCGGCCTGATGGCCAAACACATCGATGCGCAGACGGCACTCTTGATGGCGCCGGAGTTCAACCACGGACTCGCCCCCTCGTTGACCGGCAACCTCGACGGCATGAACGTCGGACTCAAATCGCTGCAGGTCGCGGGCAACCAGATGATGCCACTCATGAGCTTTTACGGCCAGTCGATCGTCGACCGATTTCCCACCCACGCGGAGCAGTTCAACCAAAACATCAACAGCCAGGCGATGAACTCCGCGAACCTAGCCCGCGATACCCTCGACGTGTTCACGCACTTCCTTGCCGTTGCACTGTTCACGGCGGTCCAGGCGGTCGAGTTGCGGGCGAAGGACATGACCGGCTCGTACGACGCTCGCGGGATCCTCGCCCCCGCTAGTGTGGCGCTCTACGAAGCGGCCCGAGCTGCTGCATCAGACGAACCGATCGGTGATCGCCCGCTGATGTTCAACGACATGGACCAGTTCGTGCAACCGATGATCGAAGGCCTCATTGCCGCCCTCGACAAGAATGGGGCTGTTGTGGGGGCGCTGGCGCTGGTGAGCGACAGCCTGCGCGCCCACTCGCCCTGGTAGCCGAACACCGGCGCTGTTCGATGCGTGCGCGGCGTCACCCGCGCTGTGAGTTTGAGCGGTGCATCAGGCCCCACCCAGACCTAACGGTTGTAATGACCCCACTTGGAGTGGTCCGTCGTGCAGCGGACGGTGACGATGACATCCGCCGCATTGACTCTCCAATTCGTCATCGTCATCAGGTCGACGCCTTCCCCCCAGTGATGCGCTCTGGAGTAGGGGTCGTTCTCACTACCCCCGATGGAGATCGTTATCGCGCCGGCGCTGTCGATTCCCATCGAAGTGATGCCCACGCCGCCCGGCTCGGACACGTCTACGCCGAAGATCATCAAACGGCCGGCTGGGGGCCCCACGGTGGAATCGAGCGCGCTGCCCGCCAGGACGCTCTCTGGACAGCTCAAAGTGATCCCGTCCGCGATGTTCCCGGCTTGAAGATGCCACGCGTGCGAAGCGGTGGCGTATGTGCCGCCGGGCCAACAGTCGATGGACCAACTGTTCACGCCGTCGCCTCCCGGGGTGCAGTTCGCCGCCTGAGCGGGCGCCGCACCCATGAACAGCGCAGCCACCAGACACGCGGACGAGATGAGTGCGGTGACCGCTCTCCGACGGGTGTTCATCGTTCTCCTCACCGAGTCCAGGATCCCAAGCCAGGGCTGAGCCTCAGCCGTCGATCTGCACCAGGTACATCATCGCGACGAGGGTGTCGCTCTCTTCCACACCGATCTCCGGCATCGCGCGAGGGCTCTGTGTGGACGGCGGTATCACGGCCAGGATCGCCGATCCCACCGTCTTGCCGATGACCGCCTGACGGAGTTCTTCGATACCGCCGGTGGTTGCGAACTGCATATCCTGGCCGCCCCAGCTCTCATCGATGACCTGACCTGTCCGCCAGTCGGTGAGGTGGTAGTGGATGTCGACGACGTCGCCGTCGTGAACCACGGGGCCGTCACCGTGGTAGATGTCCGCGATCTGCAGCTGCGTCGGAGGGTCGGCGTCAGGAACGGTGATGACGACGTGACCGTCATCGTCGACGGTCACGTCGGGGAACCCGGCCGGTATCTGCAGGTCCAGGCCCTTGATGTACAGCGGATCCGCCGTCGATATCGGCGTCGAAGCAGCGGGGGTGCTCGCGTCCGAGGCGCAGCCTGCCACAAGCGCGGCGACGAAGACGAGAGCCATACCGAATCCGGCGATGCGGCGCATCCGCTCCTTCTTCCAAGGGGGTGAACGAGGCAAGCGGTGAACCTATTGAAGCACAGTCCCGTTCAGGTCCATCCCCGTTTCGGTAGGCGGGCGCAGCTAGTTCTCGCGGCGTCGACGCAGACGTCGAGCGGCGAGCAGACTGCCCCCGAACAGCAGCAGCGCGAGTCCGCCTGCGCCGATCGCGGTCGGTGCCTCACCGCCCGTGGCCGGCAGATTCCCGCCGCCGCCTGCCGCCGGATTCGATCCGCCCGTGATCTGCCGCACCGGTGTCGTGGGCGTGGTCGATGGCTCCGGCGCGGGCTGGTCGGATCCCACCGCCGCGGCCACCTCAAAGGTAACCGGCACTCCGACGTCGTTCGCGAGAGCGTTCGAGACGAAGAATTGCACATAGGTCGAGCCGAGCGCCGCCTCCGTCGGTGTTCCGGAGATCGTCAGGGTCGCCGGGTTCCAGGTGAGTCCGTCCGGCAGCGGCGTTCCCACATCGAGTGTCATCGTCGGGGTCGGCACCCCCGTCGGCTCGAATGTGAACAGGTAGGGCTTTCCGACCGTCGCGGGCCCGGGCAGTACCGTCACGGATGCCGGAACACCGACGGTGATGGCATCCGATCGCGCAGAAACCGGGCTGCCGCCGGGGTTGATCGCCTGCACGGTGAACGTGTAGGCGTCTCCGTTGGTGAGACCTTCGACCGTGATCGGACTCGCCGGGCCGGATGCGGTGATGCCCGTCGCGGCGGGGTCGGTGATGTTCGTCGCCGTCACGACATACGAGGTGGTGGGGAACGTGCCGTCGCTGCCAGGGGTGAAAGCGACCTGCACGAAGCCGTCGCCCCCGGTGAGCGAGTCGATCCGCGGTGCCCCCGGCGGTGTCGCGGGCACGATGGCCAACTCGAGCGTGCCGATCACCTGCGTCGTATTCGGGATGCCGACGTCGATTTCGACGGGACCCGAGGACGCCCCGACCGTCAACGGCAGGACGAAGGCGCCGTTGGCGTCGGTCGGCGCGCGGTAGGTGACGGCGTTGCCGGGGAACCGCGCGTCGCCGTCGATCAGGAGCGCCTGCAGCCAGACGCCGCGCATCGGGACGCCGTTCACGTCGCGGACCTCGGCGCCCACCGGTTGCGCGAACGGTGTCGAGACGACCGTCGACTGGTTGTTTCCCACCAGCGCGTACTGCGCGGGTAGGTCGACGACGGTCGCGCCGTAGACGGGGGTGTTCGGGTCGGGCAACGGCACGACGTTCGTGGTAGGGCCGAAGGAGCCGAACTCGATGGCGAGAACGGCGGAGGTTCCGATCGTCGGTGCATACAGCCACGCGTCGCCCTCGGGGCTGAGGGCCACATCCATCGGCGCGTATCCTGACGCGGACGACTGGCCGAAGGGCTCGCCGAAGTACAGGAACGACATCGCGGTCGTGTCGAAGGCGAACACCCCGCCCCCGGCGGCCGCCAGGTAGAGCCGGCCCCCGGCGGGCGACACTTTCATCTGCTGCGCGGGCAGGGCGGAAGGCGTGGCGACGAAACTGGTCGCGCCGGTCGCCGCGGTGTAGCGCGTGATCCCGTTCTCGGCCGGCACCGGACTCGCCGTCGCCAGGTAGAGCTCGGTCCCGTCGGGATTCCATCCGCTCGCCGCTATCGACGCCGTCGCCGACTGGACGATGTCGGTTCCGCCGCCGGTGGCGAGGTCCACTGTCCTCGCGCGATGGGTTCCGTCGCTATGGGTGTATCCCACCACGACGACCGGTCGCGTGGGATCGGGATCGACATCGGACATCGACCCGGCCACACCGTCGATCGCTATCGTCCGAACCGCGATGGGACTGCTGCTGCCGAACACGTCGATCGCCGTGCCATCGGCACGCAGGCCCGCGATGGTCGCGCCGTCCGGCGAGAGCGCGACCTGCTTGTAGTCGTTTCCCGAGCCGAAGAACGGTCCGCCGCCGAGCGTGTCGGTGCGGTAGTAGCGGATGCCGTCCTGCTCGGGGATCCAGACCTGGTGCTCGAGCGGGCTGTATACGGCCTGTCCGAGCGGGGCGTCGGCGATCGTGGGTCCGCCGCCCGGTGCGGGCAGCGCCTGCAACCCGTCGGCGGTGCGGGAATACAGCATCGTGCCCTGATCGGTCGTGACCCACAGGTAGTTGCCCGCCTCGGTGTCCGCATGTGCGGGACTCGGCGCCGACACGGTCACCAGGCCCGCCGCGACGAGCAGGCCGATCATCAGGGCAAGAAGACGACTCGCACGTATCCCCCGAGCCTTCCGGGCACCGGTCTTCGGTCTGCGCGATGTGTCGGCGATCAACGAGCCGTCCTTTGCGATCAGGGGGGATACGGGCGCGCTGCAAGGCTGCAGGTGGATGCCGAGCAGGAATGCGACAGCGAGCGTCGATATCGACCGCCGTTCAGAGAGGGCGGCGGCGCCGGGCTCACGTTGATCACAGGATTACTCATTCGATCGAGGATTGCCAGTCGGGATGAAGCCCCAGCGGCTCGCCTCGATCTCAGCGGCCCGCACTCTTGCGGCGTCGTGCGCCGACCGCCCGGAGCGCGAACCCAAGCACCAGCAGGAGAACTCCCGCGCCGAGGAAGTAGATCGGAATCACGCCTCCGGTGGGCGGCAGAGCCGGGGATGCCGGCGCCTCGACGGCGCCGATGTCGATCGCGTATCCGAGGACTCTCGGGAAGCCCTCACCCCTCTGGTCGAAGGGCGTGGTTGCGACATAGGACGCGGCGTTGTCACCCGCTTCGAGTGCTGGACTGCCTTCGAGAGGGAGGCGGGTGGGGGTGGGGCCGCCGTTGTCCGAGAGCGGGGCCAGTCGCATATCCGCGATACCGAACGCGTTGGTCGCCCGCTTCGAGACCGCGCTCGGAAGATACGGCGACGACAGCAGACTGTGCGAGACGTTCAGCGGATCCCCCGCGCCCACGGTGATCGCATCGCCGGCGGCCGCCGCGAAAATCGAGTTGGTGATCGCGGATGCGCCCGACGTCGACCCCACCAGGAGCACCCGGCCGGCGGCGTTCAGCGTCGAACTGAGAATCTCCAGGTCGGCCGCTGCCGTCTGCGAGCCGATGTACACCGCGACCGGTGCGGCGTCTCGCAGTTCGTCGACCGTCGTGTTCAGCATCCG
>CAXTES010000058.1:0-3143 GCA_964243215.1 uncultured Microbacterium sp. | reverse complement strand
TCGCCTGCTTCTTCGAAACCGGCGGAGTTTCCGACGAACCGCGAGGTGCCGATGATGACGCTGCCGGTCTGGATGGCGTAGATCGCACCCCCTGACGCGTCAGGCCCGCTCGCGACATTGTCAATGAATCCCGTGTCGACCACATCGACCTCACCCGAAATCTGCCCGAGCCACAGTGCACCGCCGGCATCCGATCGGTTGCCGTGACTTTGGGGATCGGTGGCGGATGCATCGCCGAATTCGGATCGACTCACCGACACCAATGAGGCGCCGACCAACGAGGCGGCCCCGCCGTGGATGCTGCCGATATTGTCCGCGAACTGCGAGTCCGAGATGACGATCGCACCCGTGCCGCGGGACGCGATCGCCCCGCCGTCAGCGCCGGAGCCATTCCGACGAAATGTCGAACCCGAGACCGTCACCGTGCCGGTCACATCGGACAGAGCGACCGCTCCCCCGTCGGACACCGACTCGTTTCCCTGGTTGTCACCGCCGAAGACGGAGTCGATGACCTCGACCGCGCCGCCGATCGAGTCCAGATGCACAGCGCCGCCGGCCGTGCCGTCGGCCTCATTGCGCGTGAAGGACATCGCCTGCACCGTCACATCTCCGACGATGTTCGCGAGATCGAACGCCCCGCCCAGCCCTGCGCTGTTGAGGTCTGCACCTCCGGCGCCGTTGCCGTTCCCCGCGATGGTCACGGACGCGGCTCCGTCGACCGACACCGCTCCGCCGCCGCCGAGCGTGCTGTTCCGACTGAAGTCGGTGACGCTGAAGGTCACCGGACCGTTTCCGGTACCAGCCACCCGCACCGCTCCGCCGGCATCCGCTCCGGCGTTGAAGTCGTTGAAGCTCGAGTTGTTGAACGTCAATGAATCGAAGGGGTTCACCGTCTCGGCGAGGATCGCGTGTCCGCCTTGGAACCCTTGGAAGGTGATGTTGTTGAAGATGAAATCCTGAATCGGACGCGCATCCGGCGTGAGGAACATGAGCGTGAACGAACCGGCTCGGGTGATCACGGTGTTGAATCCGCCGACGACGTTCACTCCCTCGGTCAGCGTCGGCAACGGGTCCTCTGCCGTGACCGTGAGGTTCGGCTCGATCGTGATCGTGTCGGGCACTCCGTCGTTGTCATGCCCGTTGGCCTGGTCGATCGCCCACCGCAGGGTGCCCACGCTGCCATCGTCGCCGGGCAGGGTGACGTCGTAATTCTCGATCGCGGCGAACGCGGGAGCGGCGACGACGACGACACCACCGGTGCCGAGGAGGAGGGCGGTGGCGGCGGCCACGGCATAGCGAACGGCACGAAAAGTCACACGTGCACCCTAGCGGGCGTCGCTCGCGGACGGGCGGCGTCCAGTGACGCCACCCTCGCAGGCGGTCGGTAAACACCGCTCGATCAGGCAATTTTTCGGCGGAGACGGTGGGATTTGAACCCACGGACCCCGGAAGGGGTCTCCACCTTAGCAGGGTGAAATCGCGGCCTCAGATGCGGGCAAACCGCGTCATTTCCGCGAAATCACGCACACCAGACACTCCACGCTCCCCCAGAACGAGCATCCTCTCGATGCTCGGGGTCACCTGGGGGTCACCTGATCCTTGTCCGGCCGGACGCTGCCGTCGGTGAGACCGGGCGTGAGGTTCGGTGCGGAATCGCTGCCGTGATGGACCTGCTCCACAGCCCGAGTGGACGCGCGCGCCTCGACCTCGACGGTGGCGGTTCCGTGCGTGCGGCTCGTCGCCGTGACCCGGATGCGGCCTGGCGCGCCCGTCGACCGAACAACGGCGAGGGCCCGTCCCCGGAACGTGGTGTGTTCGGCGTCGGTGAAGGACTCCTCCGTGGAGGATGCCGAGCTGCCGAGACCGGCGAGTACTCCCGGTCCCTCTACGCGTACCGTGAGCGCGTCGGACGCGTTGGCGTCGACGATCCCCTGGTCATCGGCAAGTGCAAGCCGAATGAACGCGAGAGATTGGTCGTCGGCGACGATGCTGGAGGTTTCCGCAATGACCGTGAGGGTGACGGCTCCTGCTGAGCGGAGCACTGAACGACCTGTCACCCGTTGACGACGGTAGCCGATGGCTTCGACTGTTCCGGCTTCGTAGCGTGTGCGGAAGCGGGCGACGTAGCCGTGCTTCGGGCCGGCGGGCCGCTGACCGAGGGAGCGGCCGTTGATGCGCACCTCGACGGTGTCGTCTGCGCTGTAGATCTCCAGCTCGACACGCTGGCCCTCTCGTCCGCCCCAGGACCAGATCGGGACCGCGTCGGTTGACCGCCACGAGGTCTTCGCGACCGGACCCGCGGGGACATCGAGCGGGCGAACGGTGATCGCGGGCGCGTCGAGTTTGCCCCACGCAGCCTGGGCGAGGAATGCGGGCGCGCCCGCCTCGCCGGTGATGTCGACCGCGCCGGTGCCGGAGGTCAGCTGCGGGTACGGCTTGAGGTAGGGCGCTCGGCGGGTGCCGTATGCCCAGGATCCTCCACCTGCTTCGCCGAGGTAGTCCCAGCCGGCCCACATGAAGTCGCCGATCAGAGGGGGGATTCGCTCGACCAGATCCCAGTTGCGGGCGATGTCGCCGGGCATGGACTCGGTTCCCACCATCACTCGCTCCGGGTGAAGACGTGCGTCGGTCGCGTAGCGGGCCGTGCCGTAGTTGTATCCGGCGATGTCGAAGTCTTCGAATAGCTCCGCGGTCGCGCGATCGGCGGCACGGAGTTTCGGGAACACTTTCATGAATGTGCCGAACCTGTTGGAGATGACGTTCAGCGCCGTGCTCGTCATGTCTGGCGCCGCCTTAGGCGACGTGTCATCTTCTTCCCGAGTCGCGGATCCCGCCAATCCTGCGAACGTCGCGGCCACCATGTTCACTCCGATGGTGATGGGTCGTGTCGGATCCAGGTGACGAACGTGTTCAACGATCTTGCGGGCGACACGCCGGCCGTGCGGTGTGAGGGCCTCACCGTTCTCGTTGCCGATCGAGTACATCACCACCGATGCGCTGTTGCGGTCCTTCGCCGCGAGCGATGCCGCCTCGTCGCGCCAGATCGTTTCGAACAGGTCGGCGTCATCGTGATCGTTCTTGTGGTCGTACCAGCCGTCGAACAGCTCGTCCATGACGTACATGCCCAGTTCGTCGCAGGCGTC
>CAXTES010000057.1:0-15643 GCA_964243215.1 uncultured Microbacterium sp. | reverse complement strand
CGGAAGGGGGTGTGGATGACGAACTACTCGGTCTCGGGATCGTACGTGGCCGTGGTGCCGATGGCCGCGACATCCGATCCGTGCCCGGTCTCGGTCATCGCGAACGCCCCGGGCAGCTTCAGGTCGATGACGTCGGGCAGCCATCTGTCCCAGTGCTTCTCGGTGCCGAGCTGGTAGATGGCCGAGCCGAACAGTCCCCACTGCACGCCGGACTTGATCTGCAGGCTCGGGTCGGCCAGCACGAGCTCCTCGAAACCGGCGATATTGGCGCCGTTGTCTTCGAGACCGCCGTACTTCTTCGGGAACGCCCGCTTGCCGCCGCCGGCTTCGACCAGGAGGTGCATCTGGGTCAGCACGCGCTCCCGGTGCTCGGCCATCGTCATCCCGTCGGGGCGCCAGAACGCGGGGTCCTTGATCATCTCGCGCGCCTCGCGACGCACCTCAGCCCAGGTGCCCAGCAGCATGTCGGTGACCTCGCCGACGTGGATGCGGGCCTCGGATGCCTCTTCCGCCGTGTGCGGCTGCGTCGGGGCGCCGCCCGCGGGCGTGCGCTTGCTTGTCGACGGCCTCTTCGGGCGGACGGCGGCATCGGTCATGGCATCACCTTTCGGTGCAGAAGTGGGGGAAGTCACCCTCAACGGTAGGACTTCGACAATCGGCGGGGAAATCGCTAGGCGGGATCCTCCAACGGCGGGCTGCCCCCGATCGTGCAGCGATTGTGCCCTCCCGACATCCCGTCGGGTCATCATTGGCCGAGTGCACGAGAAACCGCCGAACGCACGGCGTATCGGCGCCGCGGAAGCCGTTCACTCGGCGCGAAGCCGTTCACTCGGCGGTAAACCCCGAGCTTCGGGGCGGGCGGCGCGCGGCAGCCGCCGCCGCGTCAGAACAGCCCGACGATCCGCCCGTCGTCGGTGACGTCGATGGATGCCGCGGCCGGCACCGCGGGCAGCCCGGGCATCGTCATGATGTCGCCGCAGATCATGATCACGAACCGCGCGCCCGCGGCGAGGCGCACCTCGCGGATGTCGACCATGTGGCCCGACGGAGCGCCGATCAGCTTCGGATCGGTCGAGAACGAGTACTGCGTCTTGGCGACGCAGACCGGATAGGAGCCGTAGCCGTCGTCCTGCAGCCGCCGGATCTGCGCGCGCACCGCGGAGCTGGCCGAGATGTCGTCGGCGCCGTAGATCCGGGTCGCGATCGCGCGCATCTTGTCCCACAGGGATGCCTCGTCCGGGTAGGTGAAGGACAGCTGCGACGGCTCCGCGCACAGCCGCACCACCTCGCGGGCGAGATCCTCCGCGCCGGCCCCGCCCTCCGCGAAGTGCCGCGCGACGACGGCCCGTGCGCCGGTCGCCTCGACCGCCGTCACGAGAGCCGCGATCTCGGCCGGGGTGTCCTCGGCAGCGGGTGTTGATCGCGACCACGGCCGGCAACCCGAACGTCTCGCGCACGGTGCGGATGTGGCGGTGCAGATTCACCAGGCCGCGCTCGAGGGCCGCGACATCCTCCGTCGGAAGATCGGCGACCGCCACGCCGCCGTGGTACTTCATCGCCCGCACCGTGGCGACGATGACGGCGGCCGAGGGCCGCAGACCCGAGGTGCGGCACAGGATGTCGACGAACTTCTCGGCACCCAGATCAGCGCCGAACCCGGCCTCCGTGACCACGAAGTCGGCCAGTCGCAGCGCCGACGATGTCGCGATGAGCGAGTTGCATCCGTGAGCGATGTTGGCGAACGGACCCCCGTGCACGAACGCGGGCGTGTGCTCGAGGGTCTGCACGAGGTTCGGCGCCAGAGCGTCCCGCAGCAGCGCCGCCATCGCGCCGTTCGCGTGGAGGTCGCGGGCACGCACCGGCCGGCGGTCACGGGTGTAGGCGACGACGATGTCGCCGAGGCGCTCCTTGAGGTCGGCCAGGCTCGTGGCGAGGCAGAAGATCGCCATCACCTCGGATGCCACGACGATGTCGAATCCCGACTCGCGCGGCACGCCGTTGCCGACCCCGCCGAGCCCGAGCACGACGTCACGCAGCGCGCGGTCGTTGACGTCGAGCACCCGCCGCCAGGTGATCCGCCGCACGTCGATGTCCAGCGCGTTGCCCTGCTGGATGTGGTTGTCGATCAGCGCCGCGAGCAGGTTCGTCGCGACCGCGATCGCGGCGAAATCCCCGGTGAAGTGCAGGTTGATGTCCTCCATCGGGACGATCTGCGCCTGCCCGCCGCCGGCGGCGCCGCCCTTCATGCCGAACACCGGACCGAGGGCGGGCTCCCGCAGGCAGATCATTGCGCGTTCGCCTATCCGGCTCAGGGCGTCGCCGAGACCGACCGTCGTGGTGGTCTTGCCCTCGCCGGCGGGTGTTGGAGACACCGCGGTGACCAGCACGAGCTTGCCCTGCGGCCTGTCCTCGAGCGTCGCGAGGTAATCCAGCGCGATCTTCGCCTTGTACCGGCCGTACGGCTCGATGCTCGGCTCCGGGATGCCGATGCGACGGGCGACCTCGACGATCGGCCACATGTCCGCCGCCTGCGCGATCTCGATGCTGCTCGGGCTCATCGCCGACCTCCTGCGAGGCGATGTCTTCTTCGGCCCGCCGCCGCGCTCGCCAGCATATGGCCGCGCGGGCATGCGGACGACCGGTGTCGGCGCCCTCGGGCAGAATCGACGCGATGGATGTGACGCTGCGGCGGTGGGATGCCGGCGATCGAGCCGTGCTCGAACGCGCGAACACCCCCGATATGACGCGGTACCTCGGTGGTCCCGAGACGCCCGAGGAGGTGGTCGTCCGGCATCTGAAGTACCTGCGGATGTGGGACACCGGCGAGGCTCGGATGTACCGCATCGATGTCGACGGCATCCCGGCCGGCAGCATCGGATACTGGCTGGTGGATCACGACGGCGCGCCCGCGTTCGAGACCGGGTGGGCCGTGGAGCCGGCCTGGCAGGGCCGCGGGGTCGCGCGCGAGGCGCTGCGCCAGGTGATCCGGCTCGCCGCCGGTGACGGCAGGCGGCAGCTGCTCGTGGCGTACCCGGGTGTCGAGAACGCGGCATCCAATGCGCTGTGCCGCACCGCGGGGTTCGAGCGACGCGGTTCGGCGACGATGCCGTGGCGCGGCGGCGAACTGACCTTCAACACCTGGGCGCTCGACATGTCGCCCCTCGACCTCGCCGGACGCGTGCCCGCTGTAGCGGAGCGCTTCGACGGGAGCGACCTCGACCTGGACCGCTGGTGGCCGTACTACACCCCGCACTGGTCGTCGCGGGCAGCGACGGCGGCGCGCTACGAGTTGACGCATCCTGGACTGGTGCTGCGCATCGACGCCGACACCGAGCCGTGGTCGCGGGAGTTCGACGGCGAGGTGCGCGCGTCGCACCTGCAGACCGGCCAGTACTCCGGGCCGCTCGGCAGCGGCGTCGGGCAGCACCGGTTCCGTGAGGGGCTGGTGGTCCGGCAGGAGCAGCCGACCGAGCGGCTCTGGCTCACCCACTTCGGGGTCATCGAGGCGCGGTTCGCCGCGGTGCGGCATCCGGATGCCATGGTCGCGCTGTGGCCGGTCGGCTTCGAGGAACGACCCGACGACTGCGGGGAGATCTGCATCGCGGAGGTCTTCGGATCCGAGATCGACGACACCGGCGGGTGGGTAGGGCTCGGCGTCAAGGCGCAGCGCGACCCGCGGCTGCGCACGGATTTCGAGAAGGTCCGCGTCGACGGCGACCTCACCGCGATGCACGATTACGCGGTCGAGTGGATGCCGGACCGGCTGCGGTTCTTCATCGACGGGCGGTGCGTCAAGACCGTCGGGCAGCGCATCGACTACCCGGTCCAGCTGATGCTCGACGTCTACGAGCTGCCGAACGACACCGGCCGGCGCGACCTGGTGGCGATGCCGTTCGACTTCCGCGTCGAGGGGGTGCGGACCTACCCTCCCGGGCCGCCCGTCCACACCGGCAGCGGGAGCCCGTCGGGCACATCTTCGGGCGATCGCGGGTAACGCGACATCTCGGCGGTCTCGAACGCGAACCACGCCTCGAGTTCACCGCGCAGCGCGGTGTCGATGTCGACGTCGTCCATCGCCTCGACGAAACACGTGATCCCGCGCTCGTCCATCTCCGGGTGCTCCCCGTTGCCCGAGTGCAGCCGCACGACGGATGTCTCGTCGCCGAACACGCTGGTGTACATCGGCGGTCCGCCGAGCTGCTCGGCCCAGTAGCCGGCGAGCCGGTCGAGGTGGTCGTGCTGCCCGGGGTGCGAGAACGGATGGTTCATGATCTCGTCCGCGAGGCACCGCTCATGCCACGCGCCCGCGAGCGCGTGGAGCCGCTCGTACCCGCCGATGCGGTCGTACAACGTCACAGTGTCGCCCACGACGGCGAGCGTACGGCAGGGCTGCGACAGCGACTAGAGCGAGAGGCCGTGGCCGAACCGGAACAGCGGATCCTCGGTGTCGAACGGGACGTCGGGCCGGGATGCCTCGACCGCGGCCATGCTGCGCGGAACGTCGAACGGGAGTTTGCCGGTCGCCGGTGACGCTCCGCTGAGCACGTCGAGCAGCGCCTCCGGACTGGCCCCCCAGTTCGCCACGACGGCGGATGCCACGTCGGCGATCGGCTCCAGGATCGCCGGACGGTCGAGGTACACGTCGATGACCGTGGGCACCGCCGCCGCAACCTCACGCACGTGCGCGATCACCTCGTCGGGAAAGTCGAGCGATCCGGCGTGGAAGAAGTTCTCGAACGCCGTATCGCGCACCTCGTAGGGGGCTTGGATGCGCAGGATCGCGACATCCGCGTCGTCGACGGAGGCGACGACCTCGCCGTACTCCGACACGACGGTGGCGTCCACACCCTCGACGTAGAGCTTGGCACCGGGAGCCCACGGCAGCACGCCGTCGTTGGCGAGCACGGTGATCGAGGCGCGCTGCGCAGCCTCGCCCGCGGCGCGGAACTCGCCCGACCCGACGATCGCGTCGGCGGCGTCCGCGTCGACGTAGGCGTTGTCGAAGAGCCCGAGCAGGAACTTCTCGCGCAGCAGGCGCCGGGCCGAGGCATCCACTCGCTCTTGGGCGACGGCACCCGAGCGGACCAGGTCGACGAGCAGCTCAGGGCACGATTCGCCGCCGAACTGGTCGGCGCCGGCATCGAGGATCTTCACGATCCGCTCGGCCGGCGTCAGGTCCTCGGCGCCCCAGGCCCGCGCGGGGAAGGGGTCGCCGAGGATCTCCGAGTCGGTCACCAGGCGCCAGTCGGTGCAGATGACACCGTCGAAGCCGAACCGCTCGCGCAGCAGCCCGGTGAGCACGGACCTGTTGAACCCGAACCCGACCTCTTCGTGCTCGGTGCCCACCGGCATCCCGTAGTACGGCATGATCTGGCGCGTTCCGGCGTTCAGCGCCGCCTCGAACGGCTTCAGGTGCAGCTCGAACTGGCCGCCGGGGTACACCTGCTCGCGGCCGTATTCGAAGTGCGGGTCCTCGCCGTCTTTCTGCGGGCCGCCGCCGGGGAAGTGCTTGGTCATGGTCGACACCGACTCGGCGCCGAAGCGTTCGCCTTGGAACCCCCGGACGTACGCGGCGCCGAGCTCGCCCGACAGCTCGGCATCCTCGCCGAAGGTCTGCAGCGCCCGCGCCCATCGCGGCTCGGTCGCCAGATCCACCTGCGGATGCAGCGCCGCTCGGATGCCGACCGCCGCGTACTCGCCGCGGGCGCTGTCGCCTAAGCCCTCGACCAGTGCCGCGTCGCGGGTCGCGGCGAGGCCGAGGGGCTCGGGCCACTGCGAGAACGGACCGGCGTTCATGGCGGCGCCGGGGTTGTCGCTGAACGCGTGCCGCGGATCGGTCGAAACCGTCACCGGGATGCCGAGACGAGTGGATGCCGCCAGCTCCTGCAGCCGGTTGTGCCACTGTGCGATCACGCCGGCGGTCGGCGCCGTACCGAGCAGGTTGAAGTGCGTCATGTGCTTGGTCAGCACGTAGTCCTCGGTGGACGGGGAGCCGAACGCCGGGTCCTCGCCGAGCAGCTCGCCGTCGGGGCCCATCCGGATGATGCTGTGGAACAGCAGGCCCGCCTTCTCCTCGACGCTCATCTGCGTCAGGAGGATCTCGACCCGTTCGGCGACCGGCAGGGATGCGTCGCGATAGCGGTTGTCGATGGCCTGCGCCGGGGCGTCGTTGCTCATGGCATCAGTATGGGCGTGGTCAGCTCGACGTCGCGACGATGACCGCGAGCACTCCTTCGCCGTAGGCCTCGCGCTTCTTGGCGCCGATCCCCGGCACGCCCTCCAGCTGCGCCACGGTTGCCGGGCGACGCTCGGCCAGCGCCCGGAGCGTCGCATCTCCGAAGACGATGTAGGCCGGCACGCCCTGCTCCTTCGCCGTCGCAGCGCGCCAGACTCGCAGCGCCTCGAAGAGGCCGCGGTCGCCGGCATCCAGCGTCTGCGACGCCGGCGCCTTGCGCACGCGCGCGGTGCGTCCCAGCGTGTCGCGCCGCAGCGGCACCGGCGTTTCGCCGCGCAGCACTGTCGCGCTGGCCTCGCTGAGCGCCAGCGTGCCGTACTCGCCGCGCGCGACGAGGATGCCGCGTGCGAGCAGCTGACGGATGACGCTGCGCCAGTCTTGATCCGACAGGTCGGCACCGATGCCGAACGTCGAGAGCGTGTCGTGACCGAGTTGACGCACCCGATCGGTCTGGCTGCCGCGCAGGATGTCGACGAGCTGGCCGGCACCGTACGCCTGCCCGCGCTCGCGCTGGAGGCGCACGATCGTCGACAGCAGCTTCTGCGCCGGCACCAGTCCGTCGAACGTCTCGGGTGGCTCGAGACAGGTGTCGCAGTTGCCGCAGGGCTCGGATGCCTCGCCGAAGTACTCCAGAAGGTTCTGGCGGCGGCATCCCACCGTCTCGCAGAGCGCGAGCATGGCATCGAGGTGCTGGCCGAGCCGGTTCTTGAAGGTGCGGTCACCGGGCGAGGCGTCGATGAGACGTCGCTGCTGCACCACGTCGCCCAGGCCGTAGGCCATCCACGCCACTGACGGCTCGCCGTCGCGGCCGGCGCGGCCGGTCTCCTGGTAGTAGCCCTCCACGGACTTGGGCAGGTCGATGTGGGCGACGAAGCGCACGTCCGGCTTGTCGATGCCCATCCCGAACGCGATCGTCGCGACCATCACGACGCCGTCTTCGCGCAGGAACCGCGACTGGTGCGCCGCGCGGGTAGCGGCATCCAATCCGGCATGGTAAGCGAGCGCGTCGATGCCCTGGGTCTGCAGGAACGCCGCGGTCTGCTCCACCGACTTGCGACTGAGCGCGTAGACGATTCCCGCCGAGCCGGCGCCCTGGGCCTTGAGGAAGCCGACCAGCTGCCGGCGGACGTCGACTTTGGCCTCGATCCGGTACTGGATGTTCGGGCGGTCGAAGCTCGCGACGAAGTGCTGCGCGTCGGTCAGCCGCAGCCGTTGCGTCAGCTCGTCGTGGGTCTCGCGGGTGGCCGTCGCCGTCAGCGCCATGCGCGGGACGCCGGGGAAGCGCTGGCCGAGGTCGCCGAGCCCGAGGTAGTCGGGGCGGAAGTCGTGACCCCACTGCGATACGCAGTGCGCCTCGTCGATCGCGATGACGCTGATCGCACCGCGCTGCAGCAGCGCTGTGGTCTGCCCGGCGTTGAGGCGCTCGGGCGCGACATAGAGCAGGTCGAGATCGCCCGCGAGGTAAGCGCGTTCGACCGCCGCGCGCTGTGCGGGCGCCTGTGTGGAGTTCAGGTAGGCGGCGCGGACGCCGTTGGCCACGAGCGCGTCGACCTGGTCGTGCATCAGCGCGATGAGCGGGCTCACCACGAGCCCGGTGCCGGGCCGGACCAGAGCCGGAATCTGGTACGTGACGCTCTTGCCGCCGCCGGTCGGCATCATCACCACCGCGTCGCCGCCTGCGATGACCCGCTCGACGATCTCCTCCTGATCGCTGCGGAAAGTGTCGTAGCCGTACACCTCCTTCAGCACCGCGCGGGGCGCGGCGTCGACGAAGGAACGGCGAGGTACGGATGCCGCGGGCAGCTGCACCGGGACGGTTGCAGCGCTCGCGGCCACCGCGGCGGCCCAGTCGTCCGGTGGGGGAAGCGACTCGAGGTCGTCGGGCGGCGGGGCCTCATCCGGGTCCCACACCACGTCGGCGTACGGGTCGGCCTGCCACGCGTCGGAAGCGGTCGCGCGGTCGCCGGAGGTCACCCGATCACGATAGTCGCGGCATCCGACGGTCTGCCGCCCGCCTGTGGACAGCCGCTAGCACAGAACGACGGCGCTCGCGACCTCTTGGCATCCACTCTCCGAGCGAGGTCAATGAGCCTCATCCTCATCCGCCACGAAAGGACACCGACGATGACCGACTACACCTCGACGCTGACCGTGCCGTACGACATCACCGACACCTTCACCTTCGTCAAGGACCCCACCAATCTGCCCGACTACTTCCCCCGGATGACGGATGCCGAATACATCGGTCCCGAGCTCGTCCACACCACCGCGGTGGTCGATGCCGACCAGGACGGCGACGACGAGCGCGTCGAGTCCGACGCGTGGTTCAAGGTCGACGAGGACGAATACACCATCAGCTGGGGCTCGCCGGGCGAGAGCGACTACCACGGCAGCCTGCAGCTGGACGAAGGCGGCGACGAGACGACGCTGATCCTGTCGCTGACGACCGTGCACGACATCCCCGAGGTGCAGCAGACGCTGGACGGTTCGCTCGCCGCCATCGCGAGCCGGCTCGAGGCGATGTCGGCTACGGACGACCCGGGCATCTGAATCCGCGGGTCGTCCGAGCCCGTGCTCAGGGTAGATCGACCCCGAAGACCGGCACCCTTGCCGGGCACTGCGTCACATTCGGGTTGAAGTCCGCGAACATCCCCCCGGGGTTGTCGCGATACACCCAGGCGTGCAGCACCCACAGCGGCAGCGACGGATGGCGGTGCAGTGCCATCCCGTACAGCTCGGGCGGATCCGAGGAGTGCCACGCCTCGACCGGAACGATGTACTCGTGCGCGACCAGCGCAGCGGGCCGACCCGAGGCATCCAGTTCGTACACGAGCGCTTCCGGGGTCGTTGCATCGAGGGTCGCGTCGAGCAGATCCTCGCGAAGGTAGTGCAGTCCCATGCCGCCGTGCTCGGCGTCCTGGAAGCAGCCGAGGCTGTCCCTCGTGCTGGCGTAGCCGGCCGACTCGGCGGCAGGGACGTCCGTGAAGCCTGAGGTGGCCGCCCGGGCCGACTCCAGCTGCGCCGTCTGCGCTGATGCGGTCGGGTCCATCGCGTGGCCCTCGTGTCCGCCGCCGGTCGCCGGGGTGCAGCCGGAGAGAGCGACCAGCGTCAGGGCCAGCGCGGCGGAACGTGCCGCCGCCGATCTGATCACCGGGTCCGCCTCAGTGGTAGAAGTACGGGTCGAGCACCCGCACCTCGGTGACGCGATCGACGGGAAGGTCGGTCGACTCCGCGGCGGCACGGATCGCCTCGGGGCTCGGCCCGTCGTAGACGCAGTACGTGAGTGTCTTGTCGGGCGTGACGTACGAGTGCACCCAGGTCACGCCGTCGGCCGCGATGGTGTCGACGACGCCGAGCATCGCCTGCGCGCCCTCCGCGGTCGTCGGGACGTCCAGGCCGTTGGGGAATGTCCGCTGCACGATGTAGCGAGGCATGATCGTTCCTTTCCGACACCGGGACCATCCGCGGCGTCGGATCGAGTGTGCGATTGCGCGGCCACCGCCCTCATGGGGAACGCATCCCTATCTTGCGGTGGCCTCCTCCCGGCCGGACCAACCCCGTACGACGGCGGCCGCATGGGCTCTGGCCGGCACACCGAGCTTCGCGAGGATCGCCGACACGTGGTGACCGGCCGTCTTCGGCGAGATGTGCAGCCGCGCGGCGATCTCGGCGTCGGTGAGACCGTCCGCCAGCAGCAGCGCCACGTCGAGCTCCCGCCCCGTCAATCCCCCCGGATTCGTCGCGGTCGACGAGCGCAGCCGCGCCACGCGGACTCCCGCCGCATCGCGCAGCTGCGCGGCCACCAGATCGGCGGCGCGGCGGGCGCCGAGGCGATCCAGGGATGCCACGGCCGTGGCGACCTGTTCGACCGCTGCACTGTCGGCCTGCGCGAGCGCCACCTCGTACGGGCACCCCAACTCTTGCCAGAGCGCCACCGCGCGGGGGGTGTCACCCCGGATCTGCGCCGCGAACGGTGCGGCCGCGGCATCCGGCGCCGCGTCGATCGCGCCGGCCCGCCACAGCCACCACCCGAGTTCGCCGACGGCCCACGGCAGGCCGAGGCGCGCCGCCAGTTCGTAGGTGTCGCCCACCAGGTGGGGGATGCGTTCTGCGTCGCCGTCGAGCCACGCCAGTTCGGCACGGCCGGCCGCGGCCGGCCACAGCCGTTGCAGGTCCGCGGTGGGGACGGCGAGTCGCCACGCCTCGTCGAGCAGGGCTGCCGCATCGGCGTCGCCGCGACGGGCGTGCAGCCGACCGAGCACGGTCGCCGCGACGATGCGGGCGATCGCGATGGCATCCGGCCCCACCGACTCGGCGCGCTGCTCGGCGGCGGCGACCTCGCCTCGTTCGAACTCGATGCGTGCCAGCCAGGCCACCGCGTACGCACGGAGGCCGTCCAGGTCGCGCCGTTCGCACCACTCGATCGTCTCGCGCAGCCACCGCTCGGCGTCGGCGTACCGGCGCACTTCGCCGGCCCCCGACCCGAGATTGACGAGGCCGGTCGCCACCGCCCGGTCGTCACCCGTGCGCTCGGCCAGCTCGACGCTGCGCCTGAGCTGCGTCTGGGCGAGATCGGGATCGACGAACCACTGCGACGATCCGACGACCCGCAGCGCCATGATGGCGACAGCCGTATCCCCGGTGAGCTCCGCGATCTCCTGCGCTTTCGTGCCCAGCTCGATCGCGGCCGGAATCTCCCGGGCCAGCATGTGCATCTGCGCTTTGTGGACGAGCGCCATGGCCATGTCGGCGCTCGGTTCCCGGCCCTCGAAGACGGCGACCGCGTCGCCGGCGGCCGCGCGCGCCTCGTCACCGCGGCCCGCACTCCACAGCGCCCGCGACCAGGCCGCTCCGGCACGGCCGATGTCGTCCGCGTTCCCGAGCTCCTGCCGCAGCCGCAGCGCTTCCTGAGCGTGGGCGAGCTCGCCGGCGGCGTCGGAGACCACGAAGCACTCGCGCGCGAGCCGCTCCGACAGGCCCGCCACCGCGGCGCGGTCGCCGGGGTCGACGTACGCCAACGCCCGCTCCAGCTGGCGCTTCGCCGACTGGTGCGCGCCGAGGCGCGTCGCGCGAGATGCGGCATCCGTCGCATACGTCACGGTGGCCGCCGCGTCACCGGCCCGCTCGGCGTGGTGCGCGAGCCGCGCCGGATCCGCACCCGGGCTGCGGGCGAGCTCGGCCAGGATGCGACGATGCATCTCGCGCGCGGTGGCGGGCGGCACCGCGCTCTCGATGGCCAGCCGTGCCAGCTCGTGCCGGAATCGCACCGCACCGGCGTCGTCGATCAGCACGCCGACGCGCACGCACTCGTCGACGGCGTCCACGGTCACGCCGGCCACCGTCCGAACCAGGTCGACATCGGCCGTGTCGGGGATGAGAGCGGCCGCATCGAGTGCGCGGCGCCCCGGCGCCGACAGCGACGCCGCGCGGGCCAGCACGGCGTCGCGGACCGTCGCCGGCACCTGGTCGGCGCTGCCCGTCGCGGCGATCTCCGTGACGAAGAAAGGATTACCGTCGGTCACCGCGAACACGCGGGACGCGTCCAGTCCCGGGGTCATAGCCGCGACGGCATCCGGTCCGAGCCTGTCGAGGGTCAGCCGTCGGACGCCGCCGAGCGCGGTGAGGCTACCGATCGTCCGGGTGAGCGGACGCCCGTGACCGAGCTCGTCGTCGCGGCACGAGACGAACACGGCTGCCCGGGTGCCGGCGATGCGCCGTGCGAGGTAAACCAGCAGGTCGCGGGTGCTGTCGTCGGCCCAGTGCACGTCTTCGATGACGACGATCGACGGCGGACGCGGCGGCTCGAGTTCGCTCAGCAGCGCCACGAAACGCTCGAAACGGGACACGTCGCTGGCCATCGCGGCGGCCAACTCGCCGCCGGTGAGTCGCGCGATGTCGCGCAGGGGCTCGAGCGGTCGCGGGGTGCTCAGCGCGTCGCACGCGCCCCACAGCACCCGTACGCCGCGCGCCGCCTCGCAGGCTGTTCGCAGCAGCGCCGACTTGCCGATGCCCGCCTCTCCCAGCACGAGGGTGAACGACCCGTGCCCGGCGATCGCGTCCTCGACCCGGTCGCGCAGGGTTGCCAGGGCGTCCGCCCGCTCCCGCAGGGGCGGCGCGACGTCGGGACCGGACGAACGGACGGACATGACGGTTCTCACACAACACGAGGCGAGCGAGTGCTCAGCATCCACCCTGCACTCGTACCCGTCAAGCGCTTCTCCGCCGGGAATCGCGGTGCCTGGACTTACGTTGGAACCCGTGACCAGAAAGGCCGACATGACCGATGCAACCGAACAGGTGACTGTGTCCCGCGATGACGCGCAGGGCCGCTACGAGATCCGCGTCGGCGACGCGCTCGGCGGCTACGCGGAGTTCGCCGGCGACGACCAGGGGCGCGTGGTGTTCCCGGCCACCGAGATCGACCCGGAATTCAAAGGCCAGGGCCTCGGCACGAAGCTGATCGCGAAGGCGATGGCGGATGCCGCCGATCGCGGTCAGACGGTGGTCCCGGAGTGTCCTTTCGTGGCGCACTACCTCCGCAAGAACGACGTGCCCGGTCTCACCGTGGACTGGCCGAACGGCGCGGAACAGCCGGAATGACGCGGCTCGACACCGATCCGTCGGTGGCCGAACGACCGGCGGCGGAGTCGGCGGCGGACAGCGACGGTCCTCGTGCCGTGCTGCTCGAGTCGCGCGATGTGCCGTTGGGCGGCCTCCGGGCGATGCAGGTGCATCGCGCGCTGCCGCAGCGCGACCTGCCGCTCATCGGCGCGTGGTGCTTCCTCGACCGGTTCGGGCCTCAGACCACGACGATGCGCGTCGAGCCGCATCCGCACATCGGCCTGCAGACGGTGACCTGGCCGTTCGCTGGCGAGGTGCGCCACCGCGACGCGGTCGGCAGCGACGTCGTCATCCGCCGCGCCCAACTGAACCTCATGACCAGCGGCGAGGGCATCGCGCACTCGGAGTATTCGGTGGGCGAGGATCCGATTCCGCTCGACGCGCTGCAGCTGTGGGTGGCGCTGCCGGAGTCGCGCCGTCACGGGCCGCCGGCGTTCGAGCAGCACACCGAACTCCCGCGGGTGCGCCTCGCCGCGACGAGTGGCGCGGATGCCGACACCACCGTCGTGCTCGGTTCGTTCGCCGGTGCCGTATCACCGGCGACCGCCTACACGCCGATCGTCGGGGCGGAGCTTCGCATCCCGGCCGGAACCACCGTGCGACTGCCGCTGGAGACGGCGTGGGAGCACGGGCTGATCGCGATCGAGGGAGAGACCGTCGTACGCACCGGTGCCACGACCGACACGGCCATCGCACCGCACCAGCTGCTGTACGTCGGGGTGCAGCGAGACGGTATCGAGGTCGGCAGCGCCGACGGGGCCACCGTGTTCCTGCTCGGCGGTGAGCCGTTCGACGACGACATCGTGATGTGGTGGAACTTCGTGGGGCGCTCGCACGAGGAGATCGTGCACGCACGGGATGATTGGGAACTCGGCGCGCCGCGCTTCGGCCATGTGGTCGATCACGGCAGCGAGCGCGTCCCCGCCCCGCCGCTGCCGGCGGTCCGGCTGACCCGGCGGCGCCGGCGGCTGTGATCCCGGGCGAAACGTCGGGTGCCTGTACCGTAGGGGGATGCCGAAGCGCAGGCGCACCGTCGCGCGGCACGCCCGCCTCACCTCGCCGCATCCGATCGCGCAGCTGCTGAAGATCCTCGCGGTCGCGGCCGCCGTGGTGCTGGTGTCTGCCACCGGGGTGGCGGCGTACACGGCGTACGATCTGACCGCCAGTTTCACCGCGGATGCCGTGCAGCTGGAGGATCAGCCCGCCGTGCCGCCGGACATCGGCCAGATCGAGGGCGGCGTCAACCTCCTCATCGCGGGCACCGACGCGTGCGAGCCGCAGTACGAGGCGCAGTTCGGCAATCGCTGCACCGGCCCCGACTCGGTCGGTGAGCGCAACGACGTGACCATGCTCGTGCACATCTCCGACAACCCGCGGCGGGTGACGGTGATCTCATTCCCTCGCGATCTGGTCATTCCGATCGCGGAATGCACTCAGGAGGACGGCTCCGTCCGCGGCGGCGGCTCCGCCATGATCAACGTGGCGTATGAGACCGGCGGGCTGGGATGCGTCGTCAAGACCGTCTCGCAGCTGAGCGGACTCGACATCCCGTTCGCGGCGAAGGTGACGTGGGGCGGGGTCATCCAGATCACCGACGCCATCGGCGGAGTCGACGTGTGTTTGGCCAAGGGCATCCGCGACGCCGACTCGAACCTGGATCTGCCCGCCGGGATGAACACCATCTCCGGCGCAACGGCGCTGGCGTTCCTGCGCGTCCGTCACGCGATCGGTGACGGCAGCGACCTGAGCCGCATCGGAAACCAGCAGCAGTACATGTCGAGACTGGCACGCAAGCTCGTGAGCGAAGACGTGCTGTCGAATCCGGCGACGCTGTACCGGCTGGCGACGACCGCGCTCGACAACGTCACCCCGAGCACGAGCCTGACCAACCCCCTGACGCTGGTGCAGATCGCACTGGCGGTCAAGGACGTGCCGTACGACGACATCGCGTTCCTGCAGTACCCGGTCGCCGACGATCCGAGCGACCCCAACCGCGTCATCCCGAACCGCCAGGCGGCCGCCGACCTGTGGGCGGCCCTCGAGTCCAATCAGCCGCTCGTGATCACCGGCCAGGCCGGTTCGAACGGCGGCGTCGTCGTGGTCACTCCGACCGAGACGCCGTCACCGCCGGCCGGAACGGCGACACCGGATGCCACGCCCTCCCCGACCGGCACGGCCGCGACGCCGACCGAGACGCCGCAGCCGGAGGTCACCCTGCCGTCGTCGATCAACGGCTCGACGGCGGCGGAGGAGACCTGCAGCGTCGGCAACGTTCGGGGCTGACCCTCCCGGGCGCGAAAGGTTGGTGCCGCACGCGAGCGCACGACGTCGCGCCGAGCGAACGACACGTCCACGTCGCTAACCGGTGCGCTCGGCGGTAACCCGTCCGTTCGGGGTGCAGGGCGGGGAATTATCTCGCTCGGAGCGCGGAGCGGTGGGTGCTCCGAGCGAGCTGGCATCGGGTTTGGCGGGAGCCGGCCGGAGGCCGGCGGGGGAATGTCTCGCTCGGAGCACCTGCCGCGCAGCAGCGCAGCCGCCGCCGCCGCAACCGACCCCTACTTGCGGCCGGTGACCTGCCGCGCGACGATCTCGCGCATCACCTCGTTCGTGCCGCCGTAGATGCGGTGCACGCGGGCATCGAGGAACGCGCGCGCGATCGGATACTCGGTGATGTAGCCGTAGCCGCCGTGCAGCTGCACGCCCGTGTCGAGCACCTCCCACTCGCGCTCGGTGGTCCAGAACTTCACCTTCGCGGCCTCGTCGGCGGTGAGCTTGCCGTCCTTGTAC
>CAXTES010000056.1:0-15706 GCA_964243215.1 uncultured Microbacterium sp. | reverse complement strand
GTCGGTTCTGGGATGCAGCGCGGCCGATCGAGCAGGAGGACGTGACGGTCGTGTTCGAGGCCGGGCGACCGGTCGCGCTCAACGGCGTCGAGTTCGCCGATCCGGTCGAGCTGGTCACCGAGGCCAACGCGATCGGCGGGCGGCACGGGCTCGGGATGAGCGACCAGATCGAGAATCGCATCATCGAGGCGAAGTCGCGCGGCGTCTACGAGGCGCCCGGGATGGCGCTGCTGTTCCTCGCGTACGAACGCCTCGTCAACGGCATCCTGAACGAAGACACCCTCGCGACCTACCACGAGCAGGGACGTCGGCTCGGCCGGCTGCTGTACGAAGGGCGCTGGCTCGAGCCGCAGTCGCTCATGCTGCGCGAGTCGATCCAGCGGTGGGTCGGGTCGGTGATCACGGGGTCGGTCACGGTGCGGCTGCGCCGCGGCGAGGATTACACGATCCTCGACACATCGGGTGCCGGGCTGTCGTACGCGCCGGACAAGCTGTCGATGGAGCGCGTCGGCGACGCCGCGTTCGGTCCCACCGACCGCATCGGACAGCTCACGATGCGCAACCTCGACATCGCCGATTCGCGCGCGCGCCTCGAGCAGTACGCCGGCATGGGCCTCATCGGCGGCGCGACGGGAGCGCTGGTGGGGCGCCTGGATTCCGGTGAGGCCGGCGGGATCACCGAGCACGTCGCGGCGTTCTCGCCGCAGCGCGAGGACCTCGCCGAGGCGGTGGATGAGGCATCCGAGTCCGCCTCGTTCGAGTTCGGCGCGGACTGATCGGCGCACCGCGCGCCGAGGCGTGCAGGATGCGCCAGCGGTCTCGACCGTCGACGTGACGACGGCGAGTGCGACACATTCCTGCATCCGCCCCCACGAATCTGTGGCGCAGTCGCAGGAAGGTGGCGCGCTCGCCCGATTGTGACGCATTCGGACGGATGCCCGTCCGCTCCGCGGACAGCGCGGCCGGACGGCCGGACCGCCCGGAACGAAGGGTTACGATCGAGGCGGCTGCGCGACCCGACGCGACCCGAGCACGCATCGGAAAGAAGCTTCGATGACGAGGACCCTCACCGCGCCGCCTGCGGCCGCGGCGGTCGTCCCGGCGCGGCGGCGACGGTCGGTGGGTCGCACCGTCGGGATCACCGCCTTCGGCATCGTCGCGGGCATCGTCGTGATCGCGCTCGTCGCGGCCGGATCGATCGTCTGGACCATCCAGCGCTCACTTCCCCAGCTCGACGGAGAGATCGACGCCGCCGGCTTGCACGCCGGGGTGAGCGTGCTGCGTGACGACCGCGGCATCCCCACGATCGAGGCCGGCGACGCGCACGATCTCTTCTTCGCCCAGGGGTACGTGCACGCGCAGGACCGGTTCTGGGAGATGGACTTCCGCCGTCACGTCACCAGCGGCCGCCTCGCCGAGCTGTTCGGCGCGAGCCAGGTCGGCACCGACAGCTTCATCCGCACACTCGGGTGGCGGCGGGTCGCCGAGCAGGAGGTCGATGCGCTCGACCCGACGGTGAAGGCCTACTACCAGGCGTACGCCGACGGCGTGAACGCCTACCTCGCCGGCCACGACGGCGCCGAGGTGTCGCTCGAATACGCGATCCTCGGGATGCAGAATCCCGGGTACCGCATCGAGCCATGGACGCCCGCCGACTCGGTGTCGTGGCTGAAGGCGATGGCCTGGGACCTGCGCGACAACCTCGAGTCCGAGACCGAGCGAGCGCTGCTGGCAGCCAACGGGTACAGCGCCGCGCAGCTCGCCGACCTCTACCCGGCGTACCCGTTCGACCGGAACCCCGTGATCGTCCCGACGATCACGCCCGACGCTCCGGCCGCGAGCGTGACCGCCCCGGCGAGCGCTGCGCAGGATGCCGGGCCGGCGGCGGGAACCGCGCCCGCCGCGGCCACTCGCCCGGCATCGATCCGGTGGTCCGAGGCGGGCGGTGTCGTCGACGCGGTGAGCGTCCTGCTCGGCGGCGGCGGGGAGGGCCTCGGATCGAACTCGTGGGTGGTCGCGGGCGACCTGACCGCGTCGGGCAAGCCGCTGCTGGCGAACGACCCGCATCTGGGCGCAAGTCTGCCGAGCGTCTGGCACCAGGTGGCGCTGCGGTGCACGACGGTCGGTCCGCAGTGCCCGTTCGACGTGGCGGGCTTCGGATTCTCGGGTGTTCCGGGTGTCGTCATCGGGCACAACGCCCGGATCGCCTGGGGCTTCACGAACCTCACGACCGACGTGACCGATCTGTACGTCGAGAAGGTCGAGGGCGACTCGTACTGGCGCGACGGACAGCTCGTGCCCCTCGACATCCGGCACGAGACCGTCGCGGTGGCCGGCGGCGACGACGTGGACCTCGAGATCCGGTCCACCGTGCACGGCCCGATCGTCTCGGGCGCAGGAGGCGACTTCGGCGACATCGCCGCCGACCCGTACACCGGCACGGCAGGTGCGATCGCCGCGCCGAGCGCGACACCCGCGGGGGATGCCGCGATCAGCCTGCGGTGGACGGCACTCGAGCCCGGCACCACCGCGGCATCCGTCTTCGCCCTCGACGCCGCGCAGGACTTCGCGGGCTTCCGCGCCGCCGCGGCCCGGTTCGACGTGCCGGCGCAGAACCTCGTCTACGCCGACGTCGACGGGAACATCGGCTACCAGACGCCCGGCCGGCTGCCGATCCGCGGCGCCGGCGACGGCTCGATGCCGCAGCCGGGATGGGACTCGGCGTACGACTGGCGCGGCTACATCCCGTTCGATCAGCTGCCCGTCGTGTACAACCCCGCCGCGGGATACATCGTCACCGCCAACAATGCCGTGGTCGGCGCCGACTACCCGTACGCGCTCACCCACGACTGGGATTACGGCTACCGTGCCGCGCGCATCACCGAGCTGCTGCAGCGCAAGTCCGCGGCCGGCAAGCTCACCGTCGACGACATGCGCGACATCCAGGCCGACACCGAGTTCTGGATGGGACCGCGACTGGCCGTCGCGTACCACGACGTCGCACTGGATGACGCGGGAGCGAAGGCGGGCATCGCACTGCTGGACGCGTGGGACGCGCAGGTGACCGCAGACTCCGGCGCCGCGGCCTACGCCAACGTGCTGTGGGACGAGATCGCCCAGGATATGTTCGGCCGGCGCGATCACCCGGTGCCGATGAGCAGTCAGAGCCGGATGTTCGACGTCGTGGACCAGCTTCTCGACCAGCCCGACTCGCCGTGGTGGACGAACGACCGGATCGGCGTCCACGGTCGCGACGAGCTGCTCGCCAAAGCCGCCGCCGACGCGTTCGCGCGGCTTTCGAAGCTGCAAGGCGACGACCCCTCGCACTGGAACTGGGGGCAGCTGCACGCGCTGCCGCTGACGAGCTCCACGTTCGGTCGCTCGGGTATCGCGCCCATCGAGTGGCTGTTCAACCGGGGTCCGTACCCGGTCGGCGGCGGATCGTCGATCGTGGATGCCACCGGCTGGGACCTGGGGGGCGACTTCGCGACCGTAACCGTACCGTCGATGCGCATGATCGTCGACCTGGCGGACTTCGATGCGTCACGCTGGAACAACCTCACCGGCGAGTCCGGCCATGCGTTCGACCCGAACTACACCGACCAGACCGACGACTGGCAGCACGTCCGGCTGTCGCCGTGGGCGTTCACGGATGCCGCCGTGCGCGCGGCCGCGACCCACACGCTCATGCTCCGGCCCGCCGGGTGAACCGCCGCACCCGCCGGAGCGGCCTGCCGAAGGTCGACGTCGTACCCCGGGCGACGAGGCTGCGGGCCCGTGGGCTAGCCCGCATCCGTGGGTACAGAGGTGCGGACGGGGTCTCGGCGAGTCAGTCCATGATCAAGCCGGCGGTTGATCGAAGATGTAGAAGATGTTCCCGTCCGGGTCCTGAAACCCCGCGACTCTTCCGGTGCCGGCGATGTCTTCTTCCACGGCGATCGCGAGTGCCGGGTGCTCCTGAATCCAGCCGGTGAGACTGTCGACGCGATACATCGGCCCTGCAGGCTTACCGGTGACGGAGAGCATGACCTGGCAGCAACGCCCCGGCATCCAATACGCCGTCGACAACGCGCCGTCTCGCCAAGCTTCTTCGAAGCCGAGCACATCCGAGTAGAAGCTCATCGCGACGTCCAGATCGACCACGGGCTGGTAGAAGAACCGCAACTCTGTCATCGGGCGATAGTAGAGCGGTCAGTGAGGAAACGAGAGGTGGGAGGTGGGCGCGCCGGCGCGACCCACACGCTCAGTCTGGAGCCGGCGCGCTGACGGCGACCGGGCGAACCTCGAGGCCGTCGATGGCATCGAAGTCGCTGGGATTGCAGGTGTAGACCGGCAGATCGTGGGCGAGCGCGGTCGCCGCGATGAGGGCGTCGTATGCCCGGGCGGCCGGCTTGCGGCCGGACGCGCGCAGGGATGCCGCGACCCGGCCGAACGCACGGGCGGATTCGGCGTCGAACGCGACGACGTCGAAGTCGGCCTCGGCCTGTTGCAGGTGCGCCTGCCGCGCCGCTCGCTCCGCGTCGCTGCGCACGAGAAGCGGTCCGACGGACAATTCAGCGAGGGTGACGGCACTGATGACGCACTCGGCGGGAAGGGCCGCAGGATCGAGCACTTGGCCGAGCAGGATCACCGTGGACGTGTCGAGCATTCCCCGATCCGTCACAGGGCGGCGTCCAGGACCTCATCGAGATCGCGCCGCAGGGCAGCGGGATCGACCACCGGAAGGAGCCGTCTGGCCGCGATCAGTTCCTCCGGACGACGGCTCGCACGCCGGACGGGCTGGAGCGTCGCGACCTCTCTGCCGTCGCGGGTCACGACCACGGTCTCGCCGCGCGAGACGCGGTCGAGCACCTCGCCGCCGTGATTGCGAAGATCGCGCACGCTCACGGCATCCATACGGCAACTGTATCACCGGTGATACAGAACGGTCAGGCCCTCAGCCCCCGGCGGCGGGCGGCGTGCGGCGCGAATCGGCCAGCTCGTCCACAAACAGCGACCCCTCGTCGATCGTGCCGTTGCGGTACGCCTGCCGCCCCACCATGTGGGCCGACAGCGGCGCGGTCGCCAACTGGATCAGCACGACCGGCACGAGGAACGCCACGACCGGCCACGACCGCAGCGACAGCGCGATCGCCAGGCAGATGAGCACGAGCCCGAGCACCTGGGGCTTGGTCGCCGCGTGCAGCCGCGTGGGCACATCGCGGAACCGCAGCACGCCGATCGCCGCGGTCAGGCACAGCAGCGCGCCGAGCAGGATCAGCACGACGGACACCCCGTCGAGCCACGCGTCGAGCGGTGCGCCGGGCGCGGCATCCGTCATCCGGATCATCGTGTGGTGTCCCTCCTGGCGACGAAGCGGGCGACCGTTATCGAGCCGAAGACGCCCACGGCGGCGACGATCAGCAGCACCGGCAGCGTGCGGGTGTGGTGGTTGATGGCCATGTCGGCTCCGAGCACGCACATCACCTCGGTCAGCAGAACATCGGATGCCACGGCTCGGTCGAGGATCGACGGTCCGATGATGATGCGCACGAGGGTCAGCAGGGCCGCCACCGCGAACACCGCGTAGATGATCCCGAGAAGCACGCTCATCGCTCACCCCCGACGGCGAAGCGGAACGCCGACACCTGCGCGCGGGATCCGACCGCCATCACGACGCGGCGCTCCCACCGCAGCACGCTCCGTCGCTGCCGCTCGACATCGTCGTCGTTACGCACGCCCAGGACGTGCAGGTACAGGATGCGACGGGACTGGTCGGCCTCCACGATCAGCGACCCCGGGATGAGGGATGCGGTGACCGCGACGTGCGTCATGATCAGGTCGTCGTCGGTGCGCAGCGGCACCGCGATGATCGCGGTGCCGGGGTAGCGCCTCGGATCGATCACCTGCCACGCCACCGTGAGCGAGCCGCGCACCAGCGCGGCGATGAATTCCACGGCGAATACCAGGCTGTACCAGATGTTCACCCGCCCCGACAGGTCCACCGGGGGGAGGCGGAACACCGAGGTGACCAGCACCGCCGCGATCACGCCGGTGAGGAACGCGAGCGGTGTGAACTGGCCCCACAGCAGCATCCACAGCACGATCAGCCACACCAGGAACGGCAGTTGGCGCCACACCCGCCGCAGCGCGGCGCGATCGAGCCGGCCGGCGGGGCGCACCGGCGCGGTCATCGCCCGGCCTCCTCGTTCAGCTGCGAGATCGTGACGGGCACCAGCAGCGCCTCGCCGATGCGGGCGCACACGTCGTAGAGCGGTCCGGCGAAGACGGTCAGCGCGACCGTGACGGCGACCATCCCGGCGGTCGCGGCCGTCATGATGGTGGGGATGACGCGGCGCTCGGTCTGCACCGCCGCGGCCGGCGCGGAGCCGAGGTAGCCGATGCGCGCCTCGGTCTCGCTCTCGGCGAGGTCCTCGTCATCCTCTCGCCAGAACGACAGGTTCCACGCCCGCATCAGGGCGTACAGGGTCAGCAGCGACGTGACGATGCCGCCGACGATCAGCACGATGATCAGCGGCGTGGCGACCTGCGCTCCGGCGTCGAACAGCGCGAACTTGCCGATGAAGCCGGAGAACGGCGGGAGGCCGCCCAGGTTGATCGCGGGGATGAAGTACAGCACGGCGATCACCGGCGCGCTGCGCATCAGTCCCTTCACGCGCAGGATCGACGTCGACCCCGCGCGTCGCTCGATCAGCCCGATCGCCAGGAAGAGGGTGGTCTGCACCACGATGTGGTGGACCATGTAGTAGATCGTCGCCCCGATCGCCGCGGGCGTGGCGATCGCCAGCCCGAACACCATGTAGCCGATGTGGCTGACGAGCGTGAACGACAGGATGCGTTTGAGCTCGGCCTGCGCGACGGCGCCGAGCACCCCGACGATCAGCGTGGCGAGGGCCACGATCATCAGCAGGATGTTGACGTCGTTGTCGTTGAACAGCTGCGTCTCGGTGCGGATGAGCGCGTAGACGCCGACCTTGGTCAGCAGCCCCGCGAACACCGCGGTGACCGGCGCCGGAGCGGTCGGGTAGGAGTCGGGGAGCCAGAACGACAGCGGGAAGACCGCGGCTTTGATGCTGAACGCCAGCAGCAGCAGCAGGTGCAGGACGAGCTGCACGTCCTGCGGCAGCCCGCTCATCCGCTCGGCGATCTGCGCCATGTTCACGGTGCCCAAGGCGCCGTAGATCATCGCGATCGCGGCGAGGAACAGGATGGACGACACCAGCGAGACGACGATGTAGACGACGCCGGTACGGATGCGCGACTCCGTCGAGCCCAGCGTGATGAGCACGAACGAGGCGACCAGCAGGATCTCGAACCCCACGTAGAGGTTGAACAGATCCCCGGCGATGAAGGCGTTGAAGATGCCGGCGGCGAGGATGAGGTACGACGGGTGGAAGATCGACACCGGCGTGTCGTCGTCGCCGTCTTCGGCGCCCTGACCGACCGAGAACAGCAGCACCGCCAGCAGCACGACGCTCGAAACGACCACCAGCAGCGCCGCCAGCCGGTCGACGTAGAGCACGATGCCGAACGGGATGGGCCAGCCGCCCACCGACACCGCCAGCGGCGTGCCCGCGTCGACGGTCACCAGGAGCACGGCCGCGATGACGAGTACGAGGGTCAGCGTCGTGATCGACACGATCTCCTGGGTGCGCCGGTGCCGGCCGGCGATGAGCGCGATCGCGGCGCCGATGAGCGGCAGCGTGACCAGCAGCGGAACCAGCGCGCTCATTCGCGTTCCTTCTCGTCGGCGTGCTCGTCGTACCGGGTCGCTGCGACATCGTGGCCGCCGAGAACGGGTATCGGTGCGGTGTCGACGCCGAGGAAGTCCGTCGTCATGTCGTCGTCTTCGTCCTCGAACTCGACGTCGTCGTCGAGCCGGTCCTCGTCCAGCACGCCGCGCTCACGCACCTCGCGGTCGGTCTCGTCGTCGATGACCGTGTCAGCCTGTCCGAGCTGCCACGAGCGGTAGATGAGGGCGAGCAGGAACGCCGACACCGCGAAGGTGATGACGATCGCGGTCAGCGTCAGCGCCTGCGGCAGCGGATCCGACATCTGGTCGCGGGTGCCCGCGCCGAAGAACGGCGCGATGCCGGGCCGACCCATCACGACCAGCAGCAGCAGGTTCGCGGCGTTGCCCAGCAGCAGGAACCCGATGAGCACGCGGGTGAGGCTGCGCTCGAGCATCGCGTACACGCCGCAGGCGAACAGCACCGCCATGATCCCGATGAGGACGGCCGAGACGGTCATCGCGCACTCACCGTCCGGGCGCGCAGCTCGATCGTCTGGCGGTCGACCTCGGCGCCGAGGCTGCGCAGCACGTCGAGCACGAGACCGATCACGACGAGGTACACACCCACGTCGAAGATGGTCGAGGTCACGAACTCGACGTGGCCGATGAGCGGCACCTCCGCCTCGAACACGGCGCTGGTCAGCGGCGACATCCCGAACAGCAGCGGCACGACCGCGCACGCGACCGCCAGGGTCATCCCCGTCCCCAGCAGGCGCCCGGCGTCCGCGGGCGCGGCGGCGCCCAGCTCGTACCTGCCGCCCGCGACGTACCGCATGACCAGTGCCATACCGGCGACGAGGCCCCCCGCGAAGCCGCCGCCGGGCAGGTTGTGGCCGGCGAACAGCAGATACAGCGACACCACGATGATCGTGTGGAACAGGATCCGCACGATCACCTCGAGCATGATCGATCGGTTCTCGGGCCGCACCCGCTGACCGCCGACGAGCCACGCGCGCGGGCCGGTGTTGGACCGGCTCTGCGGGCGCAGGCCGTCGACGGTCTCCACGAGCGGGCGGCGGGTGCGGATCGAGGGGATGGGGGCGGTCAGGTCCGAGAGCGTGTCGGCGCGGTGGGTCACGAAGACGAGGGATGCCACGCCGGTCGCGGCGAGGATGAGTACCGACAGCTCGCCCATGGTGTCCCACCCGCGCAGGTCCACGAGGGCGACGTTCACGACGTTGCGACCGTGCCCCAGCTCGTACGCGAGGTCGGGGAAGCGCTCCGAGATCGGTGCGGCGGTGCGCGCCCCGGTGGCGAGCAGGGCGACACCGGCCATCGTGAGCCCGACGACGATTCCGAGCACCGCCCGGGCCAGCGGGCGCACCGATGCGTTGTGCTCGCCCAGCCGCGAGGGAATGCGTCGCAGCACCAGCGCGAAGGCGACCAGTGTCACGGTCTCGACCAGGATCTGCGTGAGCGCGAGATCGGGCGCGCCGCTGGTGGCGAACAGGATCACCATCCCCAGGCCGGTCACCGACACCAGCACGACGCCGGTGTACCGCTTGCTCGCCCGCACCGCCACGAGCCCGGCGACGATCATGAGGGGGGCCACGAGCAGCTGCGCCGGCGTCTGCCAGGCATCCAGACTCGTGCGCCACTCCGGGGTCGCCACCAGGGCGGTCCCCTCCGCCGCGACGAACACGACGAAGATCGTCCCGACGTACAGCGGCAGCGAGCCGCGCTGGGTGAAGCTCGTCGTCGCCACCGACGCGCGGGCGATCGCGCGCAGCACGACGTTGTACGCGTCCGCCGCGGTGAACGGCAGCACCCGGCGGCGGGCGTCCCACCGGATGACGATCGTCAGCCAGAACACCGCGGCACCGAGAGCCACGGTGCCGAGGGAGATCCACAGCGCCGGTTCGAAACCGTGCCACAGCGCGAGGTGGTAGGCCGGCGGCGCCGGGATGCCGGGGCTGGCGGCAGCGGCGGTGTCGGCGTACGGCGCCAGAGCGGCGTCGACGAGCGGCGCCGCGATCCCGGTGGCGACGGTGAGGCCCGACAGCAGCACAGCCGGACCGAGGAATCCCGCCGCCGGCGCCGGCCAAGGCGTCGGAGGCAGGGGCGTGCCCGCCGCCTTCTTCGTCCAGAACGCCCCCCACACGAAGCGGATGCCGTAGGCGGTGGTCAGTACGGATCCCGCCGTGATCCCGAGGAGGGCGACCATGCCCCAGCCCTGCCCGGCCAGGGCCTCTTCCAGCAGCGCGGTGAACGCGCCCTCCTTCGCCACGAATGTGAGCGTCGGAGCGATGCCGACCATCGCGCACACCGCCACGATCGAAAAGGTCGCGAGCACCGGCGCTTGGCGGCCGAGCCCGCTCAGCTCGGTGATCACGCGGGTGGACAGCTGGTGGTCGATGATCCCGACGACCAGGAACAGTGCCGACTTGAACAGGGCATGCCCGATCAGCAGTGCCAGACCCGCCAGCGCGGCGTCACGCGTGCCGTACCCGAGCACCACGGTGAGCAGGCCGAGCTGGCTGACCGTGCCGAAGGCCAGCAGGCGCTTAAGGTCGATCTCGCGCAGCGCCTGCACCCCGCCGAGCAGCATCGTGAACACCCCGAGCACGATCACCACGGGTCGCCACGGCGCCGCGAGGGCGTACACCGGCGCGAAGCGAGCGATGAGGTAGATGCCCGCCTTGACCATCGCCGCGGCGTGCAGGTAGGCGCTCACCGGCGTGGGCGCGGCCATCGCACCGGGCAGCCAGAAGTGGAACGGGAAGATCGCGGATTTGCTCAGCGCCCCCACCAGCAGCAGCACCAGGGCGGCGTCGACGACGGGCCCCGTGGGAGCCTCGGCCAGGATGCCGGACAGGCTCGACGTGCCGGCGACCACCACGAGCAGCACGACGCCGATCAGCATGATCAGCCCGCCGAGCGAGGTGACCAGCAGCGCCCGCAGAGCCGCGCGACGGCTGGCGCCGCGGCGGCGGTAGTACCCGATCAGCAGGTAGGACAGAACGCTGGTGACCTCCCAGAACATCACGAGCACGACGATGTCGTCGGCGAGCACCACCCCGTACATGGCCCCGGTGAACCCGAGCAGCACGGCGGCGAACTGCCCGACGCCCTGTCGCTTGCCGTCGAAGTACCAGCGGCAGTACAGCATCACCAGTGCCCCGACGCCGGTCACGATGAGCGCCATCATCCAGCCGAGGTCGTCCATCCGCATCGACAGCTGGATGCCGAGGCTCGGTATCCAGTCGTATGCCTCGAACGGAATCGCACCACCGAGAACGGCGGGAGCCTGCGCCACGGCGTGCGCGAACGCGACGATCGGCAGCACCGCCGCGGCGAAGAACGCCCGCGCGCCGAATCGACGGACGAGCATCGGCAGCAGCAGCGGAACGACCGTGAACGCACCGAGGAGGATCAGCATGCGCGTCCTCCTCGGAGTCGTCGGCCCAGGAGAACCCCGGGCTCGGGCGATCGGGGTGTGCAGACATTCTACGGGCGGGCCCGTGTCCCACTATTTCGGTTGCGTGTCCCGAAGTTCACCGATTCCAGGCCCCCGGAAGACGAACTTCGGGACATGGTTATGCCCGGCGGGCTCACCAGGACGGCGGCGCCTGGGCGGTGGTGTTGCCGAGCCGGAAGGCGCAGGTGAACAGCAGGGATGCCGCATCCCGGCCCTCGAGCATCGCCGCGACCGCATCACCGGCCGCGCGGCCCTTCTCGGCGGCCGGCTGGACCATGGTGGTCAGCTCGTACGGTGCGATGCCGTCGACGGCGATGCCGTCGAACCCGGTGATGCTGACGTCCTCGGGCACCCGCATCCCGGCCTCGAGCGCCGCGCGCAGCGCCCCCGCCGCCAGCAGGTCGCTCTGCGCGATCACCGCGGTCGGCCGCTCGGTCTCCGCCGCGAACAGCACCCGCCCGGCGGCGAGCCCCTCGTCGATCGAGCTGGCCGCGGCCGAGTACGCCGGCGCGTCGGGATAGATGTCGCGGGCGCCGTCGATGCGCACCCGGGTGACATCGACCGTGCTGCGTGCCTGACGCTCGGCTGAGATGACGCCGCGCTCGCGAGCCGCGTCGGTCGGCAGGGTCAGCAGCACCACCCGCTCGTGCCCGAGACTGCGGACGTGGCTGGCCATCTGCCGCTGCGCCTCGCGGTTGTCCAGGTCGATGCGGGGGATGCCCTCGCCGGCATCGCCCTCGATGACCACGACCGGGATGCCGCGGGAGCCCACCGTCTCGAGCGACTCGCGCAGCCGCGCGCTGCATCCGACGAGCACGGCCGCGTCGATCGGAGCGGTGCGCAGGTTCGGCACGGGGGGAAGCTCGGCGGCGGGCTCGTCGCGCAACAGCAGCAGCCCGGCTCCGATCGGCGCGACCCCCTCGGCCAGACCGTCCATCATCGCCGTGCGCACCGGGTCGAGGAACACGGTGCGCAAGTGGTCTTCGAACACCACGCCCACGATTCCGGAGCGCCCGCGCCGCAGCGACGCCGCGCGCGGGTCGGGTCCGCTGTATCCGAGGGACTCCGCCGCGTCGAGCACCCGGCGGCGAGTGGCATCCGACACCGGCGTGTTGCCGCTGTAGACGACGGATGCCGTGGACGGCGACACCCCCGCGGCGCGCGCGACGTCGGCGATCGTCGCGCGGCGAGGGCTCATGAGCCGATCGTACCGCGGCGCATTCGCGCTCGTCGAATCGTTTCGATACGATGGCCGCATGGATACGCCGCTCACCCGATCGCAGCTGACGCGATGGCGCGCGGCCGTCTTCGCGATCTTCATGGCCAGCGGGCTGTCCATCGCGACGTGGGCGGCTCGCGTGCCCGCCATCAAAGACGCCGTGGGGGTGAACCGCACGCAGTTGGGCCTCATGCTGCTCGTCGGCGGGATCGCGTCGATCATCGGCCTGTCGGTCAGCTCGGTCGTGCTGGCGCGCTTCGGCGCCCGGCGCGGGATGCTCGTCGCGATGGTGATCTTCGCCGGCGGAGTCGCCGTGATCGGTATCGGGGCGGACCTCGCGCACTCAGCCGCGGTCGTGACGATCGGGCTCTCGTTGTGGGGGTTCGGCAACGGCGCCGTGGACGTGATGATGAACGTCGAGGGCGCCGCGATCGAGAAGCAGGTCGGCAAGACGATCCTGCCGCTGTTCCACGCGTTCTTCAGCTTCGGCACCGTCCTGGGTGCGGCCCTCGGGGTCGCGGTGATCGCGGCCGGCTTCGACGTGATGTTCCACCTCATCGCGGTCGCGGGCCTGATCGTGGTGGTCGCGTTCATCAGCATCGCGAACGTGCCCGACCGCGAGGCGACGCTGGATCCGGCCGCCGAGCCCGACGGCGCTTCGGGATGGCGCGACCGGCTGTCGCTGGCCCTGTCGGCGTGGAAGGAGCCGCGCACCTACGCCCTCGGGGTGATCATGCTCGGAATGGCGTTCGCGGAGGGCGGCGCCAACGACTGGCTGGCCCTCGGCGTCGCCGAGGGTCACAACGCCGGCGAGGCGCTCGGCGCCGCGGCGCTGGCCACCTTCTCGGTGAGCATGACCGTGGTCCGGGTGCTCGGCGGCCCGCTCGTGGACCGCTTCGGCCGCGTCGCGACGCTGCGGGTGCTGGCGGTGACGGCGACCGCCGGGCTGCTGCTGTTCATCCTGGCCCCCACCGTGCCGCTGGTGTTCACCGGCGCGGCGCTGTGGGGCATGGGCGTCTCGCTCGGCTTCCCGCTCGGGATGTCGGCCGCCGCCGACGACCCCGCGCGGGCCGCCGCCCGCGTCAGCGCCGCGGCGACGATCGGATACATCGCGTTCCTGGCCGGGCCCCCGCTGCTCGGCTTCATCTCGGACCGGATCGGCCTGCTCAACACGCTGTACATCATCGTGGCGCTGATCGTGGCATCCGGTCTCGCGTCCGGCTCGGCCAAGCCGGTCGCCGGATCCCGGGTCGGTGCCGGCGTGCGCTGACCTCTTGTGCTTTCCCCCGCCGGTTAGTGTCGGAGGATGCGCCTGGTCATCGCCCGCTGCACGGTGGACTACACCGGCCGGCTCACCGCGCACCTGCCCCTCGCGACGCGGCTGCTCGTGCACAAGGGGGACGGCAGCCTGCTGGTGCACTCCGACGGCGGGTCGTACAAGCCGCTGAACTGGATGAGCCCGCCGTGCGCGCTCGTCGTCGAGGACCCCGACCCGGATGCCGCGGCCGGCGGCGTGATCGAGCAGTGGCGCGTGACGCACGCCAAGTCCGGAGACGCGCTGGTGGTGCGCATCCACGAGGTGCTGCACGACTCCGCGCACGAGCTCGGCCTGGATCCCGGCCTCGTCAAGGACGGCGTCGAGGCCGACCTGCAACGGCTGCTCGCCGAGCAGGTGGACGTGATCGGCGAGGGCCTGACCCTGGTGCGACGCGAGTTCCCCACCGCGATCGGACCCGTGGACCTGCTGCTGCGCGACCCCGCGGGCGGCACGATCGCCGTCGAGGTCAAGCGCCGCGGCGAGATCGACGGCGTCGAGCAGCTCACCCGCTACCTCGAGCTGCTCGGCCGCGACCCGCATCTGGCCCCGGTGGCCGGGGTGTTCGCCGCCCAGGAGATCAAGCCGCAGGCCCGGGTGCTCGCGGCGGATCGCGGCATCCGATGCGTCACGCTCGACTACGACGGCATGAGGGGCGTCGAGTCCGGCGCCCCGCGGCTCTTCTGACCCGGGCCGGGGCCGTGACGGGACGCCGCATAGGCTGATCCCGTGCCCGCCCGATCGCCATGGACCTGCGTGCTGTGGGATGTGGACGGCACGATCGTGGATGCCTCGGACGGCATCCTGAGGCGCCTCGCGATCACCCTCGGGCACTTCGGGATGCCGGCGCCGCGGCGCGACGAGCTCGTGCACTGGATCGGACCACCGATGTACGACTCGTTCCAGGACAATGTGGGGATGAGCCCGCAGGACGCGACCGAGGCGGTCGCGTTCTACCGGACGCTGGGCAAGGCCGACGGGTACGCGACCGGCGCGCGGCTGTATCCGGGCGTCGCGCAGGTCATCGCCGACCTCGCCGCGGCCGGTGTGCCCCAGGCGACGGCGAGCTCCAAGCCGGAGGTGCAGGTCGCGGCCCTGCTGGACCACTTCGAGCTGTCGCCGTACTTCAGCGCGATCGTCGGCGCCACGGTGGACGAGAAGACGCTCAGCGCGAAGGCCGACATCGTCGCCGAGGCGCTGCGCCGGCTCACCGCCGCCGGCGTCGACATCGACCGTCCGGTGCTGGTCGGGGATCGTCACCACGACGTGGACGGGGCGGCCGCGCACGACGTGCCGGTGATCTTCGTGCGCTGGGGGTTCAGCTGGCCGTACGAGTCCGAGGGCGCACAGGCGGTCGTCGACGACACCGAGAGCCTGCGTCGGCTGCTGCTCGTCGAGGATCCCGCGGATGCCTGAGGCGATCGACGCCGTGCTGCGCTGGCTCGTGCCGGCCGCGGTGGTCCTCGCCGCGGCAGCGGCGGCCATCGTCGTGCTGATCGTGATCGTCCGGCGCGCCCGCCGCTCGCCGCGCGCCCGGGCCGCCGCCGATGCGGCCCGCCGTGACGCGGGTGTCGCCCTGGTGGGCCTCGACGATGCGGTCGGCGAGCTGGACCTGGAGGTCGGGCTGTCGGGCGCGCTGTACGGGGGTGGCGCGCCCCCGACGCTGCGACGCGCGCGGATGACGGCGCAGCACGTGCGCGACGACGCATTCGCGCAGTACCAGGCGCTGTCGGATCCCGCGCTGCTGCCCGGCGAGGTGCGCCGCCGCGCCGCGCGGGTGCAGAGCCGAGCCGCCGCCGCCGTGACCGTCATCGCCCGGGCGCGCACCGAACACGGCGTGTGGGTCGCCGCGAACGTCTCGGCGACCGAGCAGATCGCCGCCGCCCGGCGACGACTGGCCGACCTGCGCCGGACCATGGGCGACTCGTCGGCGCTGGTGCGCGAACTGTCCGAGCGCTTCGA
>CAXTES010000055.1:0-15714 GCA_964243215.1 uncultured Microbacterium sp. | reverse complement strand
GCCTTGCGGGCGGCCTTCTCGGCGGATCGCTCGGCTTCGGCGGCGACCAGCGCGATCGCCTCCTCGGCGCGCAGGACCTTGGTGCGCATGATCTGCTCGTTCAGCTTCAGCTGACGATCGAGCTCCTGCGTGGCCTCGCTCGTCGCGGTGAAGTTGACGACGGCGTAGATGCCCTCGGTCTTCTTCTGGATCTCGTACGCCAGGCGGCGACGGCCCCAGATGTCGACCTTCTCGATGGTGCCGGAGTCATTGGTGATGACCTTCAGGAACCTGTCGAGGGTCGGGGCGACGGTGCGCTCGTCGATCTCGGGATCGAGGATGACCATGAGCTCGTACTGGTGCGTGTGCGTCACTTTCCCACCTCCTTCGGACTGGAACGGCTGCCGGGCGGTTCCCGGCAGCAGGAGGGTGTGTGCACGTCGTCTCGGCATGATGCGGCAAGGCCGCGGCCGGACAACCTCCACAGTCTACCCGACGTGCCGGCATCCCTCGAATCCGAGCCGCACCGCGGCGCCCCGCGAGTGCACGGCATCCCGCCGAACGCACGACTCGGCGACGCGGGGATTTCGTCCGTTCGGCGTCACGCCATGCGCTCGCGGGCAGCGCGACGCCGGGTAGCGTGAGTGATGTGGAGTGGACAGCGGATGTCGCATCGGGCGACTGGATCCGCGACCGACTCGACGATCCCTGGCGGGCCACCATGCACGACGTGGTGCCGCGCGGCTTCGACGCCTACGCGCGCATCTTCCACCCAGCCACGCGGGATCGCCCGGTCGGGAGAGCGTGGCCTCGGCTGCCGTATGCGCGCTACTCGCGGGAGTGGAGCCGGTTCCAGGATGAGGCGCCGCAGATCGACGTGGAACGGGTCGGCTGGTCCGACGCAGCGGCGGCGTTCGGCACGCGAATGCATCCCCTCGCCCAGTGGGAACAGCTGGTCGGCGTCGACCGCTACGCGTCTCGCGAGGACGGACCGCGGGATGCCGCGGGCTGGCGTTACGAGGACCCGGCGATCGGTCAACTTCCCGCCGACCTGGTCGCGGTCGTCGCCGAGCACCTCCGGGCCGAGACCGCGACGCCTGATCGCGCGTACGTCGGCGTGTGGGAGGGGTGGGGCGGCCTGGTCGGCGGCGTCGGATACGGCCGCTCGCGGGTGCTCATGACGTTCGCGAAGGACGACGGCGACCCCGGCACCACCGCGCGACACGACGACTTCCTCGCGCACGCGACCCGCGACACGTTCAACGACGTGTTCCGCAAGCCGGAGTGGCAGCCCGGCGTCCTCTCGGACGACATCTCCCGCGGACCGCGGCTCGAGTTGCGCGGCCGAGGGCACGTGCTGTTCCGCGGCGAGGTGTCCGAACTGGCCCTTCCGGGCTGGGCGGGGCGCATGCCGTGGACGGACCTCGAGCGCCTCACCGCCGGGTTCGCCGATCCGGCCGAGTCGCCGAGCCTGATCTGGCCGGCCGACCACGCCTGGGTCTTCGCGTGCGACGTGGACTGGAACTTCAGCGTCGTCGGCGGCAGTCGCGAACTCGTCCGGTCGCTATGCCGGGAACCGCGGCTGGAAGCCATGGCGCTGCCGGCGGACGCGGATCTCAGCGCCTCCGGCGACGAGGTGAACCGGTGACCGGCCTCAGCCCGCGGCTTCGCTGACCTTCGGGGGCCTCGGCGCCCCCAGCATCCGCACGATCAGGCTCTGCACCGGACCGACCAGGAACATGATGAACAACGGGAAATAGCTCAGTTCCGGGAACGCGAGGGTCAGCGCGAGCGCCACGGCGAAGAGCAGGGCCATCGAAATGTCGACGGCGAGTCCTCGACGCAGATGCTCATCGCTGATGTCGTGCAGCTGCGGGTGCGTGCGGATGAAGAGACGGAGCATCAGCGAGACGAGGCACGTGACGATCAGGGTGCCGATGTAGATGATCTTCACGAGCGGGTCGGTCGGGTCCATCTGCCCCGACAGCGCCGTCGCGACCGGAAGCCAGACGATCGAGATCAGCCACAGCATCGTCAGCCACAACAGCCCGACCGTGACGTGTTCCACCCCGGCGAAAAGGCGATGGTGCGCGATCCAGAACATCGCGATGAGGGCGAAGCTGAGGCCGAAGCTCAGCAGCTGCTGCCAGTGGCCGCCGAGCCATACCGCGGCCGTCTGCTCCTTCGTCGCGGCGTCGCTGACGCTCTCCATGAGCGGAAGGATGAGCAGGGTCATCGCGATGGCGACCACCGCGTCGATGAACGCTTTCGCCCGCTCGGAGCCGAACAGCGGCCGTCCTTCGGGGGTGTCGCGCTCGACTCCGCTCACCGTGTCAGGCCCCTCGGGTCGCCTGCCACACCGCGCGGCGGGCGGCCTGTTCGACGGGATCCGGAACGGGCAGGGATGCAAGCAGCCGTTCGGTGTAGTCGTCCTGCGGGTTCGTGAGTACCTGGACCGTCGTGCCCTGCTCGCGGATCACCCCGTGCCGCAGCACGATCACCCGATCGGCGACCTCGTCGATCACGGCGAGGTCGTGGCTGATGAACAGGCACGCGAATCCGAGGTCGCGCTGCAGCTCGTCGAACAGCGCCAGCACATGCGCCTGCACCGACACGTCCAGCGCGCTGGTCGGCTCGTCCGCGATGAGCAGCTGCGGGTCCAGGGCGAGCGCGCGGGCGAGTGACGCGCGCTGCCGTTGACCACCGGACAGTTCGTGCGGGTACCGGTCGCCGAACGTGGTCGGCAGGTGGACGGCATCCAGAAGTTCGTCGACGCGACCGCGGCCGGACCGGGCATCCCGTGCCCGGCCGTGCACGATCAGCGGCTCGGCGATGCACTCCGCGATGGTCAGCAGCGGGTTGAAGCTCGTCGCCGGATCCTGGAAGACGAACCCGATCTGCGGTCGCAGCTTGGTCAGATGACGCGACTTCGCGCCGCGCATCTCGACGCCGAGCACCGTGAGCGACCCGTCGAGCACCTCGGTCAGACCCACCATCGCCCGGCCGATCGTCGTCTTGCCCGACCCGGACTCGCCGACCAGACCGACCACCTCTCCGGGGGCGATCCAGAAGTCCACGCCCTCAACCGCGACGAACCCGGCCGACCCGAACCGGCCCGGGTAGCCGATGTGCACGTCGCGAGCGACCACGAGGCTGCCCTCGGGCGGACTCGTCGGCGCGGCGACGGCGGGATCCTGCGCGGCGCTCTTGCCGCGGCCGACGTGCGGCACGGCGGCTAGCAGCTCGCGGGTGTACTCGCGCTGCGGGTTCGCGAACAGTTCCTGCACCGGCGCCTGCTCGACGATGTCGCCGCGGTACATCACCGCGACACGGTCGGCCAGGTCGGCGACGACACCCATGTTGTGGGTGATCAGCACGATCGTGGCGCCGAAGTCGTCGCGGCAGGCGCGCAGCAGCTCGAGGATCTCGGCCTGCACGGTGACGTCCAGCGCCGTCGTCGGCTCGTCGGCGATGATCAGTCCGGCATCCAGCACGAGCGCCATCGCGATCACCACGCGCTGCTTCTGCCCGCCGGAGAACTGGTGCGGATAGTCGTCGACGCGCTTCTCGGGATCGGGGATGCCGACGCGCCGCAGGACATCGATCGCCTTCTGGCGCGCCTGCCGCTTCGACATCCGCTCGTGTGCGCGCAGTCCCTCGGCGATCTGGAACCCGACCGTGAACACCGGATTCAACGCCGTCGACGGCTCCTGGAACACCATCGCGGCATCGCGCCCGCGCATGCTGCGAAGCTGCGCGTGACTGGCGTGCACGACATCCGTCTCCTGCCCCTCACGACCGCGGATGATCACCGCGCCGTCGAGGGTCGCCGTCTCGGGCAGCAGGCCGAGCAGCGTGTTGGCGGTGACCGTCTTGCCCGAGCCGGATTCGCCGACGATCGCGAGCACCTCGCCGGCGTGCGCGGCCAGCGAGATCCCGTCCACGGCGATTACCGGTTCGCCGTCGGTGGCGAACGCGATGCGCAGGTCGTCGATGCGGGCGACGTCGGTCATGTGGCGCCTCCGGCCCGACGGCGCCGACGCAGTCGCGGGTCGCTCAGGTCGTTCAGGCTCTCGCCCACGAGCGTGATGCCCAGAACGACCAGCACGATCGCGACGCCGGGCGGGATGGCGGTCCACCAGATGCCGCTGGTGACGTCGGCGACCGAGCGGCCGAGGTCGTAGCCCCACTCCGCGGCGGCGGTCGCCTCGATGCCGAACCCGAGGAAGCCGAGTCCGGCGAGGGTCAGCAGCGCCTCGGAGGCGTTCAGCGTCACGATGACGGGGATCGAGCGCGTCGAGTTGCGCAGCACATGGCGGACGAGGATGCGGGCGGTCGGCACCCCGATGACCCGCGCCGACTCGACGAACGGCTCGGCCTTGACGCGCACCACCTCGGCGCGGATGACCCGGAAGTACTGCGGCACGAACACGACCGTGATCGCGATCGCGGCGGCGAGGATGCCCCCCACCAGCGTGGACTGCCCGCGGCTGATCACGATCGACACGACGATCGCGAGCAGCAACGACGGGAACGCGTAGATCGCGTCGGCGATGACGACCAGGATGCGGTCGAGCCAGCCGCCGAAATATCCGCTGACGAGCCCGAGGAAGATGCCGACGAAGATCGAGAACACGATCGCGCACAGAATCGCCAGCAGCGCGGTCTGGGCCCCCCAGATGACGCGCGACAGCACGTCGAAGCCGCTGACGGTGGTGCCGAGCAGGTTCGTCGCGTTGGGTGCCTGCTGCGTGCCGAAGTCCTGCCCGTTGACCGCGCGCTGCGCCCAGCTGTACGGCGCGATCACCGGCGCGAGGATCGCGGTCACCACGAACAGTCCGGTCAACGACAGGCCGATGACGAGCATGGTGCGCTGCAGTCCGATGCTCTGACGCAGCTGCGAGATCACCGGGATGCGGTCCAGCAGTCGCTTGCCCGGGACGATGACCTCGGGCTCGGCGGCCACGCCCGGCGTCGGCGCGACGCCCGGCACGGCCGAGACGGGCGTGGTGATCTCGCTCGCCCCCAGCGGCGTCGACGGATCGCCCTCGGCGACCGGCACGTAGGGATCGGTCATCAGTACCTCACCCTCGGGTCGATGAGCACCGCGATCACGTCCACGATGAAGTTCGCCAGCGCCACGACGACCGCGATCATGATCACGATGCCCTGCACGGCGACGAAGTCGCGGGCCTTGAGGTATTCGGCCAGCTGGAAGCCGATGCCCTTCCATTCGAACGACGTCTCGGTCAGCACCGCACCGGCCAGCAGTGTCGCGATCTGCAGCCCGATCAGCGTCACGACCGGTATCAGCGCCGGTCGATACGCGTGCTTGGTCACCAGCCGGTACTCGCCGACCCCGCGCGAGCGCGCTGCCGTCACGTACTGGGCGCCGAGCGTCCCGATCACGTTGGTGCGCACCAGCCGCAGGAAGATGCCCGCGGTGAGGATGCCGAGCGCCAGGCCAGGCAGCACCGCGTGCCAGAGCACGTCGCCGACCGCGGCGGGGCTGCCGAGCCGGATCGCGTCGATGAGGTAGATCCCGGTGGGATTGTCCAGGCCCTGCAGCAGCAACTCGGTGCGCGTCGAGGCGCGCCCCGCGACCGGGAGCCAGCCGAGGCTGACCGAGAACACGAGCTTGAGCAGGATCGCGACGAAGAAGATCGGCGTGGCGTACCCGAGGATCGCCCCGATGCGCAGCACGGCATCCTGCCACCGGTCGCGCCGGTACGCCGCGATCAGTCCGAATGGGATGCCGATCAGGAACGCCACGATCAGGGCGTAGATCGCCAGCTCCAAGGTGGCGGTGCCGTACTGGAACAGGATCTCCACGACGGGCCGGTTGTCGGTGATCGTGGTGCCGAAGTCGCCGCGGAACACGCCGCCGAGGTACTCCACGTACTGCACGATGAGCGGCCGGTCGTAACCGGCCTCGTGGATGCGTTCGGCGAGCTGCTCAGGCGGCAACCGGCCGCCCAGCGCCGCGGTGATCGGGTCGCCGGTGAGCCGCATCAGGAAGAACACCGCCGTGACGAGGATCACGACGGTCGGAAGCACCAGCAGCAGCCGGATCAGGATGAAGCGCCAGAAGCCCCCGCGCCGGGCGGTGACGGGTTTGGCGGCGAGATCGGCCGTGTCTGCCACTGAGGCCATGCCTGAACCTTACTTCCGCGGCACGCGGGCCGGAGATCGTGTCGATCCCCGGCCCGCGCCCGCAGTCGCGCTACTTGTGCAGCGGGGCGAAACGGAACTTGAACGAACCGTCCAAGGTGGCGCCCTGCACGTCCTTGCCCGTCACGACGACCTGGGTGCCCTGCAGCAGCGGGATGGTCGACAGGTCCTTGGCGACGAGGTCCTGGATCTGACCGATCTCGTCGTCGCGGGCCGTGGCATCCGGCTCCGTCGCCTGCTTGGTGATCAGCGCCTGCACCTGGGCGTTGTCGTAGTGGTTCACGAGGAAGTTGTCCTTCGTGAAGAACGGCGTCAGGTAGTTGTCGGCGTCGGAGTAGTCCGGGAACCATCCGAGCTGGAACAGCGGGTAGACGTCGGCGACGCGGTCCTTCGAGTACTGCACCCACTCGGTCTGGGCGAGGTTGACCTTGAACAGACCGCCGTCCTCGAGCTGCGACTTGATCGCGGCGTACTCGTCACCGGATGACGGGCCGTAGTGGTCGCCGTTGTACTGGATGTTCAACTCCACCGGGGTCTTGACCTCGGCGGTCGCGAGCGCCGCGGTGGCCTTCTCGACCGAGGGTCCGCCGTTGCCGTCGCCGTACAGGCTCTTCAGCGCCTCGTTCGCACCGTTCAGCCCCTGTGGGATGTACGAGTACAGCGGGGTGTACGTGCCCTTGTAGACGTCGTCCGACAGCGCGTTGCGGTCGACCAGATCGGCCATCGCCTGACGGACGGCGAGAGCCTTCGCGGGATCGGCTTCGGGAGTCTTCGCGCCGTACGGCATCGTGTCGAAGTTCGACACGATGTAGCGGATCTCGCCGCCCGGGCCCGTGACGATCTTCACCGCGTCGTTCTTGGACAGGTCGTCGACATCCGTGGCCGAGAGGCTCCGGTACGCCACGTCGATGTCGCCGTTGGCGATGTCGAGCTTCAGGTTCGAGGAATCCGCGTAGTACTTGACGGTGATGCCGGAGTTGGCGGGGGCGCCGAGGTTGCCCTGGTAGTCCGCGTAGGGGGTGTAGGAGATCAGCTCGTTCACCTTGTACGAGTCGATGACGTACTGACCGGCGAAGGCCTTCCCCTTCACGATGTCGTCATCGGGTGTGACGGCATCGGGCGAGAACACCTCCTCGTCGACGATCGGGCCGGCGTTGGTCGACAGGATCTGCGGCCAGATCTGGTCGTTGGCGTTCTTGAGCGTGAACACGACGGTCGTGTCATCCGGCGTCGCGACGCTATCGAGGTTCGCCAGCAGCGAGGCCGGCCCGTTGGGGTCCGCGATCTTCACCTGGCGGTCGAACGAGAACTTGACATCGGACGAGGTGAGGTCGTGGCCGTTGGCGAACTTGAGGCCCGGCTTGAGCTTGACGGTGTACTCGGTCGGGGTGGTGAACTCCGCCGATTCGGCGATGTCGGGCGTGACCTCGGACGTGCCGTACTTGCTGTTCAGCAGCAGCGGATACACCTGGTTCATGACGGCGAACGAGCCGTTGTCGTACGACCCGGCCGGGTCCAGCGACGTGATCTTGTCGGTGGTGCCGACGATGAGCGGCTCGCCCGAGCCGCCGCCGGTGGTGGATGACCCGCCTCCGCCGCCCGCGCAACCGGCGAGGACGAGGGCGGTGGCGCCGAGGGCGCCCACCGCGAGACCGAGACGGCCGCGCGGGCTGGAGTGCAGTGACATAGTGCTACCTCTGCTGTGAAGGAGTCGGCCACGCGGGGTGAGCGCAGCCCATCCCGCCATCTTCGTGGGCGGCGCCCGGGCGCGGCAACGCCGCGGGCCATTCGTTGCGAAGCTGAAACCGTCCGTGCCGCTGCAAGACCCTCCGGTCGGCAGCGAAGGTCAGCGTCGCAGCGCGGCGTCGACGGCGTCGGTGAGCGCGCGAAACCGCTCGTTGCCGGCGAGGTCGTCCAGCAGCACGGCGTCGCCGTGCGAGTCGGCCAGCGGCACCTGCCAGTTCGGGTACTGGGTGTCGGTGCCGGGCTGGTTCTGCACGCGGCGCTCGCCGACGGCATCCACCAGCGCCACCCCCAGCAGCTCGGACCGGGATGCCGCGAGCAACAGGTGCAGCGCCTCGATGACCTGCTCTTCGGTCGCGTCCGGGCCGATCAACCGCCGGTCGCGCAGGATCGCGAGCATCGCGTCGCGCTCGGCGACGGCCTCGGCGCGCGCCTGCGCGACCGGCTGGGTGAGCAGGCCCAGCCGCGCCCGCAGGTCGACATGCTCGCCGGCGAGGTACCCCGCGGTCGGCGGCAGGTCGTGGGTGTTGACGGTTGCCAGCACCGCGCGGCGGTAGTGCTCGGGCGGCTTGAATCCGCCGTCTTCGAACTCGAACCACAGGATGGAGGTGCCCAGGATGCCGCGGGAGGCCAGGTAGTCGCGGACCCAGGGCTCGACGTTGCCGAGATCCTCGCCGATCAGCACGGCGCCCGCGCGGTGCGCCTCGAGCGCCAGCACGCCGATCATCGCCTCGTGGTCGTAGCGCACGTACGTTCCGGCGGCCTCACCGAGGCCGGCCGGAATCCACCACAGCCGGAAGAACCCGATCACGTGGTCGATGCGCAGCGCGCCGGCGTTGCGCAGCAGGGTGCGGACCATGTCGCGTAGGGGGGCGTACGCCGACGCGCGCAGCGCGTCCGGCAGCCACGGCGGCTGATTCCAGTTCTGGCCCTGCTGGTTGTACATGTCCGGCGGCGCTCCCACCGTGATTTCCGACGCGTACATGTTGCGCAGCGACCAGGCATCCGACCCGCGGGTGTGCACGCCGACGGCGAGGTCGTGCATGATGCCGATGCGCATGCCCGACGCCGTCGCGGCCGACTGGGCGGCGGCCATCTGCTGGTCGACGATCCACTGGAGCCAGACGTGGAACGCCACCCGGTCGGCCAGCGTCTGCCGCAGCTGCGCGACGAGCGGCGACGAGATGTCCCACGCCTCGGCGGGCCGGCTCTGCCCGGCAGCGAGCGTTCCGTCGAAGTGCTCCTCGAGCGCGCACCACAGCGCGAAGTCGAGCAGCGGCTGACCCTCGCGCGCGACGAAGGCATCGAGCATCCGCTCACGCGCCGGCGACCGCGGCACCGCGGACACGAGCTCGAGGGCGGCTCGCTTCGCCGCCCACGAGGCATCCCGGTCGATGTGCTCGGCATCGGTGTCGGATGCCGCGACCGGCGTTTTCAGCGCCTCGAGCCGGGCTCGGTCGGCGAGCGGGAGGTAGGCGGCCTCGCGGATATCCTCGGGTCGCACGTAGAGGCCGGCGAGGAAGCGCCGCGTGGCCGGCAGGTACGGCGAGGGCTCGATAGGGCTCGTGACCTCGGCCGCGTGCACCGGGTTGACCAGCAGGAAGTCCGCGCCGCGCTCGCCGGCGATGGACGCCAGATCGCCCAGGTCGGCGAAATCCCCGATGCCCCACGACGCCCGCGACCGCACCGAGTACAGCTGCGCCATCAATCCCCACGCCCGGCCGTGGTGGTCGGGTCGCGACGGCGGCGGCCCGAGCGCCTCCGGCGACACGACGAGCACGCAAGACGCGGTCCGGTCGGCATCGGCCGAGCCGTGCACGCGCTGCGTCGCGGTCACCGTGTGCCATCCCAACGGCAGATCGGGCGGTAGCGGCACGTGAAGACGCCACACCGTGCTGCCGTCGACCGTGTGCGACTCGGTGTGCTGCGGCGGAATCGGGATGCCACGCACCGAGCCGTCTTCGAGGGCTGCCTCGAGCGAAACGTCGTGACCGTCCGAGACGTTCACGATCAGCGTGCCGGCACCCTCGCGCACCACGAGAGACGGCGGCACCAGCTCTCGCCACCGGCGCTCGGCGGAGTCGGCGAGAGCCGCCGCGGCCTCGACATCCGTCTGTGCATCGACGCCCATCGCTTTCAGCACCGCGCGCAACGTCGAGGCCGGCACCTGCACCCGCTCACCGAAGAACGACCAGTACTCCGTGGCGATGCCGTGTGCCTCGGCCAGTCCCGCGAGGGCGGGCGAGGGCGAGTCGCCGTGCGTGTCGGTGCTCATGAGCGCTCCTCCGGTGTCGTTCGATCCTGCCATCAGGCCGCAGCGGCGCACGAACGCCGCCGCCCGTGACGGATGTCACGGCAGGTTCGTGACGGGGGTGTGAAGCGAGCGCCGCCCACGCGCGGCAGAGTCGGATGCATGAACACGACCGACCTCCCCGTCCGGCGCAGCCGGCCGGCATCCACGAATCAGACGCTCGCGGTCGACGCGCGCGACCTCGTCAAGCGCTTCGGACCGGTGCGTGCCGTCGAGGGCGTCACGCTGCAGGTCGCGGCCGGCGAGATCGTCGCCTTCCTCGGGCCCAACGGCGCAGGAAAGACCACCACGATCGACATGCTGCTCGGGCTGTCGCAGCCGGACTCGGGCACCGTGCGAGTCTTCGACGAATCGCCCCGTGCCGCCATCGCGCACGGCCTCGTCTCGGCCGTGCTGCAGACCGGCGGGCTGCTCAAAGACATCACCGTCCGCGAGACCCTTCGGCTCACCGCCAGCCTGTTCGCCGACACCCGCCCGGTCGACGAGGTGCTCACCCGTGCCGGCATCGCCGACATCGCCGACCGCAGAGTCGGCGTGTGCTCGGGTGGTCAGCAGCAGCGGCTGCGCTTCGCGATGGCGCTGTTGAGCGACCCGGGCCTGCTGATCCTCGACGAGCCGACGACCGGCATGGACGTCGAGGGGCGCCGGTCGTTCTGGAGCGCGATCCGCGCCGACGCCGCCCGCGGCCGCACGGTGCTGTTCGCCACGCACTACCTCGAAGAGGCCGACGAGTACGCCGACCGGATCGTCCTGATGAGCCGCGGCCGGATCGTGGCCGACGGCACGACCGCCGACATCAAGAACCTCGTCTCCGGCCGGATCGTCCGCGCCACACTGCCCGGAGCGGACCCGATCGCTCTCGCGGCACGTCCCGACGTCGAGAACGTCGAGACCCAGGGCGACCGGGTGACGATCCACACCCGCGACTCGGATGCCGTCGCCCGGCACCTGCTGACAGCCACCGACGCCCGCGATGTCGAGATCACGGCGCAGAACCTGGAGAGCGTCTTCCTGGCGCTGACCTCGTCCGATGCCGACACCGACACCGCCACCGCCACCGCCAAAGCCCCCGACACCGACTCGGAAGGAGTCCGGTCATGACCAGCGCGACCGAAGACCGCGTGCGCCTCGAGCGCCGCGTGCCGCCACTGGGCGGCTTCAACCTGACCTACCTCGGCATCGAGCTCAAGCGCAAGCTGCGCAACCGCCGCACCCTGATCTTCACGCTGGCGTTCCCGGTGCTGATGTTCATCCTCGTCGGCTTCGCCTGGCGCACCACCCCGCTGACCGAGACCCCCATCGAGGCGGGCGGACCCTCGGTCGCGGCCTACATCATGGTGTCGATGGCGATGTACGGCGCGATGATGTCGGCGACGCAGACCGGCGCCTCCGTCGCCGTCGAGCGTGCTCAGGGGTGGAGCCGCCAGCTGCGCCTGACGCCACTGAACCCGCTGGTCAACGTCGTGATCAAGATGATCGCCGGGATGCTGCTCGGCCTGCTGGCCGTCGCGGCCACCTACATCGTCGCCGCGGCATCCGGCATCCACCTGTCCGCGGTGCAGTGGCTCGTCACCGGGCTCACCGCCTGGATCCTCGCCGGTGCGGTGTTCACCACGCTCGGCCTGATGGTCGGGTACATGGTGCCCGGCGAGAACGCCGCGCAGATCACGAGCCTCGCCGTCGTGCTGCTGGCGTTCATCGGCGGCCTGTTCTACCCGATCAGCAGCATGCCCGACATCCTGCAGACGATCGCCGCGTTCACCCCGGTGTACGGGATCAGCGAGATCGCCCGCGCGCCGCTGACCGGTGAGGGCTTCGACATGTGGGCGCTCGTGAACGCGATCGTGTGGCTCGCGATCTTCGTCGCCGGCACGGTGCTCTTCTTCCGCCGCGACACGAAGCGGGTCTGATGGATGCTGCGCCCCGGCCGTGCTCTGCCGGGGCGCAGCGCCGGTTCTAAGGTGATGCACATGCACGCGCACCCGCTGCGTCCCGCTGCAGGCGAGCATCGGGCCGGCCCCGAGTGGCCGATCCGCCCGCCCGAGATGATGACGCGGCCGGCCGAATCGTTGAGCGCGGCCCTGTGGTCGCGGGGTGCGGCGAGCTGGTACGTGGGCGGCACGTTCGCGCTGCTGTGGCTCATCGGCGTCGCTCAGGATGCGGCGACCGCCTCGCCGTCAGCGGGCAGCGCCGCGATCGGCGCGGCGTTGGTCGTGGTGTTCGGGCTGGCATTCCTGGCGGCGGCGCCGATCGCGTGGTACCTGCCGGCTCGCGGGCGCCTGACGGTGTCCGCGGCGCTGTTCGCGCTGTCGTTCTCGCTGTTCCCGTGGCTCGGCTGGGGCATCGCCGGGTTGTGGACCTACGTCGGTGTCATCGTCGGGATGAGCGTGCTGTCGTGGCGGCTCACCTTTCCGATCATCGTCGGCCTCGGCGCGGTTGCGCTGCTTGCCGCGGGGGTGACGAACGGCTGGACCGAAGAGGTGCTGTGGGTGGCGGCGATCATCGTGTCGATCTCGCTGATGATGGCCGCGTTCGCCCGCACCACCGCCGCGATGAACCAGCTGCGCGCCACGCAGCACGAGCTCGAGCAGCTCGCCGTCGTGCGAGAGCGCGGCCGGGTGGCCCGCGACATCCACGACATCCTCGGTCACACCCTCACGGTGGTCACCGTGAAAGCCGAACTCGCCGGGCGGCTGGTCGACACCGACCCGTCCCGCGCGAGGACCGAGATCGCCGAGGTCGAGGCGCTGGCGCGCGGAGCGCTCGCCGACGTGCGAACCACCGTGGCCGGTTTCCGCGGTGTGAACGTCAGCGGCGAGCTCGCCGCTGCGCGAGCGGCGCTGTCTGCCGCCGGGATCGAAGCGGAGCTGCCGTCGTCGACCGACGCCGTGCCGCCGGGGCGACGCGAGCTGGCCGGCTGGGTGGTTCGGGAGGGCGTGACCAACGTCGTCCGGCACTCCGGCGCACGACGCTGCCGGGTGCGACTGGGTGAACGCGAGCTCGAGATCGCCGACGACGGAGTCGGTCCCGCGGCGGCCGCTGCCTCATCGACGGGGCTGGCCGGGCTCCGCGAACGCGTCGAGGCGGCGGGCGGAAGGATGTCGTTGGGCCGAAGCGACCTGGGCGGTTTCAGCCTGCGGGTATCGCTGTGAGATGCCCGGCCCGGCGAGGGACGCCGTGAGCGGCATCCGCCTGCTCATCGCGGACGATCAGGCGCTCGTGCGCGGCGCGCTGTCGGCACTGCTCGCGCTCGAAACCGACATCGTGGTGGTCGCCGAGGTCGGTCGCGGCGACGAGGTGCTGCCCGCCGCGCAGGCCTCATCGCCGGATGTCGCGCTTCTGGACATCGAGATGCCGGGGATCGACGGGATCGCGGCGGCCGCCCAGCTGCGCCGGGCGGTGCCGGGATGCCGCGTGCTCATGGTCACGACGTTCGGCAGGCCCGGATACCTCCGCCGGGCGATGCAGGCGGGCGCATCGGGCTTCGTGGTGAAGGACACCCCGGCCGCGCAGCTCGCAGACGCGGTGCGCAGGGTCGCGCAGGGACTGCGGGTCGTGGACCCTACGCTGGCAGCGGAGTCGCTCGCGCAGGGTGACTCGCCGCTGACCGAACGCGAGACCGATGTGCTGGCGGTGGCTCGGACGGGCGGGTCGATCGCCGATCTGGCCCGCATCCTGCATCTGTCGGAGGGCACCGTTCGCAATCACCTCTCCAGCGCGATCGGCAAGACCGGCGGTCGCAACCGGGCGGATGCGGCACGGATCGCCCAGGAGAACGGCTGGCTCTAGCTCGCCGCCCGGGGCTCAACCCCGCGTCGCCCACCAAGCCCGCAGGCGACGCTCGGCTTCGGCCTCGCCGAGGATGCCTTCGTCGAGGCGCAGGTCGAGCAGGAACCGGTACGCCTCGCCCACCTCGCGGCCCGGTGCGATGCCCAGCACATCCTGGATCCGGTTGCCGTCGAGCTCGGGCCGCATCGCCGCGAGCTCTTCCTGTGCCTCGAGTTCGGCGATGCGGCCTTCGATGTCGTCGTACGCCGAGGCCAGCCCCGCGGCTTTGCGCCGGTTGCGTGTGGTGACATCGGCACGGGTCAGGATATGGAGGCGCTCGAGTTCCGGTCCGGCATCCCGCACGTATCGGCGCACCGCCGAATCGGTCCACGTCCCCTCCGCGTAGCCGAAGAATCGCAGGTGCAGCTCGATGAGCTGCGCCACCGTCTCGATCGTGGCGGTGTCGAATCGCAGGTCGCGCAGCCGCCGCCGCACCATGCGTCCGCCCTTGACGTCGTGGTGGTGGAAGGTCACCCCGCCGCCGGGTTCGAGCCTGCGGGTGGCGGGCTTGCCGATGTCGTGCAGCAGTGCAGCCAGCCGCAGCGGAACGTCGGGCGGGGCATCCGGATGCCGGACGCGCTCGAGCTCGATCGCCTGGCGAAGGACGGTCAAGGAGTGCTCGTAGACGTCCTTGTGGTGGTGGTGTTCGTCGACCTCGAGACGCAGAGCCGGGATCTCGGGCAGGAACTCGGTCATCACGCCGGTGTCGACGAGCAGCCGGATGCCCCGCACCGGGTCGTCGGTCTGCAGCAGTCGCACGAGCTCACCCTGGATGCGTTCCGGGCTCACGATCTCGAGTGTCTGGCGCAGCTCGGCCATCGCGGCGACCGTGGCCGGGTCGACGTCGAATCCGAGCTGCGACGAGAAGCGCGCCGCGCGCAGCATCCGCAGCGGGTCGTCGCCGAAGCTCACCCGGGGGTCGGCGGGCGTGCGCAGCCGCCGCGCCACGAGGTCTTCGACTCCGCCGGTCGGGTCCACGAGCGTCCGCGCCGGGATCCGCAGCGCCATCGCGTTGACGGTGAAGTCCCGGCGCACCAGGTCGCCCTCGAGCGTGTCGCCGAACGCGACCGCCGGCTTGCGCGACGTGCCGTCGTAGCTGTCGGCGCGGTACGTCGTGATCTCGACGTGCTCGCCGCGGACGCGGGCGCCGATCGTCCCGAAATCGCGGCCCACATCCCACTGGGTGCGGCTGATGGGGGTGACGATGCGCAGGATGTCGTCGGGTCGGGCGTCGGTCGTCAGGTCGAGGTCGTTCGTGGCACCGCCCAGCAGCGCGTCGCGCACCGGGCCGCCGACGATCGCCAGCTCGTGACCGGCGGTGGCGAACGCTTCGGCGAGCGTCTGGATCGCGGGGGATGTCGCCAACTCGCCGAGACGCGCGACGCCCTCGGCCATGTTGAGCATGTCTTCGAGCCTAGGAGACTCCCGCGGCGGATCGCCGCGGCGCGCATGTCAGGGTCCATCGAGGGCCGGACCGTAGAATCGCGGCAGATCGTGCGGTCATGAATCGCACAGGACCCCAGCATGACCGTGACCTTCCCGCCTACGGGCACGCCCACCGCACGGCGCTCGGCCGCACGCCGCCCGGGCGCGCGCCGCGCCGTGGCCGGCGCCGTGCTGGCCGCCGTCATCGTCGCGGGCATGCTGTTCGGGGCGAGTCCGGCGGACGCCGACGCGACGCC
>CAXTES010000054.1:6004-15844 GCA_964243215.1 uncultured Microbacterium sp. | reverse complement strand
GGGTCGGGGTTCTCGCCCAGGAAGAGCTGGATGCGGTAATCGGTGGGATCCTGCGTGAGGCCGTCCGAGCAGATGACGAAAAGGTCGCCGTCCTGCACATCCAGCCGGACGTAATCCGGCTTCACGCTGTCACTCGGACCCACCGCGCGGGTGATCACGTTGCCGTAGGGGTGGTTCTCGGCCTCTTCGGGGCTGAGCCGGCCCGCAGCCACCAGCTCCTGGACGACGGAGTGGTCGGTGGTCACCTGCACGATCGAGCCGTCGCGCAGCAGGTACACCCGCGAGTCGCCGATGTTGAGCGTGACCCAGGTCGGAGCATCACCGGACACGTCTAGGAACACCCCGGTCACCGTCGTGCCGGTGCCGTCGTCGGTGGTCTCCGGATGCGAGGCGATGTCCTTGACGGCGCGCGCCAGCGCCTTCTCGATCGTGCGCGGCGTGACGGAGCCCTGCTCGGCGACGCCGCTGAGGCGATCCACGGTGCTGGCGCTGGCGATCTCGCCGCCGATGTGGCCGCCCATCCCGTCGGCGACGATGAACAGCGGGAACCGGGCGAGCACGGCGTCCTGGTTGATCTCGCGACGGCGACCGGTGTCGGTGGCAGCGGCCCATGACAGGGCGACCCGCCCCGATCGGACCGGTACGGAGTGGTGCCGGGTGACGGCGTGGGCCACGCGGTGTCCTCCCGTCCCCGCCCGCCGGGGGTCACGGCGGGTGTTCACATACTAATGGACGACATTCCCCGGCCCGGCGGGGGCCCGGCGCTCGGGCGCACCCGCGGGGACCCCGAGCGGGGAGCCGGCAGCCGCCGGCGTGCCCTCGTCCTGAGCGGCACCTTCGAACTGCGCGTTGTACAGCCGGAAGTACGCGCCTCTGGCCCGCAGCAGCTCGTCGTGCGTGCCCTGCTCCACGATGGCGCCGTCCTCCATCACCAGGATCGTGTCGGCGTCGCGGATCGTCGACAGCCGGTGGGCGATGACGAAGGACGTACGGTCGCGGCGCAGCAGCGCCATGGCCCGCTGGATCAGCAGCTCGGTGCGGGTGTCGACCGAGCTGGTGGCCTCGTCGAGGATGAGGACGCGCGGATCGGCCAGGAACGCGCGCGCGATGGTGACCAACTGCCGCTCGCCGACGCTGGGGTTCGTCGCCTCGTCGTCGAGCATCGTCTCGTAGCCGTCGGGCAGCGCGTGCACGAAGCGGTCGACGTATGCGGCGGTCGCGGCGGCGACGAGTTCCTCCTCGGTGGCATCGGGACGCCCGTAGAGGATGTTCTCGCGGATCGTGCCCGAGAACAGCCAGGTGTCCTGCAGCACCATGCCGGTGCGCGCGCGCAGATCGTCGCGCGTCATGCGTCGGGTATCGACGTCGTCGAGTGTGATGCGTCCGGTGTCGACGTCGTAGAACCGCATCACGAGGTTCACGAGCGTCGTCTTACCGGCTCCGGTGGGCCCGACGATCGCGACGGTGCTGCCCGGCTCGGCCGACAGGCTGAGCCCGTCGATGAGGGGCTGGTCCGGCGAGTAGCGGAAGGAGATGTCCTCGAACGCGAGGTGGCTCGCATCCTCCGGCGCGGTGTCGGCGGGATGGGGGTCGGGCGTCTGTTCGTCTTCGTCGAGGAGCTGGAAGACCCGCTCGGCGCTCGCGACGCCGGACTGCAGCAGGTTCGCCATCGACCCGAGCTGGCTGAGGGGCTGGGTGAACTGCCGCGAGTACTGGATGAACGCTTGGATGCCGCCGATGGACAGCGCCCCGGCCGCGACCTGCAGCCCGCCGACGACGGCGATCGCGACGTAGACGAGGTTTCCGATGAACATCATCGCGGGCATGATGATGCCCGACACGAACTGCGCGCCGAAGCTCGCCCGGTACACCTCGTCGTTCTCGGTGCGGAAGGCGCTCTCGGTCTCCTTCTGACGACCGAACACCTTCACGATCGAGTGGCCGGAGAACGTCTCCTCGACGCGCGCGTTCAGGATGCCGGTCGCCTTCCACTGCGCCACGAACAGCTTCTGCGACCGCCGCGCCACGGCCACCGTGATCAGGAGTGTCAGCGGGATCGTGACGAGTGCGATGACGGCCAGCAGCGGCGAGATCACGAACATCATGACCAGTACCCCGACGACCGTCAGCAGCGACACCACCACCTGCGACAGCGTCTGCTGCATGCTCTGGCCGATGTTGTCGACGTCGTTGGTGACACGGCTGAGAAGCTCGCCGCGCTGCACCCGGTCGAAGTAGCGAAGCGGCAGGCGGTGGATCTTCTCCTCGACCCGCATCCGCAAGCCGTTCATCGCGCGCTGCACGACGCCGTTGAGCAGTCGCGCCTGCAACCACCCGAAGATGCTCGCGGCGACATAGATCGCCAGGACCGCCATCAGGATCATCCCGAGCTTGGCGAAGTCGATGCCGGCGCCCGGGGTGAAGTCCATCGCCGACAGCATGTCGGCCTTCTGCGTGTCGCCCGACGCGGTCAGCTGGTCGATGACCTGCTGTTTGGTGACCCCCGCCGGAGTCTGCAGCGAGACGAAACCGGCGAACACGACGTCGGTCCCCTGCCCCAGGATTTTCGGTCCGATCACCGACAGCCCGACGCTGATGACGCCCAGCACGAGCACGACCACCAGCAGCGCGGCATCGGGGCGGAGAGTGCCCAGCAGCCGTTTGGCGCTCTCGCCGAAGTTCTGCGCCTTCTCGGCGGGCGCTCCCATCTGGCGTCCGAACGGACCGCCGCCCATCGGCCCGCGTGGCCGCTGCGGCCCGCCGCCGCTCATGCCGCCGCCTCCACGGACAGCTGCGACTCGACGATCTCGCGGTAGGTCTCGTTCGTCTGCAACAGTTCGTCGTGGGTGCCGCGGCCGACGATCCTGCCGTGATCGAGCACGAGGATCTGGTCGGCCTGCTGGATGGTGGAGACCCGCTGGGCCACGACGAGGCGGGTGGCATCGGGCAGGTTCGCGTCCAGCGCGCGTCGCAGCGCGGCATCCGTCGCCAGATCCAGCGCGGAGAACGAGTCGTCGAAGACGTAGATCTCGGGGCGCTTGACGAGTGCGCGGGCGATCGCGAGTCGCTGCCGCTGGCCGCCCGACACGTTGGTGCCGCCCTGCGCGATCGGCGCCTTGAGCCGCTCGGGCATCGCCTCGACGAAGTCGCGCGCCTGCGCGAGCTCCAGCGCGGTCCACAGTTCGTCGTCCGTCGCCTCGGTGTTGCCGTAGCGCAGATTGGATGCCACGGTGCCGCTGAACAGGAACGCGCGCTGCGGCACGAGCCCGATCCGGCGCCACAGCTCGTCGGGGTCGTAGTCGCGAACGTCGACCCCGTCGACCGCGACCGTTCCCGCCGTCACGTCGAACAGCCGCGGGACCAGTCCCACCAGGGTCGTCTTGCCCGAGCCGGTCGAGCCGATGATGGCCGTCGTGGTGCCCGGCGCCACGGTGAACGACAGGTCGTGCAGCACCGCGTCGTCGGCTCCCGGGTAGGCGAAGTCCACGTTCGCGAACTCGACACCCCCCGTCGGCGCGGGCGGATCGGCGGGGCGGGCCGGGGCCGCGACCGAGGGCGCCGTGTCCAGCACCTCGCCGATGCGGTTCGCGCACACCGCCGCGCGCGGGATCATCACGAACATGAACGTCGCCATCATGACGCCCATCAGGATCTGCAGCAGGTAGTTCAAGAATGCGAACAGCGTGCCGATCTGGACGCCGTCGTTCTGCACCTGGAACGCGCCGAACCAGATGACGGCGACGCTGGACACGTTCAGCACGAGCATGACGGCGGGGAACATCAGCGCCATCAGATTGCCCGCTCGCAGGCCCGTGGCCATGACGTCCTCGCTCGCGATCGCGAACCGGTCGCGCTCCTCGGCCTCGCGCACGAACGCGCGCACGACGCGGATGCCCGACAGCTGCTCGCGCATGATCTGGTTGACGCGGTCGATCTTGCGCTGCATGACGGTGAACGCCGGCACCATGCGCACGACGATGAGGGTGACGATCACCAGCAGCAGCGGCACGGCGACCCCCATCAGCCACGACAGCCCGGCATCCTGGCGGATCGCGAAGATCACCCCGCCGATCGCGAGCATCGGGGCCGAGACCATGAGCGTCGACGACACCTGCACGAGCATCTGCACCTGCTGGACGTCGTTGGTGTTGCGGGTGATCAGCGACGGCGCTCCGAACTGGCCGACCTCGCGCTGCGAGTAGCCGACGACCCGGTGGAACAAGTCGTGTCTCAGATCACGACCCATCCCCATCGCCAGCCGCGACCCGAAGTAGACGGCGATGACCGCGCAGACCACCTGCACGAGGCTGATCATCAGCATCATGCCGCCGGTGCGCCAGATGTAGGGGATGTCGCCGGGCACGACGCCGTTGTCGATGATGTCCGCGTTCAGGGTCGGCAGTAGCAGCGACGCGATCGACTGCGCCAGCTGGAAGACGATGACGGCGATGATCAGCATCCAGCCGGGCTTCAGGTAGCGGCCCAGCAGCTTTCCCAGCACGGCGTCCCCTCCCGCGCGGCGGGCTCGGGCCCGCGCACGAGAACCGACGCTACGCCTGGCGCAGACACCGCTCCAACCCGGATGCCTTCGCTGTGAGCGAACCGGGCGGCGGCGCTCGGCCGGACGCGACAGAGCCCCCACCGACCGGCGGGGGCTCTGTCATCCGATGCTCAGGGCCGCGGAGCTTCCGGATCCGTCGGCGGCTCGGCGATCGGTCGTGCGGCGGGCGGCGCTTCGGGCGCGGCGGGCGGCTCGTAACCGGCCGGCGGAGCGGCCGGCGGGGCTGCCGGAGGCTGGTAGCCCGCGGGCGGCGGCTGGTAGCTCTGCGGCGGGGCCTCATATCCCTGGGGCGGGGCCTGGTAACCCTGGGGCGGGGCCTGGTAACCCTGCGGCGGGGAGTAGGCGCCCGGACCACCCGGGCCCGCGACGGCGGCCGTCGGCTGCTGCGGGATGCCGGCCCACACGGTCTTGTCGGCGAGGAAGTTGCCCGCCCACGGCGCCGGGGCGATGTTGGTGTTCCACCGCGACTTGTCGAACGCGAGAATGCCGAGCCAGACGATGGACAGGAAGAAGTACAGGATCAGCCACACCGCCTCCTTCTGCAGCTTCAGCCCGACGCGCCACGCGGCCAGCAGCGTGTAGACGAAGGTGGCGATGAGGATCAGCTGTCCGAGGAACGGAACCCACCCGAGGATCGCCGAGGCTCCCCACAGGACCAGCAGCCACCACGGGTTCAGATCACCGAGCTTGACGAAGATCAGCGTGTTGTAGACGGGAACCCACGCGCGCCACTTGCCCTGCACCCCGGCCTTGTCGAAGATCCTCATCAGGAAGAACGAGTAGATGATGTAGCCGGCGATGGCGAGGATGAACAGGAACAAGTACAGAATGGCCAGCGCCGCGAGTGTGGCGGCGTTACCCGTCGTATCCGTATAGAGCCAATGCATGAACGTCTCCCTCGGGAGGTCGATGGCGATCAACGCCGCCGGGCGTTCGCCCCGCGGTCACATGCTAGCGATGCCACCGGGTGTGTGTCATGCGACGCGCTGCCGTGTTGCGCCGCTAGCCTGATGCCGCGCGGCCGTTCGCCGTGCCGGAAAGGATCCCCCATGAGCGACGGCACCGTTCCCACCCCTCCGCCACTGCCCGAGCAGCCCGCCGCCGAAGCCGCCCGCGCCCCCGGCGGCCAGCCCGCCTACAACCCGGCGACCGACCCCGACGACACCGGGGTGCCCACCGTCGGACGCGACGTGTCCGACATCGGCGAGGGCTTCCTGCGGGCGCTGTTCGACATCTCGTTCCGCACCTTCATCACCCGGCGCCTCGCCAGCGTGTTCTACGCGGTGGGGCTCGTGGCGATCGCGATCGGATTCCTGGTGTACTTCATCGGCGGCATCGTCAACGGCATCCTGGCGATCGTCAACCAGCACGTCGGGGCGGGCATCTCGCTGATCGTCGCGACGATCGTGCTCGTGCCGATCGTCACGTTCCTGACGATCGTCGCACTGCGGTTCGTGATCGAATCCGTCGTCGCGCTGATCGCCATCGCCGAGAACACCGAGCGCACCGCGGCGAACACCCGGCACTGAGGGCCGGATCAGCGGATCAGCGCCGCATTCCCGGCGACGATGGTGACGTCGTCGCCCTCCATCGACATGAATCCGTCCTGCGCGTTGGCGATCAGCCGCGAGCCGTCGGTGCGCGTGATGCGCACCTCCCCCTCGGCGAGGATGCCCAGCACCGGCTCGTGACCGGCCATCACGCCGATCTCGCCGATCACCGTCTTGACCACGACGAGCGACGCCTCCCCCGACCACACCTCGTGATCGGCGGCCACGAGGCTGACCTTCAACGGCATGTCAGCCGTTCTCCTTCTGGATCTGCGCCCACTTCGCCTCGACATCGGCGATGCCGCCGACGTTGAAGAACGCCTGCTCGGCGACGTGGTCGTAGTCGCCGCGGACGATCGCGTCGAACGACTCGATCGTCTCGGAGATCGGCACCGTCGATCCCTCGACACCCGTGAACTTCTTAGCCATGTAGGTGTTCTGCGAGAGGAACTGCTGGATGCGACGTGCCCGCGAGACGACGACCTTGTCCTCCTCGGACAGCTCGTCGACACCCAGGATCGCAATGATCTCCTGCAGCTCCTTGTTCTTCTGCAGGATCTGCTTCACCGCCGTCGCCACCCGGTAGTGGTCCTCGCCGATATAGCGCGGGTCGAGGATGCGGCTCGTCGAGGACAGCGGATCCACCGCCGGGTACAGCCCCTTCGAGGCGATCTCGCGGGACAGCTCGGTGGTGGCATCCAGGTGCGCGAAGGTGGTCGCGGGGGCCGGGTCGGTGTAGTCGTCGGCGGGCACGTAGATCGCCTGCAGCGACGTGATCGAGTGACCGCGCGTCGACGTGATGCGCTCCTGCAGCACACCCATCTCGTCGGCGAGGTTCGGCTGGTATCCCACCGCCGAGGGCATCCGGCCCAGCAGCGTCGACACTTCGGAACCGGCCTGGGTGAACCGGAAGATGTTGTCGATGAACAGCAGCACGTCCTGCTTCTGCACGTCGCGGAAGTACTCCGCCATCGTCAGCGCCGACAGGGCCACGCGAAGACGCGTCCCGGGCGGCTCGTCCATCTGACCGAACACCAGGGCGGTCTTGTCGAAGACGCCGGCTTCTTCCATCTCGTGGATGAGGTCGTTGCCCTCGCGGGTGCGCTCCCCGACGCCGGCGAACACCGACACGCCGCCGTGGTCCTGCGCGACGCGCTGGATCATCTCCTGGATGAGCACGGTCTTGCCCACCCCGGCCCCGCCGAACAGGCCGATCTTGCCGCCGAGCACGTAGGGGGTCAGCAGGTCGATGACCTTGATGCCGGTCTCGAACATCTGGGTCTTGGACTCCAGCTGGTCGAAGCCGGGAGCCTCGCGGTGGATGCCCCACCGCTCGGTGACCTCGATGGTCTCGCCCGGCTCGGCGTTGAGCACCTCGCCGATGACGTTGAACACGCGGCCCTTGGTGACGTCGCCCACCGGGACGGTGATCGGGCCGCCGGTGTCGCGGACCTCCTGGCCGCGGACGACGCCGTCGGTCGGCTTGAGCGCGATCGCCCGCACCAGGTCGTCGCCGAGGTGCTGAGCGACCTCGAGGGTGATCTCGTTCGAGTCGTCACCGATCACGATCGTGGTCTTCAACGCGTTGTAGATCTCGGGGAGCGAGTCGTGGGGGAACTCGATGTCGACCACGGGTCCGGTGACACGCGCGACGCGACCGACGCCGGCGGGAGTCGAGGTGGTGGGGGCGGGAGCGGTGAGGGTCATGGTTTCCTCTTTCGGTGGTCTATCTGCCCGACGACAGCGCGTCGGCGCCGCCGACGATCTCGGCGATCTGCTGCGTGATCTCGGCCTGACGGGCGTTGTTGCGCAACCGGGTGTAGTCGGTGATGAGCTTGTCGGCGTTGTCGCTGGCGGACTTCATAGCCTTCTGGGTTGCGGCGTGCTTCGCGGCCGACGACTGCAGCAGCGCGTTGAACACGCGGCTCTGGATGTACACCGGCAGCAGCGCGTCCAGCACCGTGGCGGTGTCGGGCTCGAACTCGTACAGCGGGAACACCGACGCGGTGTCGGTGGCGTCCGCCTCGACCACTTCGAGCGGCAGCAGCCGCACCGTCTCGGGGGTCTGGGTCATCATGCTGACGAAGCGGTTGTACACGAGGTGGATCTCGTCCACCCCGCCCTGCTCGCCACCTCGACGGAAGGCATCCAGCAGGGTTCCGGCGATCTCCTCGGCGGTGTGGAAACGCGGCGTGTCGGTGTCGCCGGTCCATTCCGCCGCGGACTCGATCCGGCGGAACTGGAAGTACCCCACCGCCTTACGGCCGATGAGGTAGTACACCGGCTCGCGCCCCTCCGAGCGCACCAGCTCGGCCAGCTGCAGGCCCTCGCGCAGGATCTGCGAGTTGAAAGCGCCGGCCAGACCGCGGTCCGAGCTGAAGATCACGACAGCCGAACGGCGGATGACCTCCGGTTCACGGGTGAGCGGATGGTCGATGTTGGAGTGGGTTGCGACGGCAGAGACCGCGCGTGTGACGGCTCGAGCGAACGGCGAGGACGCGCGCACGCGCGCCATCGCCTTCTGGATCCGCGACGCGGCGATCAGTTCCATCGCCTTCGTGATCTTCTTGGTGGTCTGCGCGGAGGCGATCTTCTGCTTGTAGACCCGGAGTTGTGCGCCCATTTAGCCGCGACGTCCCCGGACGATCTGCTCCTGGTTGATGTCCTCCGCCTCGGCCGGCTCGAACTCCTCGCGCCCCGGGTCGTCGATGTTCAGGGTCTGGCCGCTACCGGTTTGGAACTGCACGGCGAAGGCGTCGACCTGCTTCTCGAGCTCGGCGGCGGTGTCCTTATCGAGCACGTTCGTCTCGCGCAGCGTGTCGAGGATCGTGGTGTTGCGGCGGAGGTGATCGAGCAGCTCGCGCTCGAATCGCAGCACGTCGTCGACCTCGACGGTGTCGAGCTTCCCGTTCGTGCCCGCCCAGATGGAGACGACCTGCTCCTCCACCGGGTAGGGCGAGTACTGCGGCTGCTTGAGCAGCTCGGTGAGCCGGGCGCCGCGTGCGAGCTGACGTCGGGATGCGGCATCCAGGTCGCTCGCGAACATCGCGAACGCCTCCAGCGAGCGGTACTGCGCGAGCTCGAGCTTCAGGGTGCCCGAGACCGACTTGATCGACTTGACCTGCGCGTCGCCGCCGACACGCGACACCGAGATGCCGACGTCGACCGCGGGACGCTGGTTGGCGTTGAACAGATCGGACTGCAAGAAGATCTGCCCGTCGGTGATCGAGATGACGTTGGTGGGGATGTACGCCGAGACGTCGTTGGCCTTGGTCTCGATGATCGGCAGGCCGGTCATCGATCCGGCGCCGAGCTCGTCCGACAGCTTCGCGCAGCGCTCCAGCAGGCGCGAGTGCAGGTAGAAGACGTCGCCCGGGTAGGCCTCGCGGCCCGGCGGGCGGCGCAGCAGCAGGGAGACCGCCCGGTAGGCCTCGGCCTGCTTGGTCAGGTCGTCGAAGATGATCAGCACGTGCTTGCCGTCGTACATCCAGTGCTGGCCGATGGCCGACCCGGTGTAGGGGGCGAGGTACTTGAAGCCGGCGGGGTCGGATGCCGGAGCCGCCACGATCGTCGTGTACTCCATCGCGCCGGCGTCTTCGAGCGCACCCTTGACGGCGGCGATCGTGGAGCCCTTCTGGCCGATCGCGACATAGATGCAGCGCACCTGCTTCTCGGGGTCGCCGGACTCCCAGTTCGCCTTCTGGTTGATGATCGTGTCGATCGCAATGG
>CAXTES010000054.1:0-5994 GCA_964243215.1 uncultured Microbacterium sp. | reverse complement strand
GTCCAGGGCGCCCGCGTCCTCGAGCGTCTTGGCCAGGCCGACCACCGTGGCCATGCGCTGGCCGATGGCGACGTAGACCGAGATGACGCCCGAGTCCTTGTTGTTGATGATCGTGTCGATCGCGATGGCGGTCTTGCCGGTCTGGCGGTCGCCGATGATCAGCTGACGCTGACCGCGGCCGATCGGGATCATCGCATCGATGGCTTTGATGCCGGTCTGCAGCGGCTGGTGCACGCTCTTGCGAAGCATCACGCCGGGCGCCTGCAGCTCGAGGGCGCGCCGCGCGTCGGTTCTGACCTCGCCGAGCCCGTCGATGGGCTTGCCGAGCGGGTCCACGACGCGGCCGAGGTACGCGTCGCCGACGCCGACCGAAAGCACCTCACCGGTGCGGGTGACCTCGGTACCTGCTTCGATGCCGGAGAACTCGCCGAGCACGATGACGCCGATCTCGTTCTCGTCGAGGTTCTGGGCGAGACCGAGCGTGCCGTCGGAGAAGGTGACCAGTTCGTTCGCCATCACGCCCGGCAGTCCCTCGACGTGGGCGATGCCGTCTGCGGCGTCGATGACCGAGCCCACCTCGGTCGCGGCGGCGCCGGCGGGCTCGTATGCGGCGACGAAGTCCTTGAGCGCGTCGCGGATGACGTCGGGGCTGATCGTCAGGTCTGTCATGATCTTCCTTCGTTTCTGCGGGCGCGGGGCCCTGACAAGTCTGTGCCCTCGAGGGGCGGGGCGGCCGGGTCAGCCGGCCAGTCGCTGGCGGGGATCGGCGAGCCGCGACGAGACGCTCGCGTCGATGACGTCGTCGCCGATCTGCACCCGCACGCCGCCGACGAGCGCGGGGTCGACGATCGTGTTGATCGCGACATCCCGTCCGTACTTGCGCGACAGCGCCTCGCGCAACCGCACCGACTGGGCGAAGTTCAGCGGCGCCGCGGTCGTGACGCGGGCGACCATCCGGTCGCGCTCCTGGGCGACGATCCGCTCGGCGCGGATCAGCAGCCGGCGCATCCGGCGGCCACGGGGACGCTGCACGAGCGACGAGACGATGAGGGTCGTGGCATCGCTGGCACGCCCCCGCAGCAGTGACTCGATGAGGTCGCCCTTGACGGCCGCGTCGCCGAGGCGGCTGCCCAGGGCCAGCTCGAGGTCGGAGTTGCCCGCGACGGTGCGTGAGAACTGGAACAGCTCCCCCTCGACATCCGCGTGCGGCTGCGCGCGGGATGCCGCCCGCACCGCGAGCTCCTCGACTCCGTCGATCAGTTCCGCGGCCGAGGACCACCGCTGCGTCGCCGCGGCCTGCACCAGACCGATCGTGGTGGCACCGACGCTTCGGCCGAACACGTCGGCCACCAGGTTCGCGCGCGCCGCGGTCGGCGCGCTCCGGTCCGACAGCGCGCCGCTCAGCTGCGACGAGTCCGCCAGCGCACGCGCCGCGGCGAACAGCTCGCGGGCGTCGTCGAGGCCGACTTTCGACACGGCATCCAGCGCCGCCGTCGTCGCCGCACGTGCTTGAGCGGTCGCGCTGCTCATCAGGTGGTCGCCTTCTCGGACTGCTCGAGTTCGGCGAGGAACCGGTCGACGACCGCCTGCGCCTTCGCGTCGTCGGAGAGCGACTCGCCGATCACGCCGCCGGCGAGGTCGAGCGCGAGGGATCCGACCTCGCCGCGCAGCGAGACCATCGCGGCCTGACGCTCCGACTCGATCTGCGTCTGGGCGTTGGCGGTGACCCGGGATGCCTCGTTCTGAGCGTTCTGCTTGAGCTCCGCGAGGATCTTCGCGCCGTCCGCGCGAGCCTGGTCGCGGATCTGCGCCGCTTCGCCCCGGGCATCGGCCAGCTGGGCGGTGTACTGCTCGAGCGCGGCGGCCGCTTTGGTCTGCATGTCCTGCGCCCGGGCCAGACCGCCCTCGATCGCCTCGCGGCGGGCGTCCAGCGCGGCGTTCATCCGCGGCAGCAACCGCCAGATCACGAACGCGAGCACGATGAGGAACGCCAGCGTTCCCCAGACCAGGTCCGGCAGCGAGGGGATGAGCGGGCTGGGCGATTCCGCGGCCGCGGCGGTGATGAATCCGGTGGACATCAGGTTCTCACGCGGGTGTCGGGAACGGGATGAACGCGACGGCGATCGCGATGAAGCAGAGCGCCTCGGTCAAGGCGATGCCCAGGAACATCAGGCTCGACAGGCGCCCCTGCAACTCGGGCTGCCGTGCCACCGACTCGATGGTCTTGCCGACGATGATTCCCACGCCGATACCGGAGCCGATGACGGCGAGGCCGAAGGCGAGCGGTGCGAGTTGTCCGACGATATTCACGGGGGTGGTTCCTTTCGAAGGGGTCTTTGTCGATTCGGCGGGCCGGGTCAGTGCTCTTCGGCGACCGCGAGCTGGATGTAGATGGCGGACAGGATCGTGAACACGTATGCCTGCAGCGCGGCGACGAACAGCTCCAGCACGGTGAATGCGATGCCGAACGCGAAGGAGCCGGCGCCGAGCAGACCGAGCAGGTTGCCGCTGGCGAGCACCGTGAAGAAGAAGAACTGCGTCGCCGAGAAGCAGAGCACCAGCAGCATGTGCCCGGCGATCATGTTCATCGTCAATCGGAGGGTCAGCGTGATCGGGCGCAGGATGAAGGTCGAGAAGAACTCCAGCGGCGTGAGCAGGACGTAGAGGATCTTGGGCACGCCGGGCAGGAACAGGGAGTCCTTCAGGAACCGGCCGCCCTTCTCCCGGAAACCGGCGTAGATGAACATCACCCACGCGATGAGAGCCAGGATCAGCGGCAGCCCGATGTTGGCCGTTCCGGCCAGCTGCAGGCCCGGGATGATGCCGGTGAGATTCATCCCGAGGATCAGGAAGAAGAACGTCATCAGGATCGGCTCGTACTTGCGCCCGAGCCGCTCGCCGAGAGTGTCGTAGATGATCCCCTTGCGAACGAAGCCGAAGATGTACTCGAAGGCGACCTGACCGCGGGACGGGATGATCTTCAAGTCACGCGTGGCCAGCCAGAACCACAGGCACAGCACGACGACCACCAGGATGCGGATGAGCATCAGGCGGTTCAGCTCGAACGGCGTCCCGGCGAACAGCAGGACCGGCGGGAAGAACTCATCGATCGACGGCCCGTGGAATCCGCCGTCATCGCTCGCGGCGGCGTTGACGACGAAAGACGCGACGTGAGTAAACAGCGTGGGCTCCGGCTTCAGGGCACCGATCCGATCGGTGCGGCAGGTCTAGAGCGTCATCCGGCGGGATGCGGACAACCTTCGGTGGTGGACACGCGCCTTGTCTCCCGGCGACTCGACCACCCTAGCAAGGAAATGCCGCGCTCACCTACCGCCCGGACCCGTCTCCGGGTCGTCGACGGAGGTCGGCAGAGCCACGTCGCCGACGTACGGAACGCGGCTTCTAGCCATCACGACCATGTCGACGACGAGGGATGCCACGACGCTGGCGAGCACTGCGAAGAAGAACACCTGCGGCTGTATCCACGGCTGACCGCGCAGCAGCAGCAGCGCCACGATGAACACGACGAGCTTCACGACCCAGCCGCCCAGCACGATGGCGAAGAAGGTGGGGATGCTCGCCGGCCCGGCCGGCAGCCGGCCCGCGATCAGGATGATCATCGCGGTCATCCCGAGGAACAGGCCCGCCAGCATTACCCCCATCAGCGCGCTGATCAGGCCCAGCGTTCCGGCCACCACGAAGCCGATGACCGCGCCGACCACCGCGAGCACGGCGGTAACAAGCAGCGACCACCGCAGAATCGCGCGCAGCACCGGGGAACTCGAGGCGGACGCGGTGCTCAACGGGCGGCCTCCTCGGGCACGGGCGCTCGGCGCACCCGGCGGCGCGACGGCAGGAACGTCAGCACGAGGCACGCGGCGACGCCCACGAGCCCGAACACGACGCCGATCCAGTACTGACCGAACCAATCCTGCCGCGTCGCGATGTACATCAGCAGCACCGCGATGCCGATCACGGCGGTCCAGGCGTAGAAGATCATCACCGCCGACCGGTCCGAGTGCCCCATGTCCAGCATCCGATGGTGCAGGTGTTTGCGGTCGGGCGAGAAGGGCGACTTTCCCGCACGCACTCGCCGCACCACGGCGAGTCCGAAGTCCAGCAGCGGCAGCAGCACCACCGCGACGGGGATGAGGATCGGAATGAACGTGCCGAGCAGCTGCGACCGGCCGATCTGGCCGGGGTCGAGCATGGTCGGGTCGAGCTGACCGGTGATCGCCACCGCCGAGCAGGCCATCAGCAGACCGAGCATCAGCGCCCCGGAATCGCCCATGAACAGCCGCGCAGGGGTCCAGTTCAGCGGCAGGAATCCCAGGCACGCACCCACGAGCACCGCGGCGATGAACGAAGCGAGGTTGAAGTACGTGCTCGAGCCGGTGTCGCGCACGAGGATGTAGGAGTACGCGAAGAAGATCCCGTTCGTGATGAGGCAGACGCCGGCGACGAGGCCGTCGAGGCCGTCGATGAAGTTCACCGCGTTCATCACGACGACGATGGCGAAGATGGTCAGGGTGAAGCTGACGGTGCCCGACCCGACCGTCAAGCCGCCGATGGGCAGCGAGTAGATCTGCAGCTGGCCGAACCAGGCGATGATGCCGGCGGCGACGAACTGAGCGCCGAGTTTGATCATCCAGTCCAGGTCCCACAGGTCGTCGGCCACGCCCACCGCGACGATGAGCAGCGTTGCGGCGAGGATCGACAGCACCGGTGCCGGATCGGCCCAGAAGATCGCGAAGTACTGGTTCTGCGACGAGACGGCGAACGCCGCCGCGACACCGAGGAACATCGCGATACCGCCCAGGCGCGGCGTCGGGGTCTTGTGGACATCGCGCTCGCGGATGCCCGGGTACAGCTTGAAACGCAGGCTGAGTCGCCACACGCCCCATGCCGCGGCGAACGTGATCGCGGCGGTGAGCAGCACCGTGAAGACGTACTGCTTCACGCGGCGCCGCCGGGCTCTGATTCCGCGGCGGGGTTGAGGTGGGGTCGGGGGGTGGGGGTGGGGCTAGGTGCGGGGTCGGCTGCGGGTTCTGCATCGCGGTTGGAGTCGGGGTCGGGTGCGGGTTCGGGATCGGGTGCGGACTCGGGCTCGCGGTCGCGGTCGGCGGTGGCATCCGATTCGAGGACGTCGCCGAGGACCTCCCGCAGCTGATCGCGCGAGACCGCGCCGTCGCGCAGGATCCGCACCCGCGGCTCCGCGCCGGCGATCAGGCTCGTCGCATCCACGATCGTCGAGGCGACGCCGGTGCGCGACGGGCCGCCATCGAGGTAGACCTCGACGCTGTCGCCGAGCATGCTGCGGGCGTCGGCCGCCGACACCGCCGCCGCCTTGCCGGTGAGGTTGGCGCTGGAGACCGCGAGCGGTCCGGTCTCTTCGAGCAGTTCGAGCGCGAGTGGATGCGCCGGCATCCGCAGCGCGACGGTGCCGTGCGTGTCGCCGAGGTCCCACGACAGCGACGGCTGAGCCGGCAGGACGATGGTGAGGCCGCCGGGCCAGAACGCCTCGATGAGCCGCTCCACCGGCTCGGGCACGTCGGACGCCAGCGCACGCAGCGTCGTGATCCCGGCGACGAGGACGGGTGGCGGAGACTGGCGCCCGCGGCCCTTGGCGGACAGCAGCTTCGCGACGGCGGCGGCGCTGAACGCGTCGGCCGCGACGCCGTACACCGTGTCGGTCGGGATGACGATCAGTTCGCCGCGGCCGATGGCCTGCCGGGCGTGACGCATGCCGGTCAGCAGCTGCGCCTCGTCGCCGCAGTCGAAGAGGGATGACATGTCCCGCCAAGTCTACGGCGGCGCCTCGCCGGCCCCGGGATCGCGAAAGTGCACGTCGGGTGCGCGAAAGTGCACGCCGGGTTCGCGAGAGTGCACGCCGGGTGCGCGAAAGTGCACGCCGGGTTCGCGAGAGTGCACGTCGGGTTCGCGAGAGTGCACGTCGGGTGCGCGAGAGTGCACGTCGGGTGCGCGAGAGTGCAC
>CAXTES010000053.1:0-15872 GCA_964243215.1 uncultured Microbacterium sp. | reverse complement strand
GGCCTACCAGACCACCCGGTCCACTGTCCCGTATAGCCGACCACAACTGAGAAACGTCTCGGTCACCCAGTGTGGCCACTGAAGATCAGGGTATGACGCGCCTGAGAATCAGTCGCCTCGTTATATCGCCAGAGGATCGGGTCACGGGCATGCGCCAGGGTGATCCGTTGTATCGTCCCCGCATCATGGCTGCTGGACGGGCTGGAAAGCAAGGGGCTCGTGGCGCGCCGCGCAGACACCGGGGACCGGCGCAGAAACGTGCTCGAGCTCACCGGGGACGGGAAGCGGGCGCTCGTCCGAGCGGTCCGTGCCAGCGATGAGGCTGAACAGCAGCTCCTCGCCGAGCTCGACGATGCCGAGTCCGCCCAGCTGCGTGCGCTGTTGACGCGCTTAGCTGCCGGACAGGACGCGGATGCCGGGCCTTGAACTGGTCGTCGTGGGCGCCATCCCCGTCGTCGGCGGGATCATCGCGTCGTGGCTGCGGATGCCTTGATCGCTGGTGGTCGTTCTGCGCGGTGCCGCGCCCGGATTTGTGTCGTTCCTCGACGCGGTCGGGCTTCCACCGTTGCCGCATGCGGCTCAGCAGAGCCTCTCATCTGCGCAGCGGACTAGGTTTCGGGCTGCGCCTGGCGGATCGAGCGTTCGGAGTGGGAACAACCGTCATGGGCGCGTGGTCGACATCCCGATTTGAAGGGTCGGCGCAACCAGGTTGCGGCGGAATGCGCCTGCCTCGTTCCTCATGCGCGCGAGGAGGAAACCGACCGCGTCGGCGGCGATCGCCGAGACCGGCTGCACGACGGTCGTCAGGCTGGGCCAGAAGATCTCGGCGAGCTCCCCGCCGTCGAAGCCGGTGACGAGAATGTCGCGTGGGACTTCCACGCCGTGTTCGCGCAGGCGGGCGATCACGCCGACGGCAATCTGGTCTGACGCTGCCACGATCGCGCCGGGGAGGGTGCCTTGCTCGCCGATGAGCGAATCCGCAGCGGCTACGCCTGCGGCGATGCTGTATTCGCTCCGGAACGTTCCCGTGATGGCGATTCCGTTCTCGGCGGCGAAGCGTTGCATGCTCGCGAACCGTTCGACACCGTTGGAGCTGGCGTCGTCGGCGCCGGCGTAGCCGATGCTCGTGACGCCTCGAGCGTGCAGGTGTTCGACGATCAGGCGCATGCCCGCCTCGTTGTCTACACCGACGAAGTCCGCGAGAGGCTTGGCGGTGGCGCGGTCCACTTCGACGAGTGCGATCTCGTTGCCCAGCGAGCGAAGCGCAGGTGCCGATGCCTTCTGTTCAGAAGGGATGACGATCACACCGTCGACGCGACGGTCCCGGAAGACCTGGAGCCGGCGGTTCTCTTCTTCGACGAAACCGTGTGAGTCGGCGAGCAGGAGCTCGTACCCGGCGCGATTCAGCTCTTCCTCGATTGCGTCGACCAGTCGGGCGAAGAAGGGGATACCGATGACCGGAACGATCATTCCCACGAGGCGACTCGATCCGGCCCGCAGCGCGCGAGCGGCAGGATCCACTCGGTAGCCGAGTTCCTTCGCGACCGCGCGGACGCGAACGATCATCTCCTGCGATACGCGCGGCTTGCCGGTCAGTGCTCTGGAGGCCGTCGCAATCGAGACGCCGGCGCGGGCCGCGACGTCGCTCAGGGTGACTGACGAGGAGATGACGACTCCAATCCGAACGCTCGTCTCGATTGTACTTGCGAGGCGGGCAGCATCGTGTAATAGTGTGGAACAGATGCGTAAACGATTACGCAGCACTGCGCAAAGGAGCCGCGATGCCCACGCCGATCATCATCGACTGCGACCCAGGACATGACGACGTGTTCGCCATCTGGCTGGCCGCCGCGAATCCCGAGATCGACCTGCGTGCCATCACCACCGTGGCCGGCAACGGTCGCATCGAGCACACCACGCATAATGCGTTGGTCGCCTGCACGGTCGCGGGCATCGAGGGAGTGCCGGTCGGCCGAGGTTCGGAGCGTCCGCTCGTCGCTGAGCTGATTCCTGCGGAGTGGATCCATGGCGCGAACGCGCTGGGCGGCCCGGAGCTGCCGGAACCGACGACCGTGCTCGATCACCGGGATGCACTCGCCCTTATGCGAGACGTCATCACCGCCTCCGATGAGCCCATCACCATCGTCGCCACCGGGCCGCTCACGAACGTCGCCCTGTTCGTGCAGCAGTATCCCGACCTGGTCGGCTCCATCGCGCAGGTGGTGTGGATGGGCGGATCAACCGGTCGCGGGAACGTGTCGGCATACGCCGAGTTCAACGCATGGACAGATCCGGAGTCGATCGCGGTGGTGCTCGATTCCGGGATCGACTTCACCATGGTCGGCCTGAACATCTCGCACCAGGCGTTGATCACTCGAGAGGTGCGGTCACGGATCGCTGCGGTCGGCACGAGGACCTCGGCGTTCGGCGCCGAGCTGCTGGAGTTCTTCTGCTCCACCTACGACGCGTTCGAGAACATGCCCGACGGTCCGCTGCACGATCCCATCACCGTCGCCATGCTCATCGATCCTGCCGTGGCTACGACGGTGCGTACTCGCGTCGACGCCGAGGTGCAAGGCGCCGAAACCCGCGGTGCGACATGCGTCGATCTGCTCGATTTCTTGAAGCGCCCCTCGAACGCCACGGTCGCGCTCGACCTGGACGTCGATCGCTTCTGGAACCTCATCGAAGACTCCGTCCGCCAGCTCGCCTGACCAACCCCCTCACCACGACGAAGGAGTCCACGTGTTCACTACGAAGCAACACCGCCGCTGGGCGGCAGTCGCGGCCGCCGGCGCCGCCGGCGTCCTGCTGTTGGCAGGCTGCGCATCCGGCAGCGGGTCGGGCGACGCATCAGGTGGTGGCGGCGATGCCTTTCACCCCTGCATCGTGTCGGATACCGCCGGGTTCGACGACCGCTCGTTCAACGAGTCGGCGCTGCGCGGGATCACTGCCGCGGCCGACAAGCTCGGAGTCGAATTCAGCAAGGTTGAGTCCGGCAACGAGAATGACTTCCAGCCGAACGTCGAGGCGCAGGTCGCCGAGGGATGCGACTTCATCCTCACCGTCGGCTTCCTGCTCTCGGACGTCACGAACGCCGCCGCGGCCGCGAACCCCGACATCAAGTTCGCGATCGTCGACGACGCGCTCGACGCGGATGGCGACGGGAAGTCGGACGTGGACAACGGCAAGCCGATCCTCTTCAACACCGCAGAGGCCTCCTTCCTCGCCGGCTACGCCGCGGCCGCCTACTCCAAGACGGGGGTTGTGGGAACATTCGGGGGCGCCCAGATCCCACCGGTGACTCTGTTCATGGACGGATTCGTCGACGGAGTCGCCTACTACAACAAAGCCAACAACGCCGACGTCAAAGCGGTCGGTTGGAACAAGGAGTCGCAGACGGGTGTGTTCACCGGCGGCTTCGAAGCCGGCGTGGAAGCGAAAACCGCTGCCCAGTCGCTGCTGGACCAAGACGCCGACGTGCTGTTGCCGGTAGGCGGCCCGATCTACCAGTCAGCCGCAGAGGCGATCCGCGACAAGGGCGGCGACACAGCGCTCATCGGCGTGGACGCCGATGTATACGAGACCGACCCATCGGTGAAGGATCTGCTGCTCACCTCTGTCGTGAAGGGCATCGACGCGGCCGTCAGCGATGTCGTCGTCGCCGCCGACGCTGGCGACTTCAACAACGAACCCTACGTCGGGACGCTCAAGAACGACGGTGTGGGGATCGCTCCGTTCCACGACTTCGAATCCAAGGTGCCCGCCGACCTGAAGCAGCAACTCGACGACATCACCGCGAAGATCATCGCCGGCGACATCAAGGTCACCTCGAAGTCCACGCCGGGCTGAGACCGTCGCGCCGACCGGTTCAGGGACCGGTCGGCGCGACCTCTCCGCATCCCACTACTCGACGACGAGGTGTGAGCCATGAAGCTTGAACTGCGAGGCATCACGAAGCGATTCGGTGCTCTCACGGCGAACGACCATATCGACCTGATCGTCGAGCCGGGGGAGGTCCACTGTCTTCTGGGTGAGAACGGCGCTGGCAAGTCGACCCTGATGAACGTGCTCTACGGCCTCTACGAAGCCGACGACGGTGAGATCCTCATCGATGGTGTCGCTCAGCGTTTCGCCGGGCCGGGCGATGCGATGAACGCCGGCATCGGCATGGTGCATCAGCACTTCATGTTGATTCCGGTGTTCACCGTCGCGGAGAACGTCATGCTGGGGCACGAGGAGACCGGGTTCGCCGGCCGGCTCGACCTGGGCAGCGCGCGTCGAAGAGTCCGCGAGCTGAGCGACCGGTTCGGGTTCGGCCTTGATCCTGACGCGCTCGTCGAGGACCTGCCCGTCGGGGTGCAGCAGCGCGTCGAAATCGTCAAGGCGCTTTCCCGGGATGCGCGCATCCTGGTCTTCGACGAGCCGACTGCCGTGCTGACCCCGCACGAGACCGACGAGCTCATGGCGATCATGCGGGATCTGAAAGCGACGGGCACGGCGATCGTGTTCATCACCCACAAGCTGCGGGAGGTCCGCGAGGTCGCCGACCGGATCACCGTCGTACGCCTGGGCAAGGTGGTCGGAGAAGCCGATCCGGGTGCGTCCAATGCCGAGTTGGCGGCACTCATGGTGGGTCGGCCTGTCGAGCTGACCGTGCACAAGCATCCCCCGCGTCTGACCGACAACGCCCTCGTCGTCGAGAATCTGTCGGTCATCGACGCGACCGGACAGATTGTCGTCGACGATGTCTCGTTCCGGATGCGGGGTGGAGAGGTTCTCGCGATCGCCGGGGTGCAAGGCAACGGGCAGACAGAACTGGTCGAGGCCATCCTCGGTCTGCAGCCCCGGGTGACCGGCGAAGTACTCCTGGACGGGGAGTCGCTTCGCGGCGAGTCCGTGCGTCGCATCCTCGACGCCGGGGTCGGGTTCGTGCCCGAGGACCGGAAGGAGGACGGACTTGTAGGGACATTCACCATCGCGGAGAATCTCATGCTCGACCGTTCCTACGACAAGGCGTTCGTCCGCGCCGGCACCGTGCAGCGCGGTGCCCTCGACGAGTTCGCGGCGGCGCGGTCGCGGGAATTCGACGTCCGCTCGCAGGGTATCGGAACCCCCGTGGGCCGGCTGTCGGGCGGCAATCAGCAGAAAGTGGTGCTCGCGCGTGAGCTGAGCCGCGACCTCCGCCTCTTCGTGGCCGCCCAGCCGACGCGAGGTATCGACGTCGGGTCGATCGAGTTCGTCCATCAGCGCATCGTCGAAACTCGCGATTCGGGCATCCCGGTGATCGTCGTGTCGACCGAACTCGACGAAGTCGTGGCGTTGGCCGACCGTATCGCCGTGATGTATCGGGGACGCATCGTCGGAATTGTTCCGGCGGGCACGCCCCGTGACGTCCTCGGGCTGATGATGGCCGGCGAACCCGCGCCCGCGGGGAGCGTGGCTGCGGCCTCGACGCCGACCGAAGTTGAAGGAGGCATCGTATGAGCGCGGAAAACCCGGCCTGGATCGCCGGCGGGCGTAGCCGGAAAGTCTTCGCCGAGATCGTAGGCGGAAACGCCATGGTCTCGGTGCTGGCGGTGGTGCTCGCCTTGGCGGTTGGCGGTGTGCTGATCGCGGTGACAGACGAACAGGTGCAGGCAACGGCCGGTCAGCTCTTCACCGCCCCGGGCGCGTTCTTCGCCGCCATCGGCGATGCCGTGGGAGGCGCCTACCTGTCGCTGTTTCAAGGTGCGATCTTCAACCCGAAGCGTGACGGCTTCTTACAGCAGATCAAACCCATTACCGAAACGCTCACGTTCGCCACGCCACTCATCGCGGGCGGCCTCGGCGTCGCGTTGGCATTCCGGGTCGGAATGTTCAACATCGGCGGACGCGGTCAGATACTCATTGCAGCTGCCTGCGCCGGATGGGTCGGGTTCTCCCTGCCACTACCGGCCGGGATCCACCTGATCGTCGCGATCGCGGCCGGACTGGTGGGCGGCGGGTTATGGGGCGGCATCGCCGGGCTTCTCAAGGCGCGCACCGGGGCTCACGAGGTGATCGTGACGATCATGCTCAACTACATCGCGTTCTACCTGGTGTCGTTCCTGCTGCGCACCCCCGTCCTGCAGGCGCCCGGATCGAGCAACCCGAAATCCCCGCCCATCGCCGACACCGCAACGCTTCCGCCGCTGCTGGGACCGCAGTTCAACCTCACCTGGGGGTTCGTGCTCGCTCTCGCCGCCACGGTGTTCACCTGGTGGCTGATCGATCGATCCGCGCTCGGCTTCCGCTATCGAGCGGTCGGACTCAACCCCAAGGCCGCCCGCGTCGCCGGCATCGACGTCAAGAACGTCTATCTGACGGCGATGCTCATCTCCGGGGCGCTCCTCGCGCTTGCGGGGGTCACTCAGGTCCTCGGTCCCGCCAAGGCCGGCTTCACCTCCGGCATCGACGCGGGCATCGGATTCGATGCGATCACCGTCGCGCTTCTCGGTCGGTCACGCCCGTGGGGCGTACTCGGCGCCGGCATCCTCTTCGGTGCTTTCAAAGCGGGCGGATTCCTCATGCAGGCCGCCGAGGGCGTGCCCATCGACATCGTGCTGGTCGTGCAGTCGCTGATCGTGCTGTTCATCGCCGCGCCGCCGCTGATCCGTGCGATCTTCCGCCTCCCCGACCCAGGAAAGGCCGCGACCCCGATCAAACCCGCACCGACCAAGGCGGAGGTGAGTTCGCTGTGACCGCCGTGACGAACTCGCCCGCTCGAGTTGTCGTGCGCAGCTGGAAGGCCCCGATCGCCTTCGGTGTCTTCGCGCTCCTCGCCGTCGTGCTCTTCCTGCTCCTCGGCCGGTCGGGAGACACGACATTCCGTCTGTCCGGCAGCGCGGACCTCATCCAGCTGCCGCCCCTCGTCATCCCGGTCGCAGGCACGACACTCGTCCTCACCATCGTGCTGCTGCTGCTCGCCGCACTCGCGACCTGGCTCGTGGCCACGGACCGCCGGGTGCCGCTATGGCTGAACGCCATCTTCGCTGTCATCTTCCTCGCAGGGTTCCTCACGTGGGCCGCCGCCGGGCAGACTCTGCCCGTCCTCGGACTGCTCATCGGAACCGTCGGGATCTCGGTACCCCTCGTCTTCGGCGCACTCGGCGGTGTGATCTCCGAACGCGTCGGCGTCATCAACGTCGCCATCGAGGGGCAGCTGCTCGGCGGTGCGTTCGTGTCGGCCGTGGTCGCCTCGGTCACCGGCAACCCCTACGTCGGTCTGATCGGCGCCGTCATCGCCGGCGTGCTGGTGTCGCTCGTCCTCGCCGTCTTCTCGATCCGCTACTGGGTCGACCAAGTCATCGTCGGCGTCGTCCTGAACGTGTTCGTGACTGGCCTGACGTCTTTCCTGTATTCGACCGTGCTGACCAAGGACGCCACGACGCTAAACTCCCCGCCGCGGTTCCCCGTCATCGAGATCCCGGTGCTCTCGCAGATTCCGATCATCGGACCGACCTTCTTCCGTCAGACCATCATCATCTACGCCGCGTACGTTGCTGTCGCGGCGGTGTGGGTCTGCCTCTTCCACACCAAGTGGGGCCTGCGGCTGCGCGCCGTCGGTGAACACCCGCAAGCCGCCGACACCGTCGGCATCAAGGTCAACCGCACCCGCTTCTGGAACGTCTCGATCGCTGGCGCGGTGGCGGGACTCGGCGGTGCCTACTTCACCCTCGGCTCAGTGGGATCGTTCCAGCAGGACATGACCGCCGGATTCGGCTACATCGCCCTGGCGGCCGTCATCTTCGGACGATGGGACCCGATCCGGGCAACGCTTGCCGCGCTGCTGTTCGGCTTCGCAACCAACCTCCAGTACGTCCTCAGCGCTATCGGGTCCCCGGTACCCAGCGAATTCATGCTCATGCTCCCTTACGTCGTTACGATCGTCGCCGTCGCGGGACTCGTCGGACGCGTCCGAGGGCCGGCGGCGGCGGGCCTGCCCTATGCGAGCCGATGACCGCTTCGACCCCAGCACGCGGGCCCGCGTGATGGTTTTTCCAGAGAACAAGACACAGGCTTTGCGTCGACGGCTTCAAGGCGGTTCCCTCGTCGTCCTGGGAAGCGTGAACCTCGACTACGTGATCCGACAACCACGACTTCCCGTGCCCGGTGAGACGATCTTCGGCCGGGACCTGCAGCGGGTCGCCGGCGGTAAAGGCCTCAACCAAGCCTTGGCCGCAGCGAGAGCTGGCGCAGACGTTGCGTTTCTCGGTCGAATCGGCGAAGACGACGCCGGAGAACAGCTCGCCGAGGTGCTTGCCGCAGAGGGTGTGGACGTCCGGCGACTCACCGCCGACTCGGCCACACAGACCGGGATCGCGCAGGTCTCGGTGCTGGACGGCGGGGACAACGCTATCGTCGTCATCCCCGGAGCGAACGACTCAGATGAGTGGGCAGCCGAGGATGCATCACTGGTGGCCTCCGCGTCGGCACTGGTCACGCAGCTCGAACGTCCCGCCGCCCTGGTCCGCGTCGCGCTCGCAAGCGCGCGCCGCGACGGCGTCGTCACCATCCTCACGCCTGCGCCCGTGTCAGAGCAGGCAACCGAACTGCTGCCGCTCGTGGACGTCCTTCTGCTGAATGAACATGAAGCTCACCAGCTGGCAAGCGCACCGGACGGTCACACCGCCGCGAGCAAGCTCAGTGAAATCTGCGGTCTGGTCATCATGACCCGCGGGCCGAAGTCGACCCTCGTCGCGCAGGAGGGAGCGATCATCCACGAACAACCATCCCGTCCGACGAACGTTGTGGACACGACGGGTGCCGGCGACTGCTTCGCCGGCACTCTCACCGCACGTCTCGCTGTCGGCGACGACTTCATGGTCGCGTTACGAGCCGCGACGGTAGCGGCATCCCTCTCCGTCGGCCGCGCCGGCGCCGCGGCTTCGATGCCCTCATGGCAAGATGTGCTCGCAGCGGACGGGGACCTCGCGCACGCCACGACCGGTGACGGATCAGGGGTCGAACCGTGAGCGGGTCAGATGCCGGCGAGGCGACCGTCAGGGTAGGTGCTGTGAGGAGCCCGCTGGCGGAGCGGGAGTACAAGCGTCTTGGGCGAGCGGGCGCCTACGCGGTGACCGAGCCGGGGTCCACTTCCTGCGATTCGAAGAAGTCCAGGACGATGCGGGGCAGGTCCACGTCATGGCTTGCGCGTCCCATGATCCGGGGGTTCCGCCCGCCAGGTGCGGGTACCACGTGTCCGCCGCCCGCGGTCGAGTAGAACTGCACTGGCGGTCGGCCCGGCTCCTCGAAGGAGTGCACGGTGGTGCGGGTCCGTTCATCGCGAGAGGCTGGCAGCGTCGATACGAGTGCGGCGGTTCGGATGTCGTTCCGGGCGGCCCAGAACCGCGCGGAGTCCTCCGCTGAGCGCATCATCCCTCTCGGTCGGAAGCCGAAGAGGCTTGCCATCCCGCCGCCGTGGGGAACCAGCGGATCCTTCGTTCCGTGAGACATCAAGACCGGCACCGGTGTGGTCGACGTATCGACGACCAGGTTTTCGGGCGCCGGAACGGTCGCCGACAGCAGCGCTGCGGCGTCGAACAGCGGCGGCGCCTCGAGCACGGCGCGGATGACCAGCTGACCCCCGTTGGAGTAGCCGACGCCGTACACCCGGGTGTCGCCGCCACGGTAAGGCGCGATCAGCGCCCGCAGGAACGCCACGTCATCGACACCCGCCGCCCGCGCTTTGGATGGCGTCGATGTTCGCGCGTCGTTCCACAGTGACCGTTTCCAGGAATCGGGGTAGATCGTGATGCCCGACCTCTCCGCCGGCCACCGGTCGAGGCCCCCGCCGGTCATGCGACGAAACTGGGCACCGGTCTGGTTCGATCCGTGCACGGCGAGAAGCAATCGCCGTCGATTCCCGCCGTCGTCCGATCGGACCACCAGGAACGACCGCGTGTGACCATCCACATCGATCGAGCGCTGTTGGACGGCGACCGCGGAATACCCCGTCCGGGTCCGCGGCCCGCGACGCGCTGAGTTCCCTGCCACAGAACGGGAAACACGCCGGACCAGACGGAGCATTCCCGCGCTACGCACCTCGCGAGCGGCTCCTCGAGCCGAAGTCGGCGATGAAGGAGATCGGAGCCGGCCCGCGAGAACAGTGGGGATGGGGCGCGAGACACCTACTCCCTGACCGAGGTGACCAGCAAAGTCCGGGTTATCGACGGATGACGATGAGGAGTATCCACGCGTGATACGTGGCGACGATTATCCCCGCGGCCAGCTCCAGAGCCAGCCAATACAACCCACCTCCTGCGCCCACCAGTATCGATATTCCGGCGATGACAGCCGGGAGCGAAGCAGCAACACTGAGGACGATCAGGATGACTCGCCTGACCAGAATCGTCGTTCCAGCGAAGTTGCGGACGGTTGTGCCGAGGGTGACGCCACCCAGGACGAGTCCAACAAGGAGGATCTGAAGTCCCCCCGCACTGCGACTTTGCCCGGGTACAAGTCCGATGATGCACAACACCAGGACTCCGATGAGGATGAACAGGGTTCGCACAGCAAGAGCGGGCAGCGCGGGGGTTTTGAGGATGGGCTCGTCATTGACTGAGACGGCTACGAAGATCAGTCCTGCCAGCGCTGCTGCGGCGCCGCCGGTCATGACGAACAGCTCGTGCCACAGCTCCGGTTCGTAGGCGGTCACGTCTCGTCGGACGCCCGGCCCGCGGAGCGCTCACCGAGAGGTCGGCGGCGCAGCGTGACCTCCGTGATCGCCGGTGGCATGTAGGCCTGGTCGAGGGTGCCGATGTCGGCGCCGGGTGGCACGATGTCGTCGATCCGGTCCAGAACCTCGTTGGACAGTTCGGTGTCGACACCGGCGAGGAGGTCGTCGAGCTGGTCCATCGTGCGCGCGCCGAGCAGCGCTGTGGTGACGCCCGGGTGAGCAATCGCGAACGCCATCGCCATGTGAGGCATCGACAGTCCCGCATCGGCGGCGACGGGAACCAGCCGCTCCACTGCATCCAGTCGCCGCTCGTCCCGAAAAGACGCCAGGGACTTCCCGCGAACCGTGTCGTTGTCCTGTCCGCGACGGACCCGGCCAGTGAGCATGCCCTGCGCGAGCGGTCCCCAGACGAGGATGCCCATGCCGTATTGCTGGGCAACCGGGAGGACCTCGCGCTCTATGCCACGGTTGAGCATCGAGTAGGTCGGTTGCTCAGTGCGGAATCTCTCCAGCCCCCGACGCTGCGACACCCACTGCGCTTCGACCATGTTCGACGCCGGCAACGTCGACGTGCCGAAGGCGCGGATCTTGCCGCTGCGGACGAGGTCGGTCAGGGCGGACAGCGTTTCTTCGATGTCCGTTTCGGGGTCGGGGCGATGTACCTGGTAGAGGTCGATGTGGTCGGTCTGCAGGCGGCGCAGTGAGTTGTCGACGGCCGTCATGATCCAGCGCCGGGACGCACCCTGCTGGTTCGGATCGTCGCCCATGGGGCGGCTGAATTTCGTCGCGAGGACGACGGTGTCGCGGCGGCCCTGCAACGCCCGTCCGACGATGTCTTCGGAGTCGCCGTAGCCGTCGGCGGTGTCGATCAGGTTGATGCCTGCGTCGAGGGCTTTGTGGATGATCCGTACGGAGTCGGACTCTGTATTGCCCATCTGGGTCACGAACGACAGCCCGCCGAGGGCGTAGGGGCTGACTTTGATCCCGGTGCCGCCGAGCGCACGATATTGCATAGCGTTTCTCCGATCGTTTGGTGGGAAACTCCGGGATCTGCACGATCGGCGTACGCTGGCGTGGAAGTGGAGGCATCCTCCGTTAAATATACGGAGGGAACCTCCGGTTACGCAAGTGGGGAGGACCATGACGCTTGAGGCAGGCGGCAAGACGCCGGAGGATAAGAGACCACGGCGACTTCGAGCGGACGCGCAACGGAACGTCGCCGCTCTACTCACAGCGGCGAAGAGCGTCTTCGCAGCGTCGGGAGTCGATGCGCCCGGGCAGGAGATCGCCGATCGAGCGGGAGTCGGGATCGGCACGATGTACCGTCATTTCCCTCGCCGCTCGGACCTGGTCTCGGCCGTGATGAAGAATGAGATCGATGCCTGCGCTGATGCAGCGCACGCTCTCGCTGGACAGAACGAACCCGGCAGAGCCCTCGACTTGTGGATCATCGAGCTCACCCGCCTCGTGGGGACTAAACAGGGGCTCGCGGCGGCGCTGCACTCGAACGATCCCTCGTTGCTGAACCTCGCCGGTTACGTCCGCGAGCGATTGGAGCCAGCGCTCGAGACGCTGCTGAAAGCGGCACGTGTAACGGGGCAAGTCCGGCTGGATGTGACCGCGAAAGAGGTCATCAATGCCGTGAGCCTGCTGTGTCACCCCATCCCCGGCGAAGACTTCTCCCACAACGAGCGCATGATCAGTGTGTTCGCGGACGGACTTCGCCACCCTGACGCTCCCAGATCCTGAGCACGACGTCTGCCGCGTCGGACGGAACCGGGCACCCAAGTCGGCGAAGGACGATGGCGCCGTCCGGTCGCGAATCCTGTCACCCGCCCGGACCCTTGGTGGGTCACGCGGGCGGGTTGGTGAGGCGACCCAGAGGCGGGCGGTGTCCGCTGCTGCGTCTACGGTCGATCACGTCGAAAGAAGGAGTGCGCCATGAGATTCGCGTCAGCCCGCATCATCACCAACGACGTCGACCGAGAAGCGACATTTTATGAACGCCTGCTGGGCAGCACGGCAGAGCGCCCCGCCCCGGTGTTCGCCGTGTTCCGTGCCGACACTGGCACACTGGCGATCGGTGCGGCCGCGACGGTGCCCATCCCCGGCTTCGCCGACACGTCGGGGGGCGTCATCGTAGAGTTCCAAGCCGAGTCCCCTGCGGCCGTTGACGCGGCTTACGACGACTTGCGCGCGTGGGCCGACGACATCGTCCAGCCTCCGACGGACATGCCCTGGGGCAACCGCTCCCTGCTTCTCCGGGATCCGGACGGCAACCTCGTCAACGTTTTCGCACCCTTGCCGCGCTGACGCATCCGCCAGGTTCCATCCCGCGACCGCCGGCGAAATTGGTGCCGTCGAACCTCCAGTCGGAGGCACCCATTCTGTAGCGGAGGCACGGCGGTAGCGAAGCACCACGACACCGATGCCATCCAGATGAACACCGGCGTGGCATCCGAGTTCCTATTCGGGAGAACGTTCTCGCCCCACCGGCACCAGCTTCGCCAGCAGGGCGCTGAACGTCTCGAGCTCGGCGGCCGTCAGCGGGGCGAATGACTCCTGCAGCACGGCGCCCAGAAGCAGGGCCGCGCGCTCGCGCAGGTCTTCACCGTGCGGGGTGAGGCGGTGGCGCACCGCGCGTCCTGGCCCCTCGAGGCGCTCGATGAGGCCGCGGTCGATCATGCGCGTGGCGAGCGTTCCGAACGCCTGATCGGTCTGAAACGTCAGCACGGCAAGTCGATGCAAGGACGCGTCAGGGTTCTCGTGCAGGTGGCGGAGGGCATCCCACTGGACAATCGTGAGCCCGAGCGGGGCGAGCCTCTCGTTGGCGCTGCGGTGATGACGAACCTGCAGCCGTTTGACAGCGAGACCGACCTCGAGTGCGGAGGGGGGCATGCAGTCCACCCTAGTCGACGGTTACAAGGTTGTTTATATAACTATGTTGATATAGCGTTCAACCATGACATCACTCACCTACACCGACAGCGGCACCGGCAGCCCCGTCCTGCTCCTTCACGGCGGCGGTGGCCCGCTCACTGTCGCTGGGCTCGCGTCGTTGCTCGCCGGCTCCGGTTTCCGCGTGATCACCCCGGCGCACCCCGGCTTCGGCGGCAGTGTGCGACCCGTCGACGTGACCACGATCCCCCAGGTCGCCCGGCTGGAAGCCGATCTGCTCGACGAACTGGATCTCGACGACGTCACCGTGATCGGCAACTCGATCGGCGGGTGGATCGCCGCTGAGCTCGCCCTTCTCGCCTCCCCGCGCGTCTCACGAGTCGTGCTCGTGGATGCCGTGGGCATCGACGTCGCGAATCATCCGGTCGCCGACTTCTTCTCGCTGACCTTCCCGCAACTGGCGCAGCTCAGCTACCACGATCCCGAGCGGTTCCAGATCGACCCCGCCGCGCTGACCCCTGCTCAGCAAGCGGCGATGGCCGGCAACCGCGAGGCCCTGGCCGTCTACGCGGGACAGGCCATGACCGACGCGACGCTTCGGGACCGCCTCGGTGCCCTCGGCATCCCGGCCCTCGTCGTGTGGGGCACTGCCGATCGCATCGTCGACCCGGACTACGGGCGGGCGTTCGCCGCCGCCATTCCCGGTGCCGAGTTCGTGCTGCTGCCCGAAACCGGGCACCTGCCGCAGCTCGAGGCGCCGGAGCAGCTGCTCGACGTGGTCAGCAGCTTCGTGGCGAAGTCTCTAGCGCGCAGCTAGCCGGGCACCGAGAGTCGTCGCGTCGACGTGCCGTCGGTTGTCGTGGCGGGAAAATGGATATACCTTGACGTGAAAGTTGCCCCAGACCCCGGCGGCCCGTAACCACGCCGTGATTGCGTCCGGGAGCATTGCTTTTGGCCGACTGGATGTCGCGCGTCGTGTCCGCATCGCGGACCCTCGCGACGGATCGTCCCTGCGTCAGAACTCCCCAGCAGTCGACCATCCCCGGAGGGACGAGGAGAACATGGACTCTCCCGAAATAGACGAGAGAATCGCCGCCATCATCCATCGGCTCGAAAGGCAGTTTCCCGACGTGCCCCCGCCGGACGTCGTAGCCGTCATCCTCGAGGCGCACGACGCGTTCCAGGACTACCCCATCAGCACTCAGGTGCCGGTGATCGTGGAGCGCCAGGCGAAGGATCGCCTCCGAGGGCGTGTGGGGGCGCAGCTGCACCAGGGATGATCGCGCAGCGCCGGATCCTCCGAATCGGCCGCGGTCATCGAGTTCCCCGCTGCGCCGCTGGTCGAGTGCCTTCGGAACGACCCCGAAGCATCCCGACACCGACCAGCAGCGTGGCGAGGGCTGTCAGCACGATGCCCGCGACGGTGATCGCGTTCTGGAATTCGAGCAGCCGATCCGGCGTCCACGAGGTCGTCGCGATGCTGCCCGAGACGAGGGCTGCCAGGACGGTGCCGGTCACCGCGATCCCGATGCCGGTCGCGACCTCGCTCGAGGTGTCGACCAGCGCCGCGCCGACCGTCGTCCGGTTCTGCGGCAGGCCCTGCAGGACGTTGTTGCCCGCGACGACTCCTACGACCCGCATCCCGGCCGCGACCAGGACGAGCGCGACGAGGACCCACGCATACCCGGCACGACTGCCGACGGCGAAAACCGCCAAACCGAGCACCACAGCGCCGGCACTGGTCCAGGCGGCGCGGGCGAGACCGACGCGCTGCACGAAGGGGGCGACGAACCGCCCGCTGGCCAGAAGCACGATCACTTGCGGCAGCATGGCGATCGCGGCCAGGAATGGTGGCCAGCCCCACGCGAACTGCAGCTGGAGCGTCACCATGTACGACAGACCGGAGACCGCCAGCCCGGAGGCGGCCTTGTAGGCGAGTCCGCTCGCGACGAGCGGTCGTGCCAGCAAGTGCAGGTCGAGGAGCGGCTGAGTCGCGACCCTTTCGCGCCAGACGAAGGCCGCAGCAACCGCGAGCGTCGCACCGACACCACTCCACGCCTGCCAGGAAGTGCTGCCGATCTCCACGAAGAGCGTGGGTGTGACGAGGGCGCCGACCAGGGTCGCGGTTCCCAGCAACGCGCCGGCCACGTCGATGCGGTCGGGGTGGAGATCTTCGGCTCTGTCTGCAGGGACACCGGCCCGGATGCCGATGAATGCAAAGGCCGCGATCGGAACGTTGACCAGAAGCAGACACTGCCACGGCGCGACCGCCAGG
>CAXTES010000052.1:0-16177 GCA_964243215.1 uncultured Microbacterium sp. | reverse complement strand
GGCTTCGGCGACCGCCGCAAGGCGCAGCTGCAGGACATCGCGATCCTCACCGGCGGCCAGGTCATCACCGAGGAGGTGGGTCTCAAGCTCGAGAACACCACCCTCGACCTGCTCGGCCGGGCACGCAAGGTCATCGTCACGAAGGATGAGACGACGATCGTCGAAGGTGCCGGCGACTCGTCGCAGATCGAGGGTCGCGTGACCCAGATCCGCCGCGAGATCGAGAACACCGACAGCGACTACGACCGCGAGAAGCTGCAGGAGCGCCTCGCCAAGCTCGCCGGCGGCGTGGCCGTCATCAAGGCGGGCGCGGCCACCGAGGTCGAGCTCAAGGAGCGCAAGCACCGCATCGAGGATGCCGTGCGAAACGCGAAGGCAGCCGTCGAGGAGGGCATCGTCCCCGGCGGTGGTGTCGCGCTGATCCAGGCCGGCAAGATCGCACTGGCGACCGACGTGATCACCGCCCTCGTCGGTGACGAGGCGACCGGTGCGAACATCGTGCGGGTCGCGATCGAGGCACCGCTGAAGCAGATCGCCCTCAACGCCGGCATGGAGCCCGGCGTGGTGGCGAACCGCGTAGCGGACCTGCCCCCGGGTCACGGCCTCAACGCCGCGACCGGCGAGTACGGCGACCTGTTCGCGCAGGGCATCATCGACCCGGCCAAGGTGACGCGTTCGGCGCTGCAGAACGCCGCGTCGATCGCCGGTCTGTTCCTGACGACCGAGGCGGTCGTCGCCGACAAGCCCGAGAAGGTCTCCGCTCCGGCGGGCGACCCGACGGGCGGCATGGACTTCTAAGTCCTGACGCGCCGGCGCTCGACGCCGCGAATCACACGAGACCCCCGGCTTCGGCCGGGGGTCTCGTGTGTTCCAGGCTCGGGTCACCGGAACAGGCTGGCGCTCAGCTCCTCGGCGTCGGCGTACTGGCGTCCGGCGGACCCCAGCGCGGTGTTGATGTTGCCGAGGGCGTCCTCGACCTGGCGCTGCGTTCCGCGCCACTGATCGACCGCTGCCTGGAACCCGGTCGCGGCCGCGCCGGTCCAGCTGGACTGCAGCTGGGTCAGCGAGGACAGCAGCGCGGTCACCTCGGCTTCCACGCGGTCGATGCCGCCACGGACGGTGGCGGTCGCGGCGAGAACGGCGTCGCTGTCGACGGAGTAGACGGCCATGGATGCTCCTTGCTTGACGGTGCGGGAATCTCCACGGTAGGCAGCCCGGGCCCGCGAGCGAGCGCGGCATCCGCGATCGGTGCACAGCTCGGGTCGCACCCGGTTCTGGGGAGGAGACGGTGGCCGGCCCGGCAGTGGTCGGCCGGTAGGCGTATGCGGGTCAGGGGGCGTCGAAGCGGCGCAGCGGCTGCGTCTCGAGGTTCACATGCTCCGTAGCATCCCGGCTCTGGGCCAGCGGGAACCCGACGCGGAACGTGGCGCCCCCGCCCGGGGTATCGGTGACGGCGACGCTGCCGTGCAGCGCATCCACGATCGAAGCGACGATCGACAGGCCGAGTCCGGAACCTCCGGTCTCGCGCGCACGCGAGGTGTCGGCACGCCAGAAGCGCTGGAAGATCTTGTCGCGCACCTGCGCCGGGATGCCCTCGCCGTGGTCCACGACCTCGATCCAGCCCATCGACTCCGCGGCATCCACGCCGATCCGCAGCTCGATGGGGGAGTCTTCGCGGGTGTAGCGACGGGCATTGCCGACGAGGTTCGCCACGACCTGCCGGATGCGGTTCTCATCGCCGAGCACGATCGGCGCCGCGTCGACGATCCCCGACGGCGAGTTCGTCGAGAAGTCGACCGGAGTCACCGGTGGGGCGTCACCGACGCCGGCGGCGTTGGTGGCTGGAATCGGCCGCGGCCGGCGGCGCAGCAGCGAAAGCGTCGCACCCGCGATTCCGCCCGCGGGCGCCGGCTGACCGGCGCGCCGCCGCGGAACGGTCGCGGTCGACGCGGTGACCGGCTCGGTCACCGGCGGCGGCTCCGGTTCGGGCACGGCGACCAGATCCGTGGTGTCCGCGACGGTGACGATGCGACCCGGCGACGTGGCGCGCACATCGAGCGCGGCATCCCGTGCCACCGGCCGCAGGTCGACCGGCCCGATCACGACGTCGCGACGTTCGTCAAGCCGCGCCAGCGCGAGCAGGTCCTCGACGAGCACGCCCATCCGCACCGCTTCCTTCTCGATGCGATCCATCGCCTGCGCGATGTCGTCGTCGCCCTGGATGGCTCCCATCCGGTACAGCTCGGCGTATCCGCGCACGGTGACGAGGGGGGTGCGCAACTCGTGACTGGCATCGCCGATGAACCGGCGCATCTGACGGACGGAGGCATCCCGTTCTCCCAGCGCGGCGTCCAGGCGCGCGAGCATCGCGTTGATCGCGGTCTTGAGCCTGCCCACCTCGGTCTTCTGCGGCTCGATGTCGGTCATCCGCTGACTGAAATCGCCGGCGGCGATCGCGTCGGCCGTCGTTTCGACCTGACCGAGGCTGCGGAACGTGAGCGTGACGGCGTAGCGCGTCAGCAGGGCCGCCGATATCACGGTGATCAGCGCGAGCAGTGAGTAGATGCTGATGAACGCGGTGACCACGCGGTTGACCGCCGCGGTCGGCAGCGCCACCATCTGGGTGTAGTAGTCGCCGACGCCGTTCACCTGGAACAGGTCAACGCTGGCGCGATATCCCGCACCCCGGTTGGAGTTGTCGATGCCGAAGGGGGCGAGTCCCTGACCGACGGTCCGCTCCAGCGGGAAGGTCTCGGGGAACACCGGATTCGGCGCGCCGCCCCCGCCGGTCACGCTGAGCAGGTCGCCTTCGGGACTGTAGACGGCGACGAAGTAGTCCGGGGCGGGGATGTTCGGCTTGGGGGAGAAGGAGACGGTGTCGCCCTCGGGTCGGACCTGGAACACCGCGCTCCAGACATCCGTCTTCACCAGCTGCGAGGCGTTGTCGTCGACGCTGCCGATGAGGACGTTGCGCAAGAAGACCATCGTGCCGACCCCGGATGCCAGCAGGCCGATCGCCAGCACCGCGACGGTCACCCCGGTGACCTTCGCGCGCAGGCTCATCCCGCGCCACCACCGGGTGATCGCGTCGGTTCTGGCGGCCAGTGCGGCTCCCTCCGGGCGGCGTGCCGCGCTCAGGCGGCTTTGCCGGCCTTGAGCATGTAGCCGAATCCGCGCTTGGTCTGGATGAGCGGCTCCGTCGAGTGCGGGTCGATCTTGCGTCGCAGATAGGAGATGTAGCTCTCGACGATCCCGGCATCCCCGTTGAAGTCGTACTCCCAGACGTGGTCGAGGATCTGCGCCTTCGACAGCACCCGGTTCGGGTTGAGCATCAGGTAGCGCAGCAGCTTGAACTCGGTGGGACTCAGGTCGATCGTGACGTCGCCGACCAGCACGTCGTGGGTGTCCTGATCCATCGTCAGCTCGCCGGCGCGGATCACCGCCTCCTCGTCGGTCTGCATCGTGCGACGCAGGATCGCCTGAATGCGGGCGACGATCTCGTCGAGGCTGAACGGCTTGGTCACGTAGTCGTCGCCGCCGGCGTTGAGACCGGTGATCTTGTCTTCGGTGTCGTCCTTCGCGGTCAGGAACAGGATCGGCGCGGTGTATCCGGCGCCGCGGAGGCGTTTGGTGACGCTGAACCCGTTCATGTCGGGCAGCATGACGTCCAGGACGATCAGGTCGGGCTCCTCCTCGAGGACGGCCGAGATCGTCTGCGCCCCGTTGGAGACTGCGCGGACCTGGAATCCGGCGAAGCGGAGACTCGTGATGAGCAGGTCGCGGATGTTCGGCTCGTCGTCGACGACGAGGATGCGCGGTGCGGTCATGTGGACATTATGGCGACCGATGCGATGCGGTGTCTGGATATCCGGCGGAACGGCGGTCAGCCCAGCGGACCCGTGTCGATCGTGAATCCGTGCGCGCGAAGTCGCGCCGCAAGCGACTCGCCCATCGCGACCATCGGGGTCAGCACACCGGCGTGCTCGGGCAACCCGTCGAGGGCGAGGCTCAGGGCGGACTCGCCGAGCATCACGCCGGTGCCGCCGTAGCCCGGGTCGAACGGCGCGTCGATGCGGGTCCGCACGGGTTCCCCGGTCGCCGGGTACACGTCGACATCGATGCGGAATCGACCGCCGGCGATCGCCTCCGGACTCGGACCCTCGCCCGGCGACGGCAGGATGCGGTCGGCCAGCGCGCGCGTCGGCGCGAACCACATCGCGCCCATGAGCGCGCCGGTGGCCCCCTCGATACCGGCCGCTCTGACCCTGCCGCGGATCCCCTCGCCGGTGTCGACGACTTCGCTGTACCGCATCAGCTGTCCGTAGGCCCACCCGGTCAGGAAGTTGCTGCGCTGCACGACCTGCTGGTTGTAGCTGCCCATGATGAACGGTGCCTGCCAGTGTCCGGATGCCTTGTTCTTGACGACTCCGCGGCCGCCGCCTCCGAACGGCAGCCGAACTGATCTGCCGGGGGTCAGCGCGTAGGGATCGGCGATGAGTCGGCGGGTCGCGGCATCCGTCTTGGCTTCCAGAAGCTGCTGCCGCATCGAATCGATCGTCCCCCCGCTGATTCCGCCGCGCGCCGAGCGCACCTGACAGACCGCCTCCACGATCGGTCCGCCGCCGGCCACCGCGTGCGCCAGCCCGAGCCCGAGGTCGGAGGGCACCGAGTCGAACCCGCAGGAGTGCACGATCCGCGCTCCGGACTCGCCGGCGACCGCGTGGTTCTGCTCGATGCTGCGAGCCACGAACGCGCTTTCGCCGGAGAGGTCGGCGTACGAGGTTCCCGCTGCCGCACAGGCCGCGACGACCTTCAGCCCGTACCGCAGGTACGGACCCACCGTCGTAGCGACGACGGTGGTCTCGGCGGCGAGCTTGGCCACCGCATCGTCGTCGGACGTGTCGACGGTGATGATCGGCCAGTCCACGCCGAGCTCGGATTTCAGGGTCTGCAGGCGGTCGATCGACCGCGCCGCGAGGGCGATCCGCACGCCCTCGGGCGCGCTACGGGCAAGATGCGCCGCGGTGAACCGGCCCACGAAGCCCGTCGCCCCCAGCAGCACCACGTCGTACGTCCGGTCCCTCGCGTTCATGCTCCGCGAGCCTACGCTGCATCCGTCAGCCCGTTACCGCCGCGCGCACGAGCCGCGCCACCACGGGTGACACCGGCGCGTCCGGATCGACGGTGAGCCGATGCAGCACCAGACCGTCGAGGCCGGCCATCAGGGTGCGCGCCGCGTCGTCCGAGGCATCCGTTCCCAGCTGTGCGAGCAGGCTGCGCACCCACTCCTCGTACAGTCTGCGTTGCGCCAGCAGCGGAGCCAGCAGCTCGCGGTCGGACGCCGCTTCGAGGAACAGGGCGTAGCGGGCACGGGAGCGGGATGCGGAAGCCCCTGTCTGCGACTGCACCATGCCGGTGAAGGCGACGATGAGTTCATCGGATGACACCGGCGTGGCGGCGTCCGCGGCGCCGAAGTCGCCGCGCTCACTCTCGGCGATCGAGGCCACCACCCCGGCGAGAAGGGCGGATCGGGTGCGGAACCAGTTGGATGTCGAGCCCTTGGGCAGCCCCGCGCGCCGGTCGACGCTCGCGTGGGTGAGCGCGCGGATGCCGTGTTCGCCGACGACCGCGACCGCTGCGACGAGGGCACGCTCGCGTGTGCTCATCCGCCGACCCTAAACCCGCCGGTCTACTACGGCAGTAGTGACAGTGGTACTACGTATGTAGTACCGTGCGGTCATGGCGTATCTCGTGCTGCTCGCAGGGCTGATTCAGGCGGCCGTCGGGGTGTCGCTTCTCGTCGGCTGGCTGCGGCACGGCCGACGCCGGCCCGCCGTCGTCGTCGGCCACGTGGCGGTGGTCACCGTGTCGCTCGCGCTGTGGATCGCATTCAGCGCGACGGGGCTCGTCGCTCTGGCGTGGACGGCCTTCGCTGTTCTGACGGTAGGGCTGACGATCGGTGACGTGCTGCTGGCTGCCCGTGCCCGGCGCGGGGTCGCCAGTAAGACCACCTGGGCCGACTACGGTTCGTCTATCGCGGCGGTGTTCCGCGGCAGGATGCCGCGCCGGGTGACATTCCACGCCCTGTTCAGCCCGGTGGTTTATTTCCCGATGCTCGCGGTGTGCATCGGGGCCACGATCGCCGGCTGACGTCGCGATCAGCCGGGGGGACTCAGGTTCCCTCGGCTGATCGCGGGCGCGCCGGTCACCCTCACGCAGCAGTGTCCCGCGCGCGGGGTCAGGACCGCCGCGCGCTCGTCACCCGTCGCCGCGGCGGCCCCTTTCACCAGCTCGAGATTCGCCCCGCACACCAGCGGCGTGTGGCGGTCGGCGAGCTCGTGGAACGGACAGTTGTCCAAGACGACGTCACCGGTCGAGTCGGTGCGCGGTTCGTATCCGCAGCGGGTCAGCGCCTGTTCGAGGTCATCGCCGGCGGCGCCGATCGCGACTCCGGCAGCGAAGGCATCCCCGGCGAGTGCCTCTCGGACCGGCACGGATTCCCGCTCGGCGCGCTCGATGGCCGACGCGAGCAGGTCGGCGGCGAAATCGTAGTGCCGTTCCGGGACGCTGCCGACCAGCTCGGCCGCGACGGCGCGATACAGCTTCGCCGGCCGGCCCGCGCCCGGCCCCGACCGGCCGGAAGGCCGCTCGAAGTGCGCGGTCAGCAGGCCCGCGGCCGTCATGCGCTCCAGGTGGGACGCGGCGGTGCTGCGCGGGATGCCGAGCGCCTCGGCTGCATCGTCGCGGCTGAGCGCGCGCCGGGTGGCGAGCCGGAACAACGAGCGGCGCACCGGGTCGCCGAGCGCATCGAAGATCGCCGCACGGTCGAGGGGGGAGGTCATGAGGCCTACCTTATTCTAAAAACAGAAATATTGACAAAAGAACGCGCCCGATCTACCGTCGACAGCACAACGCCAGGGAGGTCGCGATGACGCACATGATCATCATCGGCGGCGGGGTCGCGGCTGGAACTGCCGCGGCGACGCTGCGCCGCGAGGGGTTCGACGGCGACGTGACGATCGTCGCCGAGGAGTCGCATCCGCCGTACCAGCGACCGCCGCTGTCGAAGGACTACCTCGCCGGAACGAAGGGCCGGGATGCCGTCATCCTGCATCCCGCGCAGTGGTACGCCGACCGCGGGATCCGCCTGATCACCGGCGTCGCCGCGACCGGGCTCGCCCCCGGCGCCCGAACCGTCGCACTCGCCGACGGCACCCGGCTGCGTTACGACGCGGTGCTGCTGGCGACCGGAGCGTCGCCGCGGGTGCTCCCGCTGCCCGGTCACGACCTGCCGGGGGTGCACCAGCTGCGGCGGCTCGACGACTCCGATGTGCTGGCGTCCGAGCTCGCCGGCGGCGGCAAGCGGCTCGTGCTGATCGGATCGGGATGGATCGGGATGGAGGTCGCCGCGACCGCCCGGCAACTCGGCAACGAAGTGACGGTCCTCGAGCGCGACCCGGTGCCGCTCGCCGCGGCGCTCGGACCCCGGCTGGGTGAGGTGTTCCGGACGCTGCACACCGACCACGGCGTCGACCTGCGCACGTCGGTGAACGTGCAGCGCATCACCGGAACCGGCCGCGCCGACGCCGTTGTGGTCGACGGCGAGAGCGTCCCGGCCGACCTCGTGCTCGTCGGTGTGGGCGCCGTGCCGAACACGTCGCTCGCCGACGACGCCGGACTCGACATCTCCAACGGCATCCTCGTCGACGAGGCGATGCGCACGAGCGCACCCCACGTCTACGCGGCGGGGGATGTCGCGAACGCGTTCCATCCCGTGATCGGCCGCCGCCTGCGCAGTGAGCACTGGGCGAACGCCCTCGGCGGCGGGAAGGTGGCGGCACGGTCGATGATGGGTCTGGAGGCGTCCTTCGACGAGATCCCCTACTTCTTCACCGACCAGTACGACCTCGGCATGGAGCTGTCCGGCTACGCGCCGCTGATGGCCGACGCCGACCTCGTCATGCGCGGCGACCTCGCCGCCCGGAAGTTCGTGGCGTTCTGGGTCGACGACGGCCGCGTGGTGGGCGGCATGAACGTCAACGTGCGGGGAGACGTCAACAAGAGCGTGCAGGAGCTGATCCGGTCCGGCGAACGTGTCGACCCCGAGCGGCTGAGCGATCCGGACGTGCCGTTGCACACGCTGGTGCCCGCCCGAGGTCAGGCGGCGGCGCTGAGCTGATCGGCATCCAGGATCGTATAGCTGTAGCCCTGCTCGGCGAGGAACCGCTGCCGGTTCTGCGCGAAGTCCTGGTCGACGGTGTCGCGCGCGATCAGCGTGTAGAAACTCGCCGTGCGCCCGGACTCCTTGGGTCGCAGCAGGCGCCCGAGACGCTGCGCCTCCTCCTGCCGGGAGCCGAACGATCCGGAAACCTGGATGGCGACGGATGCCTCGGGCAGGTCGATCGAGAAGTTGGCGACTTTCGACACCACCAGCAGCGAGATCTCGCCCACGCGGAACGCCTGGTACAGCTTCTCGCGCTCATCCACCGGCGTCGCGCCGGTGATCTTGGGGGCGTCCAGCGCCTCGGCGAGCACGTCGATCTGGTCGAGGTACTGACCGATCACGAGGATGCGTTCGCCGTCGTGCCGTTGGACGAGATCGCGGACCACGCCGATCTTCGCCGGGGCGGTCGCGGCGAGGCGATACCGCTCGTCGTCGGCTGCGGCGGCGTATTCGAGCCGGTCGCCGGCTGGCAGGTCGACGCGCACTTCGTAGCAGGCGGCGGGGGAGATGAAGCCCTGCGCCTCGATCTGCTTCCACGGCGCGTCGAAGCGCTTCGGCCCGATCAGGCTGAACACGTCGCCCTCGCGACCGTCCTCGCGCACCAGCGTCGCCGTGAGGCCGAGCCGTCGGCGCGCCTGCAGGTCGGCGGTGAGCTTGAACACCGGCGCCGGCAGCAGATGCACCTCGTCGTACACGATGAGGCCCCAGTCCAAGGCATCCAGCAGTGCCAGATGCGCGTACTGCCCTTTCCGTTTGGCCGTCAGGATCTGGTACGTCGCGATCGTGACCGGCTTGATCTGCTTCATCTGCCCCGAGTACTCGCCGATCTCCTCGGCGGTCAGCGACGTGCGCTTGAGCAGCTCGTCGCGCCACTGCCGGGCGCTGACGGTGTTGGTGACCAAGATGAGCGTTGTCGTCTGCGCTTCGGCCATCGCCCCGGCACCCACCAGCGTCTTGCCGGCGCCGCACGGCAACACGATCACGCCCGAGCCGCCCTCGGTGAAGATGTCGATCGCGTGCCGCTGGTACGGGCGAAGGCTCCATTCCGACTCGTCCAGGGCGATCGGATGCGGCGTCCCCGGCGTGTAGCCGGCGAGGTCCTCCGCGGGCCAGCCGATCTTCAGCAGCTCCTGCTTGATCTGCCCGCGCGCCCACGCGTCGACGACGAAGACGTCCGGCGCGGGATGGCCGACCAGCAGCGGCGAGATCCGCTTGTTCTTGGACACCTCGGCGAGCACGGCCGGATCCGTCGAGCGCAGCACGAGCGTGCCCGCCTCGTCGCGTTCGACGATGAGCCGGCCGTACCGTCCCACCGTCTCGCGGATGTCGATCGACACCGACGGCGGAACCGGGAACCGCGACCACCGCTCGAGCGTGGCGAGCATGTCGTCGGCATCGTGACCGGCCGCGCGCGCGTTCCACAGCCCGAGACGTGTGATCCGGTAGGTGTGGATGTGCTCGGGGGCGCGTTCGAGTTCGGCGAAGATCGCCAGTTCGTGACGCGCGCTCTCGGCGTCCGGATGAGCGACTTCCAGGAGCACCGTACGGTCGCTCTGCACGATGAGGGGACCGTCAGCCATAGCGGTCCAGTCTATCGGGCGTCGGCGCGACGGCTCGGCTCAGGGTGCCGGTCGCACGCTCGTGATGCTCGACACCGGCAGCGTCCGCTCCACGTCGGCAGCGCGGTCGCGGCCTCGCAGCCGGCCGCCGCCGAGCCCCGTCGCCTCCAGCGTGAACGAGCGCTCGATCCCGTCGGGGAGCCGCACCACCACATCGATGAGAGCGCGAGCGCGCACCGCCTGGTCGAGCTCGCGCTCGAGCCACGCGGCATCCGTGTCGGTCGCCGCGGCCGCCCGCAGCGTCTCGATCAGCGCGTCGTAGTCGTGCCCGACGGATGCCTCGCTCGCGGGGATCGGGCGCCGCCGGAGCGGTGTGGGCGTGTCGTCGCCGTCGACGGCGACCGCGGGGTAGCGCGCGTCTACGAGACTCCAGTAGACCGCGTCGCGTGACGCTTTCGACACCAGCTCGTCGCCATCGGGCACGAGCCCCACGGCGCGAAGCCCGCGATCCACGACGATCGTCTCGCGCAGGTGCGGGTCGTCGATGCGGAGGCGAGTGCGGTCGGCGGAGGCATCCCACCGCACCCGGACGCTGCCGCTGCGACGCGCGGCGGAATCGATCAGGTAGTCCAGCGGCTGCGGGATGCCGGTCAGCGACAGTCGCGACAGGAAGCCGCGCAGCGACTCGGCGGTCTCGCCCGCGGTGACCGCGCGTCCGAGCGATTCGGCGCTGAAGCGGTAGGTCGACGCCTGCGCGCGCGACTCACGGGTTGCCATGGCGCGCAGGCGCAGATCGAGCGGGGACTGCAGGGGCCCCGGGGCGATCGCCGACAGGTCGGCCTGCAGGTACACGCGGTCGATCTCGGCGGGCAGCAGCCGCGCGAGGCCCGACGTGTCGATCGGCGATCCTTCCCGAAGAGCGCGACCCCAGGATGGTTCGGCTCCGGTGGAATCGACGATCCCCCACCTCACAGCCCGACGCCGGAGGGTGACCGCCCGCGCCGGCCAGTCTGCGTCGAGTGGATAGACGTCGGCCCATGCCTTCTCGGGAATGAAGCCGCCGTTGCTCGTGCGAACACCGTCGGGAAGTCGGGTCCGAAGCCCGTCGGCCACCGCGGCCCAGCGGTCCACCGCCGACATCGCCAGCCATCGCTCACCGAGTGCCGTGATCTCCCACTGGCGGTCGATCAGGCGGACGAGCCCGGCGTCGAGACCGGCTGCGAGCACGTCCTCGAGCTCGTCGCCGTCGCCGACGATGCCCTCCTCGACCAGCTTGCGTCGGTCGCCGGCGGCGACCGTGCCGCCCGCGGTGGTGCCCAGCCCGCCGTCGCGGGCCGCGAGCAGAAGGTCCGCCAGCGCCGTCACCGCGGTCAGCGCACGCTCGGCGGCCGCGGCGGTGCGCGTGTCGTCCGTCGCGACGGGGGATGCGGCGGGCCGGCGCGATGTGAAGGCGTCCGGGTCGGCGGCGGATGCGGCATCCACCCTCGTTCGGACGATCGCGTACGGATCGCCGTCCGGGTCGATCAGCGCCAGGCGCTGCAGACGCCCGCGTTCGGGCTCCGGGGCCGGCGAGTCGCTCGCGAGTGCGACGAGGGCGGCACGAGGAAGTCGCGTCACGGCGCGGTCGACGGATGCCTCGTCCAGCAGCGCGGCCGCCGCATCGAAGAATCCGCGCCATGACGCCCATGCCGGCACGCCGCGCGCCGTGAACAGCGCGCGCAGGTCATCGTCGTCGCGGGCTGCGAGCCAGGTCGCGAGCGCACGTTCGTCCGAGGTCGAAGCCACCGTCAGCGCGCCCGGTTCGCCCGAGCCCTTCGCACGAAGCTCATGATCAGCACCGCGACGATGAGCAGGAACGCCACCGGAAGGGCGATGATCGGTAGCACCCGAACGAGCAGCCAGACCCCGGTGGTGAGGTCGACGTTTCCGAGTGAGCTGGCGATGATCTGGGCGAAGAACGACACGATCGACAGCAGCGTCAGGCCGAGGGCCATGATTGTGAGGATGCGGTCGATCCGGCGGATCGGTACATCGCCCTCCGGGCTGCGCGTGCTCATCCGCTCAACCCTACTCGGTGGGTGCCGTGACATAGGGTGGACGCGAGGCTTCCCGCCTCGACCCACACGCCGCATCGCGGTTCTCTTCCCCCAGCGAGGTTCTCCCATGCCCACCGGCAAGGTCAGGTTCTACGACGAGGAGAAGGGCTTCGGTTTCATCGCCTCGGACGACGGGAACGACGTCTTCCTGCACGCCACCGCCCTGCCGGCGGGGGCTTCGGCTCCCAAGCCGGGCGCTCGGGTGGAGTTCGGCATCGCGGACGGCAAGCGGGGTCCGCAAGCGCTGTCGGTTCGCGTCCTGGAGGCGCCGGTGAGCCTGGCCAAGCGTTCGCGCAAGTCGGCGGACGACATGGCGATCATCGTGGAGGACCTGGTGAAGCTGCTCGACGGCATCGGCGGCGACCTGCGCCGAGGGCGTTACCCCAGCGGTGCCCACGCGACGAAGGTCGCCGCGGTGCTGCGCAAGGTGGCGGATGACTTCGAGGCCTGAGTCCGACGAGGACGTGCGCGCGACGCCCGGTCCCGGCGCCGAGCCGGTCGTCGACGACGAGGGCACCGTCGACGAACGTCTGGTCACCGCGCACGATGTCGCCCGGGCGGCGCTGTCGGAGATCACGTCGGGCGATTCGGTCGGCGACCCGGTCGGCTATTGGATCGAGCCGGACGGCATCGTCTCGCTGCGGTTCGAGAACCGCATGCCGGGCTACCCCGGGTGGTACTGGACGGTGAGCGTCGCACGGGTGGAGGACGCCGATCCGACCGTGCTCGAAGTCGAACTGCTGCCCGGCGACAGTGCGCTGCTGGCACCCGAGTGGGTGCCGTGGGCCGTCCGGCTCGCCGAGTACCACGCCCAGCAGCAGGCCCTGGCCGACGCATCCGTCGTCCTGGCCGACGAGGACGGCACCGATCTGGATCTCAGCGTCATCGACGATACGGATCTGGAGGACGAGGACCTGGACGACGAGGATCTCGACGACGAGGATCTCGACGACGAGGACCTCGACGAGGTCGAAGATCTCGATGCCGCTGACTTCACGCCCGCCGGATCATCGCTCCTGCACTCCGGCGACGTCGACGGAGTGGACATCGACGAGCTGGCCGAGGACGACGACTTCGACGAGGACGACCAGTTCGAGGATGATCTCGACGGCACCGTGTCGTCGGATCCGGAGGAGGAACAGATGAGCGACCAAGGACTGCCCGGAGTCAACAGCGCACCCGCGGGCATCGACATCCCGGGAGGCGACGCCCTGCTGGGCGGTCACGTCGGCGACGCCGACCTGGTCTCCGATGAAGACGACCTGGGCGAGGACGAACTGCAGGACGACGACGGGGACGACAGCCTCGGTGGGGATGCCTTCACCCGCGAGAACCGCTGACTACAGCCGCTCGACGATGTAGTCGATGCACTCGATGAGCCGGCCCACGTCGTTCGGCTCGATCGAGACGAACGTCGCGATCCGCAACTGGTTGCGGCCGAGCTTGCGGTACGGCTCGGTGTCGACGATCCCGTTGGCGCGCAGATTCGCGGCGATCCGCGCGGCATCCACATCGTCGTGGAAGTCGATCGTGACCACGACGGGCGAACGGTGCGCTGGATCCACGACGAACGGCGTCGCGAAGGCGGAGGTCTCCGCCCAGTCGTAGAGCAAACCCGACGACTCGTGCGTGCGGGCGTCGGCCCACTGCAGCCCGCCGCTGTCGCGGATCCACTCGAGTTGGTCGCACATCAAAAACAGCGTCAGGAGTGCGGGGGTGTTCAGTGTCTGGTTCAGGCGCGAGTTGTCCAGCGCGTTGTTCAGGCTGAGGAACTCCGGGATGTAGCGGCCGGACGCTGCGATGCGCTCGATGCGCTCGATCGCGGCGGGGGAGACGACCGCGAACCACAGCCCCCCGTCGGAGCCGAGGTTCTTCTGCGGCGCGAAGTAGTACACGTCCGACTCGTGGATCGAGAAGTCGATGCCGCCGGCGGCGCTGGTCGCGTCGATGACGGTGAGGGCGCCGTCCGCCGCGACGCGCTCGACCGGTGCCGCCACACCGGTGGACGTCTCGTTGTGCGGCCACGCGTACACGTCGACACCCTCGATGGCCTCGGGCTCGGAGCGCGTGCCGGGATCGGCCCTGCGGATGTCGGGAGCGTCGAGCCACGGCGTGTGCGCCGCGGCGGCGAACTTCGCGCCGAACTCGCCGAACACGAGATTCTGGCTGCGCTTGTCGATGAGCCCGAAGGCCGCGGCATCCCAGAACGCGGTTGACCCGCCGTTGCCGAGGATCACCTCGTAACCGGTCGGAGCGCGCAGCAACTCGCTCAGGCGCGACCGCACCCGGCCCACCAGATCCTTCACCGGTGCCTGACGATGGGACGTGCCCAGCAGCGCCGCGCCGGGACCGGCCAGAGCGTCCAGCTGGGATGCCCGCACCTTCGACGGCCCGCACCCGAATCGTCCGTCGGAGGGCAGGATCTCGCGGGGGAGCACGACGTGCGGCATGCGCCGATTCTAAGGTGGCCGGACGTGCGGCCCCGGGCGCCGGACGCCCGGCGGTGGCGCGGTGAACGGATAGGCTGGCCGGTGGAACCGGAGAGCAATGACCGACCTCATCGACACCACCGAGATGTACCTGCGCACGATCCTCGAGCTCGAAGAGGAGCACATCGTGCCGCTGCGCGCGCGCATCTCGGAGCGGCTGGGTCATTCCGGTCCGACGGTGTCGCAGACGGTGGGACGGATGGAGCGCGACGGCCTCGTCGTCGTCTCCGACGACCGGACGCTCGAACTGACCGACGCCGGACGCCAGAAGGCCGTCGACGTCATGCGCAAGCACCGGCTCGCCGAGCGCCTGCTCAGCGATGTCATCGGCTTGGACTGGGCGTACGTGCACGAGGAGGCGTGCCGCTGGGAGCACGTGATGAGCGAGCAGGTGGAGCGCCGGCTCGTCGAGCTGCTCGGCCACCCGACCGAGTCGCCGTACGGGAATCCCATCCCCGGCCTCGACCAGCTCGGCGACATCCCCGCGAACCAGTTCGAAGAGGGCGTGATCGGCCTGGTTCGCCGGCTCAACGAGGCAGGCGGTCCCGTCGAAGGAACGGTGCGCCGACTCGCCGAGCCTGCACAGGTCGATCCCGAGCTGCTGCAGCAGTTCATGGCTGCCGGAGTCGTGCCGGGCGCTCGCGGCGACTACCGGTACAGCGAGGGATACGTTCTGGTGCAGATGGACGAGATCGACGACTCGCTGGAGCTTCCGGTCGAGGTCGCGTCGCACATCTTCCTCGTCGACGACCGACGCTGACGCGTCCGCCGGTTACAAGACGCCGGCGAATCCGAAGAACTCTCTCATCTCCGAGAATGTGACTTATCCGTTACCTTCGGTTAGTCTCGGAGAGTCCACAGGTGAGAAGCCCACCGACGGATCCCGTGCGAATTGCCTCCCCGGTTCGTCGTTCACACGGTGAAGCCCGCACCACGTGCCCCGACACACAGTGCCGACGAACCAGCGCCGCGGCGCAGAGGCGCCGGAGGACAGTTTGGCTGAAGAGATAGATTCGTCCGCGACGAACGCACCCGAAGACCTCGCGGCGAGTCCCACCCGCTCTCGTCGAGCGGAGCGCGCCACCGTTGCGCGCCGGGAGACGCCACGGCTGGCTCGACGCGAGCGCGCGCTGGCGCGCACCGGTACAGCCGTCGTCCTGGCCAAGCCCGCCGCCGCCAAGGCGCCCGCCGCGAAGAAGCGGGTCAAGCCGATCCGCAGCCTCGTGATCCTGGCGATGGTCGGCGGCTTGATCGCCACCGTCGCACTGCCCGCCTACGGCGCGTGGCGTCCGGCCGCCCAAGCGGTGACGTTGCAGCAGGTCGCCGCCGACAACGCGCAGAGCCTCGTCGTGGCATCCGATGCGACCACCGCGACCCTCGCCCGCGACAGCTACTCGGCGACGACCGCCGATGAGATCGCGAAGAAGAAGGCCGAAGAAGCCGCCGCGGCACGCGCCCGCGAACTCGCGGCGGCGACCGCATCCACCCCCTCGTCCGGCAGGCTCTCGGGCATCAACTTGAACATGGTCGCTCCCGGCAGCGGTCAGGTGCGGTGGCCGCTGACCGACTTCACTCTCGGTGACCGAGTCGGCGCTCGCGGCGGCGAGCACCAGGGCACCGACATGCTGGCGCCGGCGATGACGCCGATCTTCGCCGCGGCCGGCGGCGTGGTCTCCATCTCTCAGGAGAGCTTCGGCGGCTACGGCTGCGGCGTGGCGATCGACAGCGTCCTGGACGGCCAGCGGCTCAACGCGATCTATGCGCACATGACCTACGGCACCCGCCAGGTGGAGGTCGGCGACACCGTCG
>CAXTES010000051.1:0-16317 GCA_964243215.1 uncultured Microbacterium sp. | reverse complement strand
GATCGTGGCGTTCGACGCTCGCGGGCGTCCGAGCTTCACGCGGCTGCAGAACCGGATGCACCTGACCAAGCCGCGCGACATCGAGCGAGAGCGGCGCCGAACGCCGGTGCGGTACCACCTGTTCGACGTCCCGGCGTGGGATGGGCGGGATGCCGCATCCCTCCCGCTGCGCGAGCGCCGCGAGATCCTCGAGCGACTCGCCGCGGACGCGATCGAGCCGATCGCCGTGCCGCCGGTGTTCGACGACGTCGACGCCGCCCTCGCGGTGAGTCGGCAGTTCGGCCTCGAGGGGGTCGTCGTGAAGGATCCGCGCTCGCCGTACCGGCGCGGCGCGCGGTCGGACGATTGGCTGAAGGTCAAGATCACGCACACCCAGGAGGTGGTGATCGGCGGCATCCGGCCGGGTAAAGGGGGTCGCACCGGCTCGATCGGGTCGTTGCTGCTGGGCGTTCCCGGCCCAGACGGTCTGCAGTACGCCGGCCGGGTGGGGTCGGGCTTCAGCGAGTCGACGATCGATCTGCTCGAGTCCGAGCTGCTGCCCCGGCGCACCGCGCAGAATCCGTTCGTCGGCGTGCCGCCCGTCGACGCGCGCGACGCCCTGTGGGTGCGCCCCGAACTCGTGGGCGAGGTTGAGTTCGGGGAATGGACGCCGGCCGGCATCCTGCGTCACGCGCGCTGGCGGGGCCTGCGACCCGACAAGAGCCCGGCGGACGTGGTGCGGGAGGGTTGAACCTCCGTCGACGGGCGTCTGACCCCGCCGAGCGCCTCCGCATGTCTCGCGAACGCATCTTCGGCCCCATTGAAACCTGCGTTTGTGAGACACGCGCTGATGCGAGGGCGGCGAATGTGGCGCAAACGCATCTTCGACCCCGTCGAAACCTGTGTTTGTGAGACGCGCGCTGGGGCGAGAGCGCCGAATGTGGCGCACACGCTGGGGCGAGAGCGGTGGATGTCTCGGGAACGCATCTTCGGCCTCGGTGAAACCTGCGTTTGTGAGACACGCGCTGGGGCGAGAGAGCCGGATGTCTCGCAAACGCAGCTTCGACCCCGTCGAAACCTGCGTTTGTGAGACGCGCGCTGGGGCGAGAGCGCCGAATGTGGCGCAAACGCATCTTCGGTCCTGTTGAACCTCCGTTTGTGAGACACACGCGGGCCAGCGCGGCGGATGTCTCGCAACCGCATCTTCGGCCCCGGTGAAACCTGCGTTTGTGAGACACGCGCTGAGGCGCGAGCGCCAAATGGGGCGCGAACGCATCTTCCGAGGCCTCAGAACCTGCATCTCTGAGACACGGGCGCCGGCTCGCCTCCGGGGCCCGGTCAGCTCACGCGTGTGCGTCGCGTTCGACGTGGCCGGCCGGCTCGAGCTGGAACGTGGAGTGCTCCACGTCGAAGTGGGTGTCGAGGCACGACTGCAGGTCCGCCAGGATGCCCGCTGCCCCGCCGCCCTCGAACGCGCTGTCGGCGACCACCACGTGGGCCGAGAAGACCGGCGCCCCGCGGGTCAGCTGCCACACGTGCACGTCGTGCACGTCGACCACTCCCGGCGTGGCGAGGATGTGGTCGCGGATCTCCCGGACCGCCATCCCCCGCGGGGCCGCCTCGCTGAGCACCGAGACCACCTCGCGCAGCAGCCCGATCGCCCGCGGGACGATCATGGCGGCGATGAACAGCGACGCGATCGCATCCGCCGGCGACCACCCGGTGACGATGATCACGATCGCAGCGACGATCACGGCCGCTGAGCCGATCAGGTCGCCCATCACCTCCAGGTACGCCCCGCGCACGTTGATGCTGCGCCGCTGCGCCGCGCTGAGCAGCCACATCGCGACGGCATTCGCGACGAGTCCGACGATCGCGACCGCGAGCATGAGCCCGCCCGAGACGTCCTCGTGGTGCGCGCCGATAAGGCGCAGCACCCCCTCCACGGCCACCCAGATCGACAGCACGATCAGCAGGCCGCCGTTCAGCAGCGCCCCGAACACCTCGGCGCGCTGATATCCGAAGGTCCGCCGGTCGTTGGCCGGTCGAGCCGCCACCGAGCTGGCGATCAGCGCGATCACGAGAGCCGCGGCATCCGTCAGCATGTGCGCGGCATCGGCGAGCAGCGCGAGGGATCCGGAGAAGATCGCCCCGACGACCTGGACGACCATGACCACCGACGTGATGCCGAGCGAGATCGCGAGCAGACGCCGGTTCGTGGCGCCGCGCACGCCGGTCGAGCCCTGCGCGTGGTCGTGCATGCGCCCAGGCTAGATCCGGCGAGCCAGGGCGCGGGCGGTACGCGCGCAGTCGAGAATGAGTGCGGTTCTCATTCCGCGCCGCCCGGCGCTCACAGCGACGAGAGGAACGGGACCAGCGCGCGGAAGGCGCGGGCGCGGTGGGATGCCGCATTCTTCTCGGTCGCCGACCACTCGGCGACCGTCCGGCCGTCGCCGGGCTCGTCGGGAACGAAGATCGGGTCGTATCCGAAGCCGCCGTCGCCGCGCGGGGCCGCGGCGAGGCGCCCGTGCCAGACCCCGTCCACCACATGCTCCGCGCCGCCGGGCACCACGAGGGCGATCGTGGAGACGAACCGGGCGGCGCGGTGCGGGTCGCGGATGTCGGCGAGCTGATCGAGCAGCAGCACCACGTTGGCGGCGGCATCCTTCGCATGCCCCGCCCAGTACGCCGAGAACACGCCTGGAGCTCCGCCGAGCACGTCCACGCAGATCCCGGAGTCGTCCGCGAGCGCCGGAAACCCGGTATGCGCGGCCGCGGCGCGCGCCTTGATGAGTGCGTTCTGCGCGAAGGTCGTGCCGTCCTCGACCGGCTCCGGGCCGTCGTAACCGGTGACGGTCAGGTCCGGGCGCACGGCGGCGACGATGGCCTGCAGTTCGGCGACCTTGTGCGCGTTGTGGGTCGCGAGGACGATCGTCGAACGTGCCGCCTGGCTACGCTCGCGCAACGTCCGACTCCAGCGCGGCGGACTGCAGGTCGCGCAGCCGCTCGCAGCCGGCGACGCCCAGGTCCAACAGGGCGTCGAGCTCGCGCTTGTCGAACGGGGCACGCTCGGCGGTGCCCTGCACCTCGACGAACAGCCCGCGGCCGGTCACGACGACGTTCATGTCGGTCTCGGCTCGCACGTCCTCGACGTAGGCGAGGTCGAGCATGGGCTCGCCGTCGATGATCCCGACCGACACCGCGGCGACCGAGTCGAACAGCACCGTCGCCTTCTGACCGATGAACTTCTTCGCGCGGCCCCACTCGACGGCATCCGCCAGCGCGACGTACGCGCCGGTGATCGCCGCGGTGCGGGTGCCGCCGTCCGCCTGCAGCACATCGCAGTCGATGACGATCGTGTTCTCGCCGAGCGCCTTGGTGTCGATGACCGCGCGCAGTGTCCGCCCGATGAGCCGGGAGATCTCGTGGGTGCGGCCGCCGATGCGGCCCTTCACGCTCTCGCGGTCGTTGCGCTCGTTCGTCGCGCGAGGCAGCATCGCGTACTCCGCCGTCACCCAGCCCTTTCCCTTACCGGTGAGCCAGCGGGGCACGCCGTTGGTGAAGGACGCGGTGCACAGCACCTTCGTACCGCCGAAGCTGATGAGTGCCGACCCCTCGGCCTGGCTGGACCAGCCACGCTCGATGGTCACGGGACGCAGGTCGCCGACGGACCTGCCGTCGGCTCGGACGATGTCGGTCATGGGTCTCCTCGCTCGCCGGCCACCGTCCACTCTGCCAGGTGCGACGGCACCGATCCGACGCGGGCTAAGACCACTGGGTGTGCGGACGTCCCGTCGACACGCCGTCGACGGTGACGTCGAAGCGCTCGTCGAAGAAGCACAGTAGGTCTTTGACAGGCTCGCCGTCGCGCAGCGGGTCGGGGTACGTCCACACGCCGTCGGACACGACCCGGTCGCCGACGCGCACCGACCAGTACGAGGCCTGGCCCTTGTAGGCGCACGAGGTGTGGGTGTCGCTCGGTTCGAGCAGATCCATCCGCGCGTCTTCGCGCGGCAGGTAGTGGCGCGCCGGCAGGTGCGTCTCCAGCAGCAGCGTCGGGCGGTCGGATTCGGCGACCACGACACCGTCGAGCGCGACCGTGAGGTGCCTGCTCGTGGGGAAGCACTCGATGCGCTGGAACGGGTCGTGCGGGTGGACGTAGACCTGTTGCTCCTCCTCCCACCACTCGTCGAAGGCATCCCAGTCCAGCATGACGAACCCGGCCAGGTCCGCGTCGTCCGGCGAGAATCCGGCGGCGACCAGTGCGCCCTGCGGCGCGTCGACCGTCCACGCCGTCCCCGGACAGCTGTGCATCGCGAACGGGTTCGCGGGGGTGAGCACCGGGGGCAGATCGGCTGCGGGCGTCACCGGTTCGGCTCCGCTGAGCTCGGCGTGGATGTCGGATGCCGGGACGGCGTACGAGCCGACCACCCGATTCGGCTCCCACACGAGCCGCGCTTCGCGCGAGTCGACGACCGTGGTGCCGCCCAGCTTGGCCCGCACGCGTTTGCCCGCGGCCGCCCAGCGCAGCTGACCGAGCTGGGACATCGTGAATTGATCCATCGCGATCGACATGGTTCGATCGTGCACCCTCGGGCGCCGCCGGTGACAGGTGTATCCGCTACCGCGGCCCGGTCGGCAGGTCGATGGCGCCGGTCTGGACGAGCTGGACCTCGCTCACCTCGCGTCCCATCAGCCGGTGCGCGAGCCGGAGGAACTCGTCGGCGGAGGCGCCGGTGGCCTCGTAGACGTGGCGGGCAGTGGCATCCGCCGCCGCCATCAGGTCCCGGCTCACCAGCTGCCGGTAGACATCTTTTGCGGTCTCGGTGTCGCTGGACACCAGCGTCACGTCCGGGCCCATGACGTAGCTGATCGCACCCTCGAGGAACGGGTAGTGCGTGCAGCCGAGCACGAGGGTATCGACGCCGGCGTGGCGCAGCGGTGCCAGGTAGTCCTCCGCCAGGGCAAGCACGGCGGGCGTGTCGGTCTCGCCGGCCTCGACGAACTCGACGAATCGCGGACATGCCGCCGCGAACACAGCGATGTGCTCGTTGACGCCGAGCATGTCCTGGTAGACGCCCGAGCCGATCGTCCCGACGGTTCCGATGACGCCGACGCGGCCGTTGCGGGTGCTCGAGATCGCGGTGCGCACCGCCGGTCCGATGACCTCGACCACCGGCACGTCGTAGCGCTCGCGCGCGTCGCGCAGCATCGCCGCCGACGCGGTGTTGCACGCGATCACGAGCATCTTCACGCCCTGGTCCACGAGCGTGTCGAGCACCTCGAGGGCGTAGCGGCGCACGTCGGCGATGGGCTTGGGGCCGTACGGCGAGTGCGCCGTGTCGCCGATGTAGAGGATCGACTCGCGCGGCAGCTGGGACGACACCGCGCGGGCAACGGTGAGGCCGCCGACCCCGGAATCGAAGATGCCGATCGGCGCGTCGGCGCCCCGAGCCTGGCGAAGGGTCACGGTCGACCAGCCTACGCGAGCACGTCACCGCGACTCGGCGTCGGAAATACAGGGCGGATCGCACGGGTGGGGTGGGTGAAACGTTTCATATGCCGATTCGCCCTGCTTTTCCGACATGGAGACGTCGATAGAGTGACCCGCATGGCCGCCTCGACCGCGCTGCTGACCGACCGATACGAGCTGACCATGCTCGAAGCGGCGCTGCTGGACGGCACCGCCGACCGCCGCTGCGTGTTCGAGTTGTTCGGCAGGCGCCTGCCCGGCGGCCGCCGATTCGGCGTCGTCGCCGGAACCGGTCGGCTGCTGTCGCTCATCCGCGACTTCCGCTTCGGCGACGAGGAGTTGCGGTTCCTGCGCGACGGCCACGTCGTGGATGCCGCCACCGTCGCGTACCTCGAAAACTACCGGTTCGGCGGCTCGATCACCGGCTACCGCGAGGGCGAGCTGTACTTCCCGGGCTCACCGCTGCTCACCGTCGAGGGCACCTTCGCCGAGGCCGTCATCCTCGAGACACTCGCCCTGAGCGTGCTGAACCACGACTCGGCGGTCGCCACCGCTGCGGCCCGGATGACCGTCGCCGCCGGCGACCGTCCGCTCGCCGAGATGGGCTCGCGTCGCGCCGGAGAACGGTCCGCGGTCGCCGCGGCCCGAGCGGCGTACATCGCCGGGTTCGGCGCGACCAGCAACCTTGAGGCCGGCCGGGTCTGGGGCATCCCGACGATGGGGACCGCGGCGCACTCGTGGACGCTGCTGCACGAGACCGAAGCGGACGCCTTCCGCGCGCAGATCGCCGCGCTCGGCGCGGGTACGACACTCCTCGTGGACACCTACGACATCTACGAGGGGGTCGCGACGGCGATCCGGGTCGCCGGCACAAAGCTCGGCGGGGTGCGCATCGACTCGGGCGACCTGCCAACCGTCGCGGCGGCCGTGCGCGAGCAGCTGGACTCGCTCGGGGCGACCGGCACGAAGATCACCGTGACCAGCGACCTCGACGAATACGCGATCGCCGCGCTCGCGGCATCCCCCGTCGATTCGTACGGTGTCGGGACGTCGGTGGTGACCGGGTCGGGCACCCCCACCGCCGGCATGGTCTACAAGCTCGTCGCCCGGCAGGATGCGGCGGGCGGCTGGGTCGCGGTGGCGAAGGCGTCGGCCGACAAGGCGTCGACGGGCGGGCGGAAGGCGGCGTTCCGCACGCTGCAGCGCGGCGTCGCCACGAGCGAGCTGATCGTGGTTTCGGACGGCTTCAAGGACGTGGACACGGCCGCCGAGCACGCCGACGCCCGACCGCTGCAGGTGCCCTTCGTAGTCGACGGGCAGACGGATGCCTCTCACGAGGGCCCCGCCGGCGTCGAGGCGGCGCGTGCCCACCATGCGCAGGTCCGTGAGGAGCTGCCGGTGCGGGCGCTGGCGCTGAGCCGTTCCGAGCCGGCGATCCCGACCGTGCACGTCGACGCCACCTGACGCGCGGCATCCCCGCGGCCTCAATGCGTCACATTTCGGCGCGGCATCCATGCGGCCCGAATGCGCCACATTTCTACGCGGCGTCTTGGCGGCCCGAATGCGTCACATTTCGGCGACTGCGCCAGATGTCTGCTCGCGCGCCACAGATTCGTATGGGCAAAAGCAGGAATGTGTAGCAGTCACCGCAGGCGACCCACCAGAACCAGCGCCGCAGGGCGCTCAGCCCATCAGCGACTCGTAGATCTCCTTGCACGTCGGGCACACCGGGAACTTCTCCGGATCACGGCCCGGGGTCCACTTCTTGCCGCACAGCGCGCGAACCGGCTTGCCCGTCAGCGCCGACTCGAGGATCTTCTCCTTCTTGACGTAGTGCGCGAAACGCTCATGATCACCCGGCTCGATGTTCTCCGTGCGGATGAGCTCCTCGAGCTCTCGGTCGAGGGTGGCGAGGCCCCCGGAATCGGGGCGGTCGAGGGGGGTGCTCATGAACGGTCAGTGTAGTCGCGGGGTGGCGTGGACGCACCGGGCGGCGCTTCTGTGGATGCCGTGAGGCATCTGTATCCCGTCCGGCCGCCGCTCGCGCGCCGCAGAACGACGTCACGTCTGCTCGGCGAACTCCATGAGGGATCCCTCGCGTCGTTCGAAGACGACGGAGCCGATCGCGAGCCCCGCCGCGAGCACTCCGACGCCGGTGGCCAGGCCACCCCACAGCGCCCATTGCGCATATCCGATGTCCCGCGTCACGGCGAGCCACCCCCACCACAGCGTGGGTGCACTCACCGCGAGCGCGCCGACCAGCACGAGCGCCGGCGCGATCGCGCCGCCTGTTCCGGTGCGCTGCGGCTGCCGGAACGGGCTCTCCCCCGGTCGTGACACCGGGTACGGCGCCGCGACCGATGAAACGCTCGAGAGTCCGAGTCCCGACAGGAACAGGCTCGCGCAGACACCGATCATGGCGGGCAGGACGGCCCACCGTCCGTGCAGCGAAAGGGCGACCGGCATCGTGATGGCCAGAATCGGGACCGCGATCAGCAGGATCGGCACGAGACGGCCGGTTCGGTCCGAGACGCCCCGCAGGCCGCTGGCGAAGTGCAGCCACACCGCCGACGAGTCGTACGCGAGGTCGTTGTGCGCCATCCATCCGAACAGCAGCGCCATCAGCGGCACGGGTAGCAGCACGACCCACGCGAACGGCACGCCCGCCACGAGCGGTGGGATCATCGCCAGCAGCGCGGCGATCGGCACCACGACGACGTTCACCAGGTAGCGCCGGTCGCGCAGCCAGTACATCAGGCTGCGCGCCGCCACCGCTCCCCCGGGCGTCCCGGGTGCCACCGCGAACCACCCGAGTCCGCCGCGATCGCGCACGGCCATCGGCCGCTCGGTCGTGCGAAGGCTTCGCGACACGAGCAGCACCCACAGCGCCCCGAGCACGACGACCGTGCCGACGGCGACGAGCAGACTCGCCCACGCCGCCGCGCCGGTCGCCAGCCCGGCGGCGAAGGCGGTCGGTGCGCCGAACGGCGTCACCGCGAGGATGGCCGCCGCCTCGCGCAGCTGCGACGGAACACGGCCGCGCCACTGCAGCGACGCCAGGAACACCGCGACCGGGACGACGACCACAAGAAGTCCCAGCGCGAACAGCCCGGTCAGCTCCCGCGATCGCCGATCGTGCAGGAACAGCGCGGTCAGCGCCATGCACACGCGGGCCAGCAGGACGCAGGTCAGCACACTGAGGATGCCACCGACCGCCGCGACGGGCCACGGCACACCACGGGCCGCCCACAGGATCACGAGGCAGACGTTCAGGGCGACCACGGCCAGGATCGGGACGCTGATCGTTCCGGCCAGCACCAACGCGGCAGCGAGCGGTCGCGGCGCGAGGCCCAGGATCGCGAACCGCCGCGGGTCGAGGGGATCAGCCGCGCCGGCGATCAGCGGCGCCAGCGCGAAACCGAGGGTCACCGCTGAGCCGGCGAGAACGGTGACGGTCGCCGCGGTCGCCACCGAAGCGCCGCGCAGTGTCAGCAGGGCCCAGCAGGCGACGCCGACTCCGAGGGCGAGGAGGATCGCACCCGCGGCGGTGCGGACCACATGCCCCGTCCTTCCGCGAAGCGCTCCGACCAGCAGCGCCAGTCTCAACCGGAGAACGTGTGCAACCACTCGAGGCCCTCCACGTCGCTGAGGCCTCCGGCGAGCTCGACGAAGCGCTGCTCGAGCGTGAGCTCGCCGCGCACCTCGTCGATCGTCCCCTCGGCGAGCACCTGACCGGCGACCATGACGGCGACGCGCGAACAGACCCGCTCGACGAGGTCCATGCCGTGGCTGGAGAGGATGACCGTTCCGCCGTGCGCGACGTAGGCACCGAGGATGTCGAGGATCACCGAACTGGAGACCGGGTCGACCGACTCGAACGGCTCGTCGAGCACGAGCAGCCGTGGCGAGTGGATCATCGCCCCGGCGAGCATGACCTTCTTGGTCATGCCCGCGGAGTAATCCGAGACCGGCCGGGCGAGGGAGTCCGCCAGGTCGAACGCCCGCGCGAGATCCGCCGTGCGGCTCTCGACGACCGAGGGGGCCAGCCCGCGCAGGACGCCGCAGTAGTACAGCAGTTGGCGACCGGTCAGCCGGTCGAACGTGCGCAGCCGGTCGGGCAGCACGCCCATGAGCTTCTTCGCCGCGCGCGGTTGGGCTCCGGCATCCACTCCGGCGACCGTGATGGTGCCGCGATCGGGCCGCAGCAGACCCGCGATCATCGACAGCGCGGTGGTCTTGCCCGCGCCGTTCGGCCCGACGAGGCCGTAGAAGATGCCGGGCGGGACCACCAGGTCGATGCCGTCCACAGCGCGGGTGTCGCCGAACACCTTCGTGATCCCGTGCGCGGCGAGGGCCGCGGTGTCGACGTCGACGGATGCCGCGACCAGGTCGGTCTCGAACACGGATGCGACGGCATCGTGAGCGGCCGGCTCGACTTCGGGTTCGGATCGGACCGGGGGTTCAGGGTGGGGTTCGGGTTCCGCGTGTACGGGCTCGACGACCTCCGGCGCGACGGTCGCCGCGTCCGGCTCGACCTCCGGCGCGATGGTCGCCGCATCCGGCACGAGGTCTTCGGGCTCGACGAAGGCTTCCTGCTCCGGCTCGACGGTCGCGACGTCCGGCACGATGTCTTCGGGCTCGACGAAGGCTTCCTGTTCCGGCTCGACCTCCGGCTCGACGAGGCCTTCCGGCTCGACCCCGATCTCCGGCTTGCCGAGGTCCTGCGCCGCAATATCTTCCGCCTCCGGCGCGTCGACCACGGCTTCCGTGTCCGCGGCCACCGCGGCGATCGGCGCGGGCGGCATCGGCGGCACCAGCATGACCGCCGCGACATCCGGATCGGCCACGGCGATCGCCGCCGGTGCTTGGGTCACCGGAAGGGGCGGCTTCGGCGGGATGACGAGGTCGCCGAGGCCGGGCGGCGGCGGACCCGGATCGGTCGTCCGCGTCTTCTTCGGGATGCGCTTGCGCGGCGCGCGAGTCTTGCGGGCAACCGCCGCCCCGCCGCTCGGCGCGGGCTTCGGAGGCTGCGCGGCCGCTTCCGCCGCGGAGATCGCCGGCGGCGGGGGCAGGGCGCGCGGACCTCGCTGCGGGGGCCGCGTCGAACCGCCTTCGCCGGAAGGCAGGTCCTGTGGCACCGGGAGAGAGGCCGTCACCGTCCAACGGTACCAAGCAGTGTCCGACATCCCGCGCCGCGGCGCCATGGTGCGTCACCGCATCGGTGCGTGCGACGCGGCCGCGTCAAGTCCCGCGCGCACCGGGCGAGCGGTGCATAGCATGGGCCTGATGGCCGACGTGCATCGCATCCACTCGCTGCCGACCGACTCCCCGTGGGACGGCGGCCTGCCACCCGCGGGCTCCGACGAGCATCCGAGGTCCGTCCGCGCCCTGGACCGGGTGATGGCGATCCAGCGCCCCGTCGTGCTCGCGCATCTGCGCAGCATCCGACTACGGCATCCGGATGCCACGACGCTCCAGATCGTGCAGATGCTCGAGCGCCGCTACCTCGCCGCGGTCACCACCGGCGGCGCGGCGGTCGGGGCGACCGCCGTCGTGCCCGGCGTGGGCACCGGCGTGACGCTCGCTCTGAGCGGCGTGGAGACCGTCGCGTTCCTGGAGGCGACGGCGCTGTTCGCGCAGTCGCTGGCCGAGGTCCACGGCATCCCCGTCGAGAACCCCGACCGGGCGCGGGCGCTGGTGCTGACCCTCATGCTCGGCAAGGAGGGCGTCGACCTGGTCGCCCAGCTGGCCCAGCAGGCCACCGGGCGCGGTCCGACCCGTGACAAGTACTGGGGCGAGCTGATCACCAAGACGCTGCCGCGCGCAGCGGTGGGTCCTCTCGTGGATCGGCTCAAGTCCACGTTCGTGCGCCAATTCGCCACGCGCGGCGGGGCCTCCTGGATCGGCAAGGCGCTTCCGTTCGGCATCGGCGCCGCGGTGGGCGGCGTCGGCAACCACATCCTCGGCCGCCGGGTGCTGGTCAACTCCCGGCGCGCGTTCGGCGCCCCGCCGCATGTCCTGCCCCCCGATCTGGAGCCGCGGCCCGGTGCGCACCGGATGGAGCAGTCCGCCGGCCTCGGCATCCGTCGCGTCGGCGGAGCCGTCGCGGGAGCGGCCGGTGCCACCGCCCGGGGGATCGGCTCCGCCGCGGGCGCAGTCGGCGCCGCAGGCCGCAAGACCACGCGCGCGGTCACCGGTGGGCGTCGCCGGGAGCGCCGGGCGCTCGAGGCATCCACCTCACCGGACGTCGGCGTGCCGGCGACGGATGCCGGCACCGAGACCTCGCACGAGTAGCCCGTGACATCGCGCCCCGCGCGGCGGTAGCCTCACGGCGGGGAGAGAGAGCGGGGGCCCGATGGCGCGCTCGTCGGAGAATGGTCGGCCGGAGCTGCCGCGCGAATTCACGCCGCGGGAGCCGACGACGTCGCCGAGCACCGGCGCCCCCGGCGCGCCGCCGCCCGGGTCGGGATCGTTCCCGCTCCCGGACGTGCCGACCACCGTGTCACTGGTGACCGATTCGGTCATCACGCGTCCCCTCGCGGAGCGGATGTCGGCGGTGCAGGATGCCGCCGAACGCATCGGTGTCGTGATCGAGGTGCGCACCGACGGCGGACTGTCGACCGCCGAGACGATGTCGCAGCTCGAGGTCATGATCACGATGGTCGCCCCGCAGGCTCCGACGTGGTCCACGAGGTCGTACCTGATGGCGGCGCTGACCGTCGAGGAGATCCTCGAGCTGGTGCGCCGCGACAGCGCCTCCCGAGCCGCCGAGCCTCGGTCCCGACAGACCCAGCGCACCGCGCCGCGGCGCTACATCTCGCGGATCTGGCCGAACTTCGAGGTGCGTGCGACGATCCACCGCTCGATCATGACCGTGAAAGCGGATGCCGCGGTGCGTGCGTTCGAAGCCGACGGCAACGGCATCGTCTGGGCGGTGCTGGACACCGGCGTCGACAAGCGGCATCCGCACTTCGACACGTACAAGACCACCGATCTGCCCGACCGCCTCGCGCACCGCAGCTTCGTCGCGGACTCGCCGGATCCGCTCGCCGACGCGAACGGCCACGGCACGCACGTCGCCGGGATCATCGCCGGCGGCCGCGTGGCCACCAAGGCGAAGCCGATCGTCGCGGCGACCTGGTACCGCACCGCCGACGGCGAAGCGGGCGTCGAGCGGGTGAGCCTGGAACGGATCAGCGGCATGGCGCCGCAGGCGAAGATCCTGTCGTGCACCGTGCTGCGACCGGATCGCACCGGCGACGTCGCGGCACTGCTGGAGGCGCTGGAATACATCCAGGACCTCAACTCGGGTGGCCGCGAGATGAACGTCCACGGCGTCAACCTGTCGCTCGGGTACCCGTTCGACCCGTCATGGTTCGCCACCGGGCTGTCGCCGGTGTGCCGCGAGGTCGACCGCCTCGTGGCGAACGGCGTGTGCGTCGTGGTGTCCGCCGGCAACACCGGGTACGGCGCCGCGCGCGACACCGACGGACGTGAGATGCGCGTCGGCTTCGGCATGACCATCAATGACCCGGGCAACTCCGCGCGGGCGATCACGGTGGGTTCGACGTCGATCAAGCCGTACTCGTCGGGCGTGTCGTACTTCTCGTCGAAGGGACCCACCGGCGACGGCCGCCTCAAGCCCGACCTGGTCGCGCCCGGCGAGCGCATCGTCAGCGCCGGATGCGGCCAGATGCTCGAGCGGGCGCGCACGGAGGTGAAGGATGCCACGTACGTCGAGGATTCCGGCACCTCCATGGCCGCGCCGCATGTATCAGGGGTGGCGGCATCCTTCCTCTCCGTCCATCGGGAGTTCATCGGCCGCCCCGACGACGTCAAGCGCATCCTGATGGACTCCGCCGGCGACCTGGGCCGGCAGCAGAGTTTCCAGGGCAGCGGACTGGTCGACGCGATGCGCGCGATCCAGAGCGTGTGACGGGTCTAGGCATCGCAGGAGGGGAGACGGTCATGGCGATGAAGCTGCCGTACGCCGAGGTCGAGTTCGACGACAAGGGAGCACGCGTGCATCCCGAGCAGATGGACGCCGCGCGGGCGTTGATCGCCGAGAAGGATGCCACCGACGTCATCGTCATCTCGCACGGCTGGAACAACACCGCCGCACAGGCCCGGGCCCTGTACGAGCAGCTCGTGGATTCGATCGTCGCCGTGGCCGCACGCGTCGACGGCGCCGGCGACCGTCGTCTCGTGGTGGTCGGGGTGGTGTGGCCGTCCATCCAGTGGGCGCCGGACGACAACGCCGGAGCCGGAGCCGGGGTCGACGACGACGCCGCGATGCTCGAGGCCGAGATCGCCGAGCGCATCGACGATCCGGCGACGGCCAAGAAGCTGCAGGCGCTGGTGCCGCGACTGGACGCCTCGCCCGCGGCGCAGCAGCAGTTCGTGACGCTGCTGCGCTCCACGTTGCCGAAGACGACCAAGGGCGAGGACGAGGCGGCGTTCGAGGCGCTCAAGACCGAGAGCCCGGCGGCCGTGCTGGACGCCGCCCGAGGCGCGGACGACGCTGACGACCCGCACGCGGCCGTCCGCGGGGCGGACGCCATCGACCCCATGGGTCCGGGTGCCACGATCGGCGGCGGCGGTGCCGGCCTGTTCGACAGCATCATCGGCGCGGCGCGCAACCTCGTGAACGTCGCCACCTACTACACGATGAAAGAGCGAGCCGGCGGCGTCGGACACAACGGCATCGCGCCCTTACTCGACGACCTGCACGAGGCTGCGCCGGACGTGCGGCTGCACCTGGTGGGGCATTCGTTCGGCGGCCGCGCGGTGACGGCCGCAGCCGTCGCCGCTTCCGCACCGGTCGCGTCGCTCTCGCTGCTGCAGGCCGCGTACAGCCACTTCGGGATGGCGAAGGGGTGGGACGGAGCATCCGCCAACGGCCTGTTCATCGAGGCACCCAAGCACGTGACAGGACCGGTCATCGTCACCCACACCAAGAACGACAAGGCGGTGGGCATGGCGTACCCCATCGCGTCGCGCCTGGCCAGGCAGATCGGCGCGGGACTCGGCGACGAGAACGACCCCTACGGCGGGATCGGCCGCAACGGCGCGCTGAAGACTCCCGGAAACGTGATGGCGACGCTGCTCGACGTGGGCGGTACGTACGACTTCACGGGCGACCAGGTGTGGTCGCTCAACGCCGACGCATTCGTGACGGGGCACTCCGACATCACCGGCCGGCAGGTGGCGTACGCCGTGCTGTCGGCGGTGGTCGCGGGCGGGTGACATGGGGCTGTTCGCATCGCGTCCCGAGGAGCCGTTCGAGTGGGCGGGGCTGCCGTCCGAGCCGCTCGAACCCGAGTCCGACGCGGAGCGCCTCGACGGCGCCATGCCGATCGATCCCGCCGGCCTCACCGGAAGCGCGTTCGGGCAGGTCGTCATCCCCGTAGAGCAGCCCGCCGAGGAGGAGCCGAGCGGACCCGGGGGCGCAGCGCCCGGGACCGGTGCCGATTCCGTCTGACCGACGCGTGCACGCGCTTGGGCCGGCCGGTCGACAGCCCCCGCGCACCCCAATACGCTCGCAGGATGGACAGCACGCTGGCGTGCCTGGCGGCGTGGATGCCCCGCCAGCGCTGGTACACCGCCAAAGGTCGCACGCCGTCGTTGCGGCTGGTGGCCTCGTGGGATCTGCCCGCCCCGGACGGCGTGCGGGTGCGGACGTTCCTGGTGTCGGACGAGGGTTCGCTTCCGCCGGTGCTGTACCAGGTGCCCGTCGTCGCGCGTGCGACAGCGACCGTGCAGCTTCACGACGACCACCTCATCGGCAGCCCTGAGCCCGGCACGACGCTCATCGACGGCGCCCACGACCCGGCCTTCGCCGAGGCCCTCCTCGGGCTCGTGACCCGCGGGGGCGAAGTGAAGGGTTCGCGGACGGTGGTGACCGGCACAGCCGCCGCGCACGGTCCGCGCGTCGGCGCGTCGATGGCGGCATCCGTCCTGCGCGGCGAGCAGTCCAACACGTCGCTCATCTACCGCTCGGACGACGGCGCCCCGCCGGTGATCTGCAAGCTGTTCCGGCAGGTGCAGCCCGGTCGCAATCCTGACATCGAACTGCAGACCGCGCTGGCCGATGCCGGATCACCGTACGTGCCGCGGGCGGTCGGCTGGATGGATGCCGAGTGGCCGGACCAGGTCACGGCCGGGGGCACGGTCGCCGGGTCGCTGGCCTTCGCGCAGGAGTTCCTCCCGGATGTCGAGGACGCCTGGCGCGTGGCGCTGGCATCCGCTGCCGCCGACGACGACTTCACCGCGCGCGCCCGCGATCTCGGGGCCGCGACCGCCGACGTGCATCGAGCCCTCGCCCGGCTGTTCCCGACCGCGGATGCCGCCGCCGACGACCGGTCCGCGATCGTCCGCTCCTGGCAGCGCAGGCTCGACACCGCGATCGCGGAGGTGTCTTCGCTCGCGGTGCACCGGAAGGCGATCGAACAGGTCTACGCCCGCGCGGCGGACGCGCACTGGCCCGCCCTGCAGCGCGTACACGGCGACTACCACCTGGGGCAGGTCATCCTGGTTCCCGGGCGCGGCTGGGTCCTACTGGACTTCGAGGGCGAGCCGCTACGTCCGATGGCCGAGCGCGTCAAGCCCGACCTCGCCCTGCGCGACGTCGCGGGCATGCTGCGGTCGTTCGACTACGTCGCGGGGTCCATCCGGCTCGATCAGCCGGCGCGGTCGGCCGATTCGGTGCGGGCGTGGGCGCGCGCATCCCGCGCGGCCTTCCTGGCCGGGTACCAGGATGTCGCGCAGGAGCCGGTCGCCGGCCCCCTCCTGGACGCCTTGGAACTCGACAAGGCGGTCTACGAGGTGACCTACGAGTCGCGCAACCGCCCGACGTGGATCTCGAT
>CAXTES010000050.1:0-16336 GCA_964243215.1 uncultured Microbacterium sp. | reverse complement strand
GCATCCCGGGTCTGTACGTCACCGGCGATCCCGGGGGCATCGACGAGGCCGCGAAAGTCGGGTCGCTGTCGATCCGGCTGGGGCTGGGGTGGGCGAAGTCGCTTTCGTTCACAACGGGTCAGTGCCCGGTGATGCGGTATAACCGGCAGCTGATGATGGCGATCCTGCACGACAAGGTGCAGATCGCGAAAGCCGTGAACGCGACCCCGATACCGCTCGAGGATGCCCCGCAGGGGTACGCCGACTTCGACAAGGGTGCCGCTCGCAAGTACGTGCTGAACCCGAACGGCTACGTCAAGGCCGCCTGAGCTCTCGACCGTGGATGCCTCGAGTCGAGGCATCCACAATCAACCACCCCGAAAGGAACAACCATGTCCACTGTCACCCTCGAAGACGCCCGCCGCGTCATCGCCGCCGCCGAGAAGCGCGCCGACGAGATCGGCCAGCCGATGAACATCGCGGTCGTCGATTCCGGCGGCAACCTCGTCTCGCACGTGCGCCAGGACGGCGCCTGGATCGGCAGCGTCAACATCTCGATCAACAAGGCGTGGACCTCGCGCGCCTTCGACATCTCCACCAAGGACCTCGGCGACAACTCCCAGCCGAATCAGCAGTTCTACGGCATCCACGCCACCAACGGCGGCAAGGTGGCCATCTTCGCGGGCGGCATGCCGCTCAAGCGCGGCGACGAGGTCGTCGGCGCCGTGGGCGTCAGCGGTGGATCGGGCGAGCAGGATCAGACCGTCGCCGAAGCGGCCGCCGCAGCCCTGTAGCGCTTTCGAACCTCGAGGCAGGGGATGCTGCGGCACGGCCGGTGCCGAAGTCGGCGTGCCGCAGCATCTGTGAACATCACTCGGGGTTATAGGGGGCCGCGACGTCGAGGATCCAGGTGACGCCGAAACCGTCGGTGAGCATCCCGAATCCGGGGCTCCACGCCGAGGCTGCGAGGGGTTCGACGATCGAGGCCCGCGCCGAAAGCTTGTCCCAGTAGGCCTGGATTTCGTCGAGGGTCTCGCCGCGGACGGAGACGAAGAACGGCTGGTCGGTGAGGGTCACACCGCCCTCGCGGCGGGTCGAGCCGGCAGGGGCGGCGGCGGCCTGGCCAGGGGTGTCGTAGGCCATCACCCGGAAGCCGTCCGCCGTCTCCACCTGTCCGAAGACGACGTTGTCGGCCCCGGGGGCATCCTTCGGCATTCCGAAGTCGCCGTAGGTCGCGATCACCGTCTGGCCGCCGAAGACGGACTGATAGAACTCCAGAGCCGCCCGCGCGTCGCCGTGGAAGTTGAGGTGGGTCGTTGTCTTGATGGTCATGTCTGCTCCTGAATAGGCATCCGTCGGGGCTTTCCCGACACCAACCACTCTCGCAGCGGTATAGGACGGGTTTTGTCCTACACTCGAATTACTCTCGAGAGGTGGCCACGACATCTCGTCTGCTCGAACTGCTGTCTCTCCTGCAGGCCCGGCGGGACTGGCCGGGCGCGCTGCTGGCCGAACGGCTGCAGATCAGCCATCGGACGGTGCGCCGCGACGTGGACCGGCTTCGCGAAATGGGGTACAGCATCCGGGCGACGATGGGCCCGGACGGCGGGTACCGGCTGGACTCCGGCGCTGAGCTGCCCCCGCTGCTGTTCGACGACGACCAGGTGATCGCGCTTGCCGTCGCTCTGCAGGCCGCGACCGCCACCGGTGCCGGTGTCGGCGAGGCGGCCGTCCGCGCGCTGACGACGGTGCGGCAGGTGATGCCGTCGCGGCTGCGCCATCGCCTGGACGCTCTGGACTTCACGACGCTCGCCGCGCGGCCCGGTGATGCGGCGGCGGATGCGGTGTCTCCCGGTGTGCTCGTCGCGGTGTCGACCGCGGTCCGCGCCCGCGAGGTGCTGCGCTTCGACTACGCCAGGCTCTCTGGCGCCGATGCCGAACCGCGGCCGCCGAGGAAGGTGGAGCCGCACCACCTCGTGCATTCGGCCGGGCGCTGGTATCTCGTGGCGTGGGACCTCGATCAGGCCGACTGGCGGATCTTCCGGGTCGATCGCATGACTCCGCGCACCCCGACCGGCCCGCGTTTCCCGCCGCGCGAGCTCCCCGGCGGGGACGTCGCGGGATTCGTCTCAGCGCGATTCAAGGGCTCCGAGCGCAGCGACCGATGGCCGTGCTCCGGCAAAGTCACCCTGCATCGCCCGGCGTCCTCCGTGCTGCCGTTCGCCGGCGACGGCATCGTCGAGGACCTGGGCGACGATCGGTGCAGCCTGGAGGCCGGATCGTGGTCGTGGGTCGCCCTCGCAGCGGCGCTCAATCGCTTCGACACCGATATCGACGTGATCAGCCCGCCCGAGCTCACCGAGGCGTTCGCTCAGCTCGCGATCCGCAACGCCGCGACGGCGGCCGGCTGAGCTTCGGCGGAAGCGAGGGTCGCGCGGAGATCGCTGCGGTCACGCCGCCATCGGTTCGGACACGACGGCCTCGAGCACCGTGTGCAACGACTGCGGGGGACGGCCGAGCAGTTGTTCGAGCGCAGAATCGGTGACGTCGAACTCGCCGTTGCGCGCGGCTTGGAACATACCCAGCAGCATCCGCACCTGCGGCTCGGGAACGCCTCGACCGACGAGCGAGTGCACCCATTCCTCGTCGTCTTGGACGATTCGGCGGATGCTGCGCCCGGAGATCCGGGAGAGGATGCCGGCGACCTCGTCGAGGTCGTAGGCGTGCGACGCGGTCAACGGCGGGGTGACACCGTCGAGGGTGCCGTCGGCGAGGGTGCCGCCGGCGAGGATGATGGCATCCGCCTCGGCGAGATCGTCGTGTGTCGTCCACGACACGGGTCCGTCGGCGGGTGCCCGCAGTTCGCCGGTCTCGAGCACTCCGCGAACCAGCAGCGGGACGGTCGAGGCGTAGAAGCCGTGCCGCAGCGACGTGAACGGGATGCCGATGGTGGCGAGGTAGTCGGTGGTGGCGGCGTGGTCGGGCATCGGCGCGAACAGCGAGTTCGCTGCGGCTGCCTGGTGGCTGGTGTAGAGCACACGCCGAGCCCCCGCGGCCACGGCAGCGTCGATCGCCGAAGTGTGGTGGGCGACGGCGTCGTCTCCGGTCGCGCTCGCCGAGACGATCAGCACCTGGGTGGCGCCCTCGAACGCGGTCTCGAAAGTCTCGGGTTCGTCGAAGTCGCCGCGGCGCACACGCACACCGCGAGCGGACAGGGCCTGTGCCTTCTCCGGGTCCCGCACGCTCACACCCACCTCGGTCGCTGGCAAGCGCTCGAGGAGCTGATCGACGATGCGGGATCCGAGCTTGCCGGTTGCGCCGGTGAGAACGATCATGGCGACTCCATTCTGTTTTCATTGATATTGCTGTGGCGTTACCGACGATAGCATGGTGGTAACGACTCCGGGCTATCGTTGATACGTGACGGAAATTGCGAGCACTCCCAGGGCGAGCCGGTCGCAGCTCCGGGACACGATCGTGGACGTCGCGGCCCGGCTGCTGTCGACCGGTGGCGAAGGGGCCGTGACGACACGCGCGGTGGCGGCCGCGGCAGGGTTGCAGCCGCCGACGATCTACCGCCTCTTCGGCGATAAGGATGGCCTTCTCGACGCCGTGGCCGAGCACGTCTTCGAGACGTATCTCGCGGGGAAGACGATGGGCGGACCCTCGGATGACGCCGTCGCCGACTTGGATGCCGGGTGGTCGACACACATCGACTTCGGTCTGGCCAATCCCGCCCTGCATCTCCTTCTGCTCGATCCGGAGCGCGGCCGCCGATCGCCGGCGATCGCCGCGGGAAAGCAGGTCCTGCGCGAGCGCGTGCACCGCGTCGCCCTGGCCGGACGACTCGCCGTACCGGAGGACCGGGCGGTCGAGATGATGCATGCCGCGGGCACGGGGGTCGTCGCGACCCTGCTGGCGGCGGCGGCCGACGAGCGCGATCCGGCTCTCGCCGACGCGGTGTGGTCGGCGATTCGCGCGGCGATCATCGACGAAGAGCCGTCGCCGAGCGACGACGAGCGCAACACCGCGAGAGCCGCCATCTCGCTGCGTGCCGGCCTTCCGGATGCGGGGCAGCTCAGTGCCGCCGAACGGCTTCTTCTGGGCGAATGGCTGGACCGCATCGCCGACGGCTGACCGGCATCCTGCGGCGCCGTCGACCGACTCCCCAGGCCCGCCCTCTACCCTGCGTCGCCCTCGACGGGTGCGTCCCGGATGAGGTCGTCCCGCCACTCCTGGCACGTGTCCTCGCCGCGGGCGATGCGTTCTTCGCGTTGGCGGAGCTCGACGCGGCGGATCTTGCCGGAGATCGTCTTGGGCAGGTCGTAGAACTCGATCCGCCGGATGCGCTGGTATGCCGCGAGGTGGTCGCGGGCGTAGCTCAGGATGTCGTGCGCGGTTTCGGTCGTCGGCTCGACGCCCTCGGCCAGCATGACGTAGGCCTTGGGGACGGCCAGCCGCAGTGGATCGGGGGCGGCCACCACGGCCGCTTCGACGACGGCCGGGTGCTCGACGAGGACGCTCTCCAGTTCGAACGGGCTGATCTTGTAATCGGATGCCTTGAAGATGTCGTCGGTGCGGCCGATGTAGGTGAGGTAGCCGTCGTCGTCCCGGGCGGCGATGTCGCCGGTGTGGAAGTAGCCTCCCGCGGTCGACTCGGCGTTGCGTCCGGGGTCGCCCACGTATCCGGTCATGATGTTCGTCGGATGCCGGGACAGGTCGACGCAGATCTCACCCTCCGACGCCCGTTCCCCCGTGACCGGGTCGACCAGCACGATCGGACACCCCGGCAGGGGCCGGCCCATGGCGCCGTCCTTGATCGGTTGACCGGGTGAGTTCGCGATGACCGCCGTCATCTCGGTCTGCCCGTAGCCGTCTCTGACGTTCAGTCCCCAGTGCGAGCGCACCTGTGCGATCACCTCCGGGTTCAGCGGCTCGCCGGCCGACACCACCTCGCGAAGCGCGCCGGCGCCCGCGGACAGGTCGGCTTGGATCAGCATCCGCCACACCGTCGGCGGGGCGCAGAACGAGGTGACTCCCTCGGCCCGGATGGTCTCCAGCATCCGCAGCGCGTCGAATCGGGCGTAGTTGTAGACGAAGATGGTCGACTCCGCGATCCACGGGGCGAAGAAGCAGCTCCACGCGTGCTTGGCCCAGCCGGGCGAACTGATCGCCAGGTGCACATCGCCGGGTCGCAGCCCGAGCCAGTACATCGTCGTCAGATGACCCACCGGGTACGAGACGTGGGTGTGCTCGACGAGCTTCGGTCGACTCGTCGTGCCGGAGGTGAAGTAGTGCAGCAGGGGATCCGTCGCCAGCGTGCCGGGATGCGGCATCCGCTCGGCCGGCTGACGAAACGCGTCGTCATACGAAGCCCACGCCGCGGAGCCTTCGCCGACGCGGATGCCCGCCACCGCAACAGAGAGGCCATCGAACTTGTCGGTCTGATCGCCCGCGGCGATGACGTGGCGGACCGCTCCTCGAACGACGCGGTCCTCGAGGTCCGCGCCTCCGATCGCCAGCGTGGTCGGAAGGATGATCGCGCCGATCTTCATCAGGGCGAGCATCGACTCCCACAGCTCCACCTGGTTGCCGAGCATGAGCATGACGGTGTCGCCGCGAGCGACCCCCCGCTCGATCAGCCAGCGTGCCAGCTGGTCGGATCGCGTCGCCATCTCGTCGAACGTCCGCGTGGTGCGGCGGGCGTCTTCCTCCACGATCACCAGGGCGGGCGCGGAATTGCCGCGTGCGATCTCGTCGAACCAGTCGATCGCCCAGTTGAACTCGCCGCCGAGGTCGGGCCAGGCGAAGTCGGCGGCGGCGCGGCCGTAATCGTCACGCACCGCCACCAGCTCATCGCGCGCGTGCCGGAACCGGTCGGTGGCCGAGTTGCCTGGCATACGATTCCTCAGCGGTGAAGAGGGGTGGCATTGCGTCTCGAGGACCCGCGCGGAGCCCTCGGATCAGCGTAGAGCTCAGCGCGCCCGTGGTGCATGCAGGACAGCGACCGAGATTGCAGGCTGAACCGTCATACCGAGCGCGCGGACCCGGTAGGTGACGGCCGGTGCGGGTCGGCTCCGGTCAGCGCGGAACGACTTCGCGAAGCCCCTCCAGGAGTCGGTCGATCTCGCTGTCCTCGTTGTACGGCGCGAGTCCGAGGCGCAGTCCTGACGCGGTGCCCGTGCGCAGCGCGCGGAAGGGTTCGTACGCGTAGAAGTCGCCGGCCGGCGCAAGAATCGAGCGCAATCGCAGCGCGCGGGACACGTCGGCGGCATCGCGCTCGGGGAAGGTGAGGAACAGGGTCGGCGTGCGGTCGCTCGCGACCGAGTGCACCGTGAGCCGGTCGCCGAACTCCCGCAGCCCGGCGTCGACCCGCTCCCGGAGACGCAGCTCGTGCTCGTCGATCGCATGATGTGCGGATGCCAGGCGCTCGCGGCGGTCGCCGCCCGGCGACGCGATGTCGGCGATGAAGTCGACCGCGGCCGTGGCGCCCGCCATGATCTCGTACGGCAGCGTGCCGAACTCGAAGCGCTCCGGGACGACGTCGGTGGAGGGCACCAGCTTGTCGGGGTGGATGCCGTCCAGCAGCGCGGGGTCGGCGGCCAGCGCAGCGCAGTGCGGGCCGAAGAACTTGTACGGGGAGCAGACGAAGAAGTCCGCGCCCATCGATGTCACGTCGACCGCGGCGTGCGCGGCGTAGTGCACGCCGTCGACGTAGACGAGGGCGCCGACCTCCTTCGCCCGCGCTGCGATGCGCGGGACCGCCGGTCTGGTGCCGAGCAGGTTCGATGCCCCGGTGACCGCGACCAGCCGAGTGCGGTCGTTGACAGTCGCGTCCAGGTCGCTCAGATCCAGGTCGGCGGTGGCAGGGTCGAGGCGCAGCCACCGAACCGTCGCGCCCACCGCGTCGGCGGCCTGCATCCACGGCCGCACATTCGCATCGTGGTCGAGCTGGGTGACGACCACCTCGTCGCCGGGCGCCCAGGTCTTGGCGAGGTGGCGGGAGAAGTCGTAGGTGATCTGGGTCGCCGAGCGGCCGTAGACGATCCCGGCGGGCGGCAACCCGAGCAGATCGGCGAAAGCGGACCGGAAAGCCAGGACCGCATCGTCGGCGTTCTGCTCGCTCTCGACGCCGGTCCCACGATTGGACAGCGGTCCCGTCAGGGTGCGGGCGATCGCGTCACCCACCACGGCCGGCGTCTGGGTGCCGCCGGGACCGTCGAAGTGCGCGATGCCGGACCGTAGCGACGGGAACCGAGCGCGGAAGGCCGCGACGTCGAAGGCCACGACGTCCTCAGCCGGACTTGGCCTGTTCGATGCCGAGCACGTTGCCGTACGGGTCGGTGATCCACGCCACGAAGGCATCCCCCTGGTCGGCGACCCCGTCCTCGGTCTTCACCTCGTCGTTGTCGTACTCCTCGGGCTCCACTCCGCGAGACTTCAACCACTCCACCTCGGCGCGGACGTCGTCGACCCGCCACGATGCCTGCGTCTGCTCGTCCTTCGTTCCGGTGGTGCTCAGCGACGCCTTCAGCCGCGTCTGCCCGCACCGGAACGAGATCGCGTTGTCGCTTTCCTCGACGACATCGAGCTGCAACGCGTCGCCGTAGAACGCGCGCGCACCCTCCAGGTCCTTCACCAGCAGGACCACGTCGATCGGCCGCTCACCCAGCATGAGAATCCCTTCCCTCGACAACTTCTTCAGCGCCGACGCTAGCGATCCCGGCCGGGTCGGCGACACCGCTTGCGACCGGACATCCACTCGTCTATGAATCGACCGGCGACCTCACGGGGTCGCCATCCCGCCGTTGATGTTGAGCGTCTCGCCCAGCACGTAGCTGGATTCACCGGATGCCAGGAACACGAACGCGGGCGCGATCTCGGCCGGCTGCGCCGCGCGCTTGTACCAGTTCTCCTCGTCGAATGCGGCCATCTGCTCGTCCGAGACGCCGTGTGACACCTGCAGTGCACTCCAGGTCGGGCCGGGCGCGACGACGTTGACACGGATGCCCCGCGGCGCGAGCTGTTGCGCAAGGCCCTTCGACAGATTGTTGATCGCGGCTTTCGTCGCGGCGTAGTCGAGCCGGTCCGGCGCGGGCGTGTACGCCTCCGCCGAGGCCGTGTTGATGATCGTCGAACCCGGTGGCAGGTGGGGGACAGCTGCCTTCGTGAGCCAGAAGTTGGCGAACACGTTGGTCCGGAACGTGGCTTCGAACTGCTCGTCGCTCAGTTCCTCGATGTCGTCGACCGCGATCTGCTTGCCGGCGTTGTTGACGAGGATGTCGAGACCGCCGAGACCGGCCAGCGCGTCCTCGACGACGCGACGGCACGCGGCGGCGTCCTGCAGATCCGCTTCCAGGACGACCGCCCGGCGCCCGGCCTTCTCGATCTGCTCGCGCACGTGGGACGCGTCGGATCGCTCCGCCGGCAGGTGCACGATGGCGACGTCGGCGCCCTCCCTCGCGAACGCGATCGCGACCGCGGCACCGATGCCCGAATCGCCTCCGGTGACCAGGGCACGACGGCCCCTCAGCCGTCCCGTTCCCCGATAGGTGGACTCGCCCAGATCGGGCACCGGATCCATCCGGGCCTGCACGCCCGGCTCCTCCTGGTGCTGGATGGGCGGTTCGACCCGCGGGTAACGGGTGACCGGGTTCGTGAAGGAGTACTGGTCGGCGATGTCCGTCATGCACACACGCTAAGACACCGGATGCGCGACGGACTCGAGATGCGGCCCGGTGCCAGGATGAGCACCATGGTGGAGGCGCTGGGTGCGGTCAGCGGCTACGCGGTGGTGGTGGCGATCACCACGCTTCCGGTCCTCGCGGTGATCGCCGTCCTGCTCGAGACCGGCAAGGCCGCGCGGGGATGGCAGCTGACCGCCGGGTACGCCGTCGGGCTCACGGCGCTGTTCGCCGCGGCATCCTTCGGACTCGGTCGGCTGCCGCTGCCGCACGTGCGGATTCGCGGTGTGACCGAGCTCGCCGCGGGCGTTTTGCTGCTCGCGGCTGCGGGCGGGTTCTGGCTATGGCGCCGCTCGCGGGCCGGCCGTCCGCCGCGAACACCGACTCGCCGGACGCACCCGGCGATGACGGGCGCGCGGGCCATCCTGGTGGGTGCACAGTTCGCGCTTCATCCCGAGAACCTCGCGCTCACCTTCGCCGCGGCATCCCACGTCATCGACGTCGGCGCAGCGGAGCGCATCGGATTCGCCGTCTGGTTCGCGGCCGTCGGCGTTTCGACGGTCGCGGTTCCCTCGCTCGCGTTCGCCGTTGCCGGCGAGCGCACGCGCGAGCGTCTGACGCGCATCCGGACCGCCATCGACGCCCACGGCGTCCTGATCACGGTGGTGCTGCTGTCGGCGGTGGGTGCCTTGCTGGTCGGCATCGGACTGTGGCGGGTGCTGTCGCCGTGACGCACCTGCTGCCGCGTGTGCTGCCCCTGGCCGCCGCGGCCTGCGCGACGGGGGCTACGGTCGACACATGGCAGTCGCGGACACCGGCGACGACGAGGTCGATCTGCTGATCGACGCCTGGTCGGCGCGGCTGCCGGACGTCGATCTCACGCCGCTGGATGTCATGTCGAGGCTGCGCCGCATCTGGCTCGCCGTGAACCGGCTCCGTGCGGAGGCATTCGCGAGCGCGGGCCTGGCGCCCTGGGAGTTCGACGTACTCGCAGCGCTGCGCCGCGCGCAGCCGCCGCACGAACTGAGTCCGGCCCAATTGATCGACAAGACGATGATCGGCAGCGCGGCGATGACGAATCGACTCGACAACCTGTCGCACCGCGGCCTGATCGACCGCCGCTCGAATCCGCGAGACCGCCGGGGCGTGCTCGTGCGACTGACCGCGGTCGGCACCACGGCGGTCGACGCGGCGATGACCGAACTCGTCCGCCGCGAGAGCGCGGAGCTCGAATGTCTGAGCACGGATGACCGGACGGTGCTCATCCGCATCCTGCGCCTGCTCATGGCGCGGCACCCCGGCGAAGATCCGGCTGCGCGGCCGAGGGCGTAGTTTACCTGCGTTGCGCCGACGAAACGCAGTATGCACGGCGCTTCATATACCCGGCGGTAGAATCGACTCTTGAGAAAGCGAGGGTGCCGCCTCGTTCGACGGAGGTTTCGTGCCCGGAAACGCGACCACCCGCTTCGACAACGTATCGCTGTTGTCCGTCGCGAGTACCCTACCCAGTCGGGTGACGACGTCCGACGACATCGAAGGTCGGCTGGCCTCGTCGCTCGCGCGGCTCAAGCTGCGCAGCGGCCTGCTGCGGCGAGTCGCCGGCGTCCTCGAGCGTCGCAATTGGGCCGCGGGGGAGTCGGCGGACGACGCCACGATCGCGGCCGGCAAGCGCGCGCTGGCCCAGGCGGGAGTGGATGCCTCGGACGTCGGGCTGCTCATCAACACATCCGTGACGCGCAAGCACCTCGAACCGTCGGTCGCGGTCCGCCTGCACCACGGCCTCGGGCTGCCCAGTTCTGCCGTGAACTTCGACGTCGCCAACGCATGTCTGGGCTTCGTCAACGGGATGAGCCTGGCGGCCAGCATGATCGAGTCGGGTCAGATCCGCTATGCGATCGTCGTCAACGGCGAGGATGCCGACGAGATCCAGGTGAACACGATCGACCGGCTGCTGCGCGCAGATGTGGATCGCGACGGCTTCATGAGCGAATTCGCGTCGCTGACACTCGGATCCGGCTCCGCCGCGGCCGTACTCGGCCGCACCGACGAGCACCCCGGCGGCCACCGCATCCTCGGCGGTGTCACCCGGGCGGCCACACAGTTCCACCAGTTGTGCGTGGGAAGCGTCGACGGCATGTTCACCGACGCGAAGGCGCTGCTCAAGGGCGGCTTGGACCTCGTCGTATCGGCGTGGAAAGAGGCCGCGACGGAGTGGAACTGGTCGCGGATGGACCGCTACATCACCCATCAGGTGTCATCGATCCACACCGACGCGATCGTCAAGGCCGCCAAGCTCGACCGTGCGCGGGTCCCCACGACCTTTCCGAAGTTCGGCAACGTCGGGCCGGCATCCATCCCCATCACGCTCGTCGAGGAGCAGGCGTCGCTGAAGAAGGGCGACCGAGTGCTGCTGATGGGCGTGGGGTCCGGCCTGAACACGGCCATGATGGAGCTCGCTTGGTGACGGAAGCGGCGTCGCTTCCCCCGTCGGGTCTTCCCGGTCTCGACCACCGGTTCAGTCGCATCCTCTCGGTGCCGGGCGTCGGAGTGGATGCCGGTGTCCGCCGCGACTGGCACCATCTCGACACGCTCGGCGAACTCGAGCGCCTCGGCGCGCCGGTCGTCGGCACGGTGCTGGCGGTGCACGGCAACCCGACGTGGTCGTACCTGTGGCGCGACCTGCTCGCGGGATCGGTGCGCGCCGCGGAGGCGGGCGGCCCCGTCTGGCGGGTCGTCGCGGTCGACCAGCTCGACATGGGCTTCTCCGAGCGCACCGGCACGCACCGTCCGCTCGCCCAGCGCGTCGCCGACCTCGCCGCCTTCACCGACACGCTCGGCCTGGACGGGCCGATCGTCGCACTCGGGCACGACTGGGGCGGCGTGGTTTCGCTGGGCTGGGCGATCGATCATCCCGCATCCCTCGCCGGTGTGGCGCTGCTGAACACCGCCGTGCATCACCCCGACGGGACGCCGATTCCGGCGCCGCTGCGGCTCGCTCGCGCGCGAGGCGTGCTGGCGGCGTCGACGGTGCGCAGCCCCGCTTTCCTGGAGACGACGCTGGCGCTGGCATCCCCGGGCCTGGACGCAGCGGTCAAGAACGCCTACCGCGCGCCGTACCGGACGGCCGCCCGCCGGCACGGGATCGGCGGATTCGTCGCCGACATCCCTGTCGACGCGCGTTCCGAGAGCCGCGCCGAACTCGATCGGATCGCCGCCGGCGTCGCGCGCCTCGATGTTCCGGCGCTGCTGCTGTGGGGGCCGGCGGACCCGATCTTCTCCGATCGTCACCTCGACGACCTCATCGATCGGATGCCGCACGCCGACGTGCATCGATACGAGGGTGCCGGACACCTGATCGCCCAGGAGCGGCCGTACGCCGACGCGATCCTGACGTGGCTCGGCGACAACACAAAGCGCCTCGTCGGCGGCGACGTGCCGGACCCGGTCGGCGGGTCGACGCCGGACGAGCCGGCCGGGATGCCGGACGATGCGCCCGGTATGCCGGGCGCGGGGGCCGCCTCGCCGCACGAAGTCGCGGCCTTCGTCCCGCTCTGGCACGGCCTCGACGAGCGCCGCCACGACGACGCCACCGCGGTCGTGGACATGTCGACGCGCGGCGGGCCGCGCCGCGTGAGCTGGCGGCAGCTCGACGACCGGGTTCGACGCATCGGCGCGGGGCTGCACGCGATCGGCGTCGGCAGGGGTCACCGAGTCTCGCTGCTCGTTCCGCCGGGACCCACCCTCACCGCCGTCGTGTACGCGTGCCTGCGGATCGGTGCGGTCGTCGTGGTCGCCGACGCCGGGCTCGGGGTGCGAGGACTGACCCGCGCCGTTCGCGGCTCGTGGCCGGACTTCATCATCGGCGAAGCACCCGGCCTGATCGCGGCCCGGGCGCTCGGCTGGCCGGGCGTGCGCATCTCGGTGCCCCGCCTGCCGATCGTCGTCGCTCGTGCGCTCCGCGTGGCGCACGTGCTCGCGGACATCGCCGACCGCGCCGCCGACCCGGCGCTTCCGGAAGAACCCGAACCCGACGAGGATGCGGCGATCCTGTTCACCTCGGGATCGACCGGCCCCGCGAAGGGCGTCGTCTACACCCACCGTCAGCTGTCCGCGCTGCGGGACGTGCTCGGTCGACACTTCGACGTCACCGCCGACACCGGGCTCGTGACCGGTTTCGCTCCGTTCGCGTTGCTGGGACCGGCGTTGGGCACCCGGTCGGTGACGCCGGAGATGGATGTCTCATCGCCGCGGACGCTCACCGCGACCGCGGTGGCCGCGGCGGTACGCGAGTCCGGTGCCCGCATCGTGTTCCTCTCACCCGCGGCGATCCTCAACGTCGTCGCGACCGCCGATGCTCTCACGAGCGAGGACTCCGCGGCGCTCGCCAGTGTCACGACGTTCCTGTCCACCGGGGCGCCGATCGGCGAGGCGCTGCTGTCGTCGGCGGCCGAGCTGATGCCCAACGCCGTCCCGCACACGCCCTACGGCATGACCGAGTGCCTGCTCGTGACCGACATCACCCTCGACGGCATCCGCGCCGCCGCCGGCGAACCCGACCGCGGCGTGTGCGTCGGTTCGCCCATCGGCGGCAACCGCGTGCTCGTCAGCGCGCTGGATTCCGACGGTCGCGCCACCGGCATCCCGAGCCGCGAGCCGGGGGTGCTCGGGGAGATCGTCGTATCGGCGCCGCACCTGAAGGATCACTACGACCGGCTGTGGCTGCTCGATCGCGCGGCTCTCCGCGACACGGGAACCCTGTACGGGAGCCGTTGGCATCGCACCGGCGACATCGGGCATCTCGACGCCACCGGTCGCCTGTGGGTCGAGGGACGCCTGCAGCACGTCATCGTCACGGCTGACGGGCCCGTCGCTCCGGTCGGGCCGGAGCAGGACGTCGAGTCCGTCGCCGACATTCGGCGCGCGGCCGTCGTCGGCATCGGCCCGCACGGGCTGCGGCAGGCCGTCGCGGTCGTCGAGACCCTCCCGCCGTCCACGCGTCCTGGCCTGGCCGACCCGCGGCTGACCGCGGCGGTGCGGGCGAGCACCGACCTTCCGCTGGCCGCGGTCCTCAGCGTGCCGGCCCTGCCCACCGACATCCGGCACAACTCGAAGATCGATCGGTCCGGGTTGTCCGCCTGGGCCGAACGCACGCTCGACGGCCGGAAGCCGACGAAGCCGTGATCGTCCTGGTCACCGGGGCGTCGGGGTTCCTCGGCCAGGCGGTGGCGGCCGGGCTGATCGACGCCGGCCACAAGGTGCGTACGCTGCAGCGCCGGCCGTCCGGCGTGGCCGGCGCCGTCGATGTGCTCGGATCGATCACCGATGCGGATGCCGTGGCGCGGGCGGTCGACGGCGCCGAGGGCGTCGTCCACCTGGCCGCGAAGGTGTCGCTGGCGGGCGACGCGCGTGAGTTCCGCGCGGTCAATGTCGAGGGCACGCGGACCGTGCTCGACGCGGCCGAGCGCGCCGGGGTATCGCGGTTCGTCCAGGTCTCCTCGCCGTCGGTCGCGCACGCCGGGTCGGCGCTCGCCGGCGTCGGAGCGGAGCCGGCGTCGCCCCGCCGCGCCCGCGGCGAGTACGCGCGGACGAAAGCCGAAGCGGAGCTGCTGGCCCTCGCCCGCGACGGGGTGGCGATGCACGTCGTCGCGGTGCGTCCGCACATCGTGTGGGGACCGGGCGACACGCAGCTGATCGGGCGGATCGTCGAGCGCGCCCGGCGGGGGCGCCTCCCGCTCCTGAACGGCGGCACGGCGCTCATCGACTCGACGTACGTCGACAACGCGGCATCCGCCATCGTCGCGGCGTTGCGTCGAGCCGACCGGGCGCACGGCAACGCCTACGTCGTCACCAACGGCGAGCCGCGGCCGGTCGGCGACCTGCTCGCCGGCATCTGCCTCGCCGCGGGTGTGCGGCCGCCGCGCTGGAGTGTCCCGTCGGGGCTTGCGCAGGCCGCCGGCTCGGCGATCGAGCGGGTGTGGGCGCTGCGGCCCGGCACCGACGAACCCCCGATGACCCGCTTCCTGGCTGAGCAGCTTTCGACGGCGCACTGGTTCGATCAACGCGACACCCGCCGCGACCTCGCCTGGGCTCCCGCGGTGTCGATCGACGAGGGCCTCCGCCGCCTCGCCGCGCACTACGGCACCGCCCCGCCCTGACTCCCGCTGAACTCCGCGGCAGGACCCGCCCGCCGGCATCACGCGACGAGGTCGTACCGGGCTCGTCCTCCCAGCCGTGGTGTCCGGCCGGTATCGAGCCACGGCGGTGGAATGAACCACACCTTCGCTGTGGTGCCCGGACCTTCGATGCGGATCGCCCAACCGTCGTCATGAAGCCGGTGGTGACACGCGGTGCACAGCAGGATGCCGTTGCCCAGGTCGGTTCGTCCGCGATCTCGCGCCCACCATCTGATGTGATGACCGACCGCGAACCCGGGTGGCAACCCGCAGAACGCGCAACCGCCGTCGCGTTCGGCGAGCGCGAGCTTCTGGGCGGGCGTGAAGAGGCGCTTCGCCCTTCCCCAGTCGAGGACCTCGCTGTCGCCGCCGAGGACGCACGGGATGATCTCGGCATCCGCCGCCATACGCCGCGCGGCGGCCGCGGACAACGGCTGGGCGATTCCGTCGATCGTCGCGATGCCGACGCCTCGTTCCAGGTCGGCGAGGTCGACGCGCACCACGACCGTCGTGCTCGGTCCCGTCGGCACATCCGTGCACGACAACGCATGCCGACACAGAGTGGAGAGGGCGTCGGCCTGCATCTGCCGCGCCGACCGTTGCTCTTCGACGACGGGACCGCTCGGTGCATCCTCGCACTGGGCTTCGTCGGCACGCCGCAGCATTCCGCCGACGATGCCTTCGACCGCGGCCTTGATAGGAGCACCGGTTTCGGCGTCGAACCGCCCCGTCATGACGATCATGCCCGACCGCTCTTCGCGGAAGACGACCGACCGATCGCCGTACGACTCGTGCTCGCGCGGCTCCACGCCGTCGGGGTCCAGATGCGCCTCTGCACGCACGATCAACTTCTGAAGCTGATCGGGGGTCAGGCCGGGTGCCGAATCGACGAGCGTGCGCTCCATGGCGTCCAGCGCGGACGCCTCGGCTCGGATCGCGACCCTGTCCAGCAGCCCGCAGATTGCGCCCGCTGCCGGCATCCCGATGCGACCTGCACGCAGCGCCGAAGCCACGTACGGCCGTTTGGCCGGCATCCGCTCTCCGGTCAACGTCAGTTGTGGCGCCGTCGCATCCCCGACGGCGACGATCCGAACGGCATCACCGACGGTCGCTCCCGTCGTCGCGGAGATCAACGTCGCGGGTGTGCGATATCCCTGCTTCCTGCTGAGAGAATCCCCGCCGAGCTCGGATCGCGACTGCCGGCTGATCTCCGCCGCCACCGGCGCGTACGCCGCGTCGACGTGTCGACGCAGCGCGCCGAAGGCCTCGTTCACGGCGAGCAGCTGCGCGGGAGGCAGCTCGCTTGCTGCGCGACCATCTGCCGCGCGGCGAAGCGCGTCGAGCGCCGCGGCGATTCCGTCGAGCCCATCGTTCATACGTTCGATAGTGGAGGGAGCCTCTGACATCGGTTTGGCGTTCTCCACAGCGAAGCAAGGCCGAAGCATCAAGCCCGCGATTATCCGTCGCCGGACAGCGGGATGCCACTCCCTTCCCCCCGCG
>CAXTES010000049.1:0-16391 GCA_964243215.1 uncultured Microbacterium sp. | reverse complement strand
GGCCGCAGCCTCACCGCGGCCGAGGGCGCCGCGACGCTGCAGCGCGACCTGCGCCTGGCATCCCGTCTCGGATTCCGGTTCGTGCGGCCGAAGATCGGCGTCGTGTCGAGCGACCTCGTGCCCGACCCGATCTGGACCGAGTCGGTCGAGCGCTCGCTCGACCTCGCCGCCGAGCTCGACATCGTCATCTGCCCCGAGATCCACTCGCCGACGCCGATTCACCACCCGGTCGTCGACGACTATCTCGGCCTGATCGACCGCACCGGCACGAAGCACTTCGGGCTGCTCATCGACACCGGGATCTTCCAGGACCGCCCCATTCCGCTGCGCGCCGGCGAGACCCGCGAGACGCGCCCGGCCTTCCTCGACGGCATCGGCGTCGATCCGGCCGACTTCGCCGACGTGGCCGAGCACGTCGTGTTCGTGCAGGCGAAGTTCCACGACATCGATGAGAACCTCGAAGACCAGCAGATCCCGTGGCGACCGGTGCTGAAAGCCCTGAAGGATGCCGGCTACACCGGCTACCTCTCCAGCGAGTACGAGGGCGAGCGCATCCCGTGGCGCTCGATCGAACAGGTGCGCCGCCAGCACTCGCTGATGCGCACGATCGCCGACCAGCTCTGAACGAACGGAACCGCCATGCCCAACGGACTCCTCTCCGACGACAGCCTCCGCGTCCACCCCGAGGGCCTCGCGCTCTCGCTGACGCTGCCGTGGTACCGCAGCCTCTGGCTCTCGTCGGTCACGACACTGCAGCTCAGCGTCGACGGTGAGCCGGTGCCGCAGGACGATCTCGCGTTCGAGCTCGCCGGCGCCCGCTACGCGCTCGACGACCTGCCGGACCAGAGCGACGTGCTGTGGTACCTGCAGGAGCACCCACTGCTCATCGCGCGCCGCGACGCGACGACCGCGCTCGGCGCGGAGCACGACATCGAGCTCGTGGGTGAGTTGCGGCTGCCGTACATGCAGATCGCGCCCGGCCAGGACGGCGGGCCGGGCGTGTACGTGCCCAACCACGTTCGCCAGCAGCTGCGGCTGACCGCGACGGATCGGGATGCCGCGCCCCCCGCGCTCGCCACCGCCGAGGCCGCACCGCCGGTCGCCCATGACGACGATCCGTTCCAGCTCGGCTTGACGCTGTACTCCGCGAGCGCGGAGTTCCGCGCCGGCTGGTTCGACTTCGACGGACTGCTGGACCGGGTCGCCGAACTCGGCATCGGACCGGGCATCGAGATCGTGGCATCCCAGGTGCTCCCGACGTATCCGACCGTCTCGGACGGGTTCGCCGCCCGCTGGCGCGCGGCGTTCGACCGGCACGGCTTCGACGCGAGCTCGTTCGGCGCGAACCTCGACATGGGCCGCCGCCGCGACCGCGACATGACGCCCGACGAGGAGTTCGAGTTCAGCGAGGTGATGTTCCAGGGCGCGAAGAAGCTCGGGTTCCCGCTGGTGCGCATCCAGAGCGCCAAGCCCGACCTGCTGCGGCGCCTGCTGCCCGTCGCCGAGAAGCTCGAACTGAAACTCGCGTACGAGATCCACGCGCCGATGGGTCCGAACGCGCCCGAGATCCTCAAGGTGCGCGACACCTACGCCGAACTGGACTCGCCGCTCCTCGGTTTCGTCGCCGACTTCTCCGCGACGATGCACAGCATGTCGCCGACGCTGTTGCGCGCGGTCGGTCGCGCAGGGCTGGACGACGAGGGCGTGACCCGGATGCAGCAGATCTGGGCGACGGATGCCTCGATGCGCGAGCGGCAGCAGGAGTTCATCGGGTACCTGCAGGGTCGCGACTTCGACCCCGCGCGCCTCGGATCGTTCGCGCACCTCGCGTTCAACATGCACGGCCACGTCGATCCGCACGAGTGGGCCGACATCATGCCGCAGATCCTGCACGTTCATGCCAAGTTCTACGACATCGACGAGAACGGGCAGGAGCCGGCGATCGACTACCCCGAGCTGGTGAAGGTGTTCGTGGCGGGCGGCTACCGCGGCTACTGGTCGAGCGAGTGGGAGGGCCACGCGTTCGCCGAGCTCGGCGAGGTCGACCCGCTGGTGCTCGTGCGCCGCCAGCACGACCTGATCCGCCGCTCCATGCGGGCGCTGCAGCCGGTGTGAGGGTCGGGACTCAGACGGCAAGCTCGTGCAGGCCGGCGTCGACGAGGGCTCCCGCCTCCTCGAACAGGCTCCGCATCCAGGTGTGCTCCGGATCCCTGGTATGGACGGGATGCCACCACAGCGCGTCGACGACGGGAGTGGCGGCGAACGGCGGCTCGAAGACCCGGACGCCCGGCACACGCTCGGCGACCGATGCGAGTCCCTTCTGCAGCAGGCCGAACCGGTCGGTTCCCACGATGAAGTGCGGCAGCGCGAGGAAGCTCTCGACGATCACGTCCACGCGCGGCTCGACCCCGAGCTGCTGCAGCTGACGCGCCGCATTCGTGTAAGCGGTTCGCGTCTGATAGGTGAACGCCCACGGCGCCTCGGCGAGGTGTCCCATCGTCAGCGTGTCGCTGCCGCCGACGCGCGAGTTCGTGTCCGAGGCGATCACGACCCAGTCGTCCCGCCACAGGTCGAGGAAGGGCAGGTCGGTCAGATGCCCGTGCGGGATGATCATCCCGTCCATCGCGCGCAGCCGGTTGGGCGCGTCGTCGACGATGGCCGGGGTGTGGAGGCTGAAGCGGAAACGGACCCCCGGCGCTCTGCGCGCTGCCAATCGCGATACCGCGGTACCGATCGTGGCGAAGCCGTAGTCCGATCCGTAGATCGAGAACTCGCGGGCGGACTCGTTCGGCGTCCAGGTCGCCTGGCTCTCGAAGACGCGGCGCGCGGCATCCAACGCCGTGGTGGTGTGCTCGGTCAACCGGATGGCCAGTGGCGTCAACTCGTAGGTGTTGCCACGACGCGCGAGGATCTGGTCGTTGAAGTGCGTGCGCAGTCGAGCCAACGAGGCGCTGAGCGCGGGCTGGCTCAGGTGCAGCTGCTCGGCCGCTCGCGTGACGCTACGTTCGGTCAACAGCGCGTCGAGCGCGACGAGCAGGTTCAGATCGAGCCGGGACAGCAGCGGTTCATCGGACACAGCGGTGTGATCCTCCGGGACGGGATGTCTCGCTCACTGTATCAACGCAGTCGATCCGTCCGGCAGCGGTATCGGCGCCGACGATGACCGCCACAGCATCCGTTTCAGCGCCTCCTGGCCAGCTTATGCTCCATATAGCGAAGACTTATGTGCAAATTTGACACATCGCTGGGATACTTGCGGTACAGCACGGACACTCGATTGGGCGAGTGCCGACAATGAAGTCAAGAAAGGCTGGACATGACACAGCACCGCCGCTCACGGGCCCTTCGGGTCGGCCTCCTCGCCGTCCCCGCGGCCGGAGCACTCATCCTCGCCGGCTGCTCGGGCGGCGGCTCCAGCACCGCCAGCTCCGGCGGCGCGCAGGAGTTCTCCTTCACGTACGTGACGTCCAACAACATCGAGAGCCCCTTCGAGGCGATCGTGAAGGTGTACATGGACTCTCATCCCGATGTGAAGATCACCCTCAACGCCCAGCCCAACGACCAGTACGACCAGACCCTGCGCACGCAGCTGCAGGCCGGCAATGCATCCGACCTGGTGGAGACGGCGCCGGGCACCGGGCAGGGCCGCAGCCTCGTACCGCTCGCCCAGGCCGGCTTCCTCGCGCCGCTCAGCGACGCCTCCTCGGCCATCGTCCCGGACAACAGCGCCGGTCAGTTCCAGCTGGACGGCAAAACGTACGGTCTGCCCACCGACCTGACCTTCATCGGCCTGGTCGAGAACGAGACCGCCGGCAAGGCGGGGGGCGTGCCCACGTTCCCGACGGACTCCCGCTCGCTCGAGGCGGCATGCTCCGCCGCGGCGGCGGCAGGAAAGTCGCTGTTCGTCGTGGCCGGCTCGGCTCCGCCGAACACCGGGCTGATGGCGATGGTCGTCTCGGCGACCCGCGTCTACGCCGAGAACCCGCAGTGGGACCAGGACCGGACCGACAAGAAGACCACGTTCGCCGGTACCTCGGGCTGGAAGGACGCCCTGCAGGAGATCATCGACATGAAGGACAAGGGATGCTTCCAGGCCGGGGTCGAGGGCGGTGGCTTCGACGCCATCACCAACGGCATGGCGCAGGGAACCTCGGTGGCGTCGTTCATCCCCGCACCGAGCGTCGCGCAGCTCGCGTCGGCCGCGGCGGACCAGACCTTCAACGTCCAGGCGTTCCCCCCGGTGTCCAGCAGCGACAAGCCGTTCGGATTCGCGAGCGTGAACTACGCGCTGTCCATCACCAAGAACGCCAAGAACGCCGCTGCCGCCCAGGCATTCCTCGACTGGCTCGCCCAGCCGGAGAACTCCAAGAAGTTCGCGGACGTGGACGGCGGTCTGCCTGTCAGCGGCGTGGCCGATCTCGACCTGTCCAGTACGCCGTACGCTCCGGTCGCGGACATCCTCAACAACGGCGACTACAGCGGCCTGCCGAACTCCAACTGGTCGAACCCGGGGGTCTACGACGCACTGTCCACCGGTGTGCAGGGTCTGCTGACCGGACAGAAGTCCGTGGACGACGTCCTGAAGGCCATGGACGCGGCCTGGGATCAGTGACCTGATCCCGCGACCATCCGCCGACGGCAAGGAAGCGATACAACGATGACTGCGACGGTGCAATCGGAAACCGAGACCCTGGTCACGCCCCGTCGTGGGAAGCGCTCCTCGGGGCCGGGTGGCAACACCCGGCCCCGGGGGTCCGGACTTCTCAAGTTCGGGCACTGGTGGTGGGCGCTGCCCGGCATCGTGCTGGTGCTGGCCGTGCACTACGTCGCCACCGGCGTCGGCGGGTTCTTCGCTTTCACCAACTGGTCGGGCATCGGCGATTGGACCTGGGTCGGATTCCAGAGCTTCGGGAAGATCTTCCAGGACCCCGCCAAGATCGGCGCCCTCGCCAACACGCTCTTCCTGGCGTTCGGGTCGGTTCTGCTCAGCAACCTGGTGGGACTCGGCCTCGCGCTCGGGCTGAATCGGGTGATCAAGACGCGGTATGTCCTGCGCGTCCTGTTCTTCATGCCGGTCGTGCTCAGCCCCCTGGCCACGTCGTACATCTGGAAGTTCATCTTCGACTTCAACGGGCCGATCAACGTCGTGCTCAAAGCCGTCGGGCTCGGCTTCCTCGCCCAGCCGTGGCTGGCGAGCCCGGTCTGGGCGATCTGGACGGTCCTGATCGTGCTCGTGTGGCAGAGCACCGGATTCGCCATGGTGATCTACATGGCGGGGCTGGCCGCGGTGCCCGCGGAGATCGAAGAAGCGGCGGCGATCGACGGCGCGGGGCTGTGGGAGAGGTTCTGGCACGTCACGCTCCCCTCGATCCGGCCGGCGATCGCGATCGCGACCACACTCGGCATCGTCAACGGTCTGCGGGTGTTCGACCAGATCATGGCGCTCACCGGCGGCGGTCCTGCCGGCGCGACCGAAACCCTTGCCACGCAGGTGTACAAGCAAGCCTTCTCACTCGGCAACTTCGGCTACGGCGCGGCGCTCGCGCTGCTTCTGACACTGATCATCCTGGTGTTCGCGGTCATCCAGCAGCGAGTCACCCAGAGCGGCCAGGAGGACTGACATGTTCCGGTACACCAAGCTCTCCCTGGTTCGCGAGCTCGGGTTGTGGATCCTGGCGGTCGTCTTCCTCCTCCCGTTCTACTTCCTGATCACCATCGCGCTGAAGCCCGATGACGAGGTGTTCACCACCTCACCGCTCGCGCCGCCGACCACCCCGAACTTCGGCAACTTCGTCAGCGTCCTCACGGCGCAGGGCAACTCGAACGTCATCCTGGGCCTGCTCAACAGCCTCATCATCACCGCGGGAAGCATCCTGCTGCTGGTTCTGCTCGGTTCGCTGACCGGCTACGTCATCGCGCGAAGCACGCGGCGGTGGAGCAGAGCGGTGTTCTATCTGTTCCTCGTGGCGATCGTGCTGCCGACCCAACTCGGCATCGTGCCGCTGTACATCGGGGCCCGTGCCGTGGGTCTCACCGGGTCGGCATGGGGGATGATCATCCTCTACTCGGGGATGCTGCTGCCCCTGTCGATCTTCCTGTACGCGGGCTTCTTCCGAGGCCTGGGGACCGAATACGAGGAGGCGGCGGCGATCGACGGCGCCAACCGCACGCAGGTGTTCTTCCGCATCGTGCTGCCGCTGATGTCTCCCGCGACCGGAACGGTCGCCATCCTCGCCGGCCTCATCGTGTGGAACGACTTCTTCACGTCGCTCATCTTCCTCGGCGGCTCGTCGAACCAGACGCTGCCGGTCGCGATGTATTACTACATCGGATCGTTGGTGTCCGAGTGGAACAAGATCTTCGCGATCGTCATCGTGTCGATGATCCCGATCCTCGCGTTCTACCTGTTCGCTCAGAAGCGCTTCATCCAGGGCTTCGCCGGCGGCCTCAAGGGCTGACATGACCGATAACCGAGCCGCGTTCGAGCGGTTCGTCGACCTCTTCTATGCACAGAAGCGCGTGGCGGATGCCTTCGCCTACCTGGTCGCCGACGACTACCGCCAGCACAACCCGACGATCGTCGACGGACCTGCCGCAGCGGTCGAGATGCTGACGCCGAAGTTCGACGGGTCGCCGGACGCCCGCTTCGAGGTTCAGCGCATCCTCGTCGACGGAGATCTCGCGATGGTGCACGTCAAGGCGTCGCGTCCGGGAACCCCGGATGCCGCCGTCGCCGACATCTACCGCTTCGAGAACGGCCGCATCGTCGAGCACTGGGATGTCCTGCAGCCCGTGCCCGTGGCATCCGCCCACGACCACCCCATGTTCTGAAGGACGCGCATGTACCAGTTGGCACCGAACATCGAGCTGTTGTTCACCGAGGCGGGCGACTACCACGACCGCGTGCGGGCCGCCGCCGCGGCCGGTTTCGACGCCGTGGAGATGTGGGGACCGACCGGCGTGGACGCGCCGGCGAAGCCGAAGGACATCCCCGCGGTGAAGGCGGCTCTGGTGGAGACGGGCACGCAGCTGACCGCGCAGCTGTCGGAGCCGCGAACCCAGTTCATGATCCCGCCGAAGGACCACTCGGAGTTCTACCGCAAGCTCGACGAGGGTGTCGGCATCGCGCACGAGCTGAGCTGCCCACGGATCGTGGTGGGCAGCGGCACGGGCTTCGGCGGATCCAAGCGGCAGACGCAGCTGGACGAGCTCGTGGAGATCTACCGCAAGGCCATCGCGCAGATCGACGGGTCGGGAGTCACGCTCGTCCTCGAGCCCGTGAATGTGCGCGTAGACCACCCCGGGTCGCTGCTGGATCGCACCGCGGAGGCGGTCTACGTCGCCCGCGGCGTCGACTCGCCGTTCTTCGGCGTGCTGTACGACATCTACCACTCGGCCGTCGAGGGCGAGGACATGGCGGCCGAGCTGGCCAACGCCGGCTCGCTCGTCCGGTACGTGCAGCTCGCGGACGCGCCCGGCCGGGGTGAGCCCGGCTCGGGTGAGCTCGACTGGCCGGAGCGCCTTCGCGTCCTCCGCGCGTCCGGCTACGACGGGCCCATCGGGCTCGAGTACTACCCGCAGCGCGAGTCGGCGGCATCCGTCCGGCTCATCCGCCACCTCGCGGCGTCGGCATGACGAACCGGGAGTATCCGGCATCCGTCGACGTGGCGATCGTCGGCAGTGGCCCGGCCGGCGCCGCCTACGCGCGGATCCTCAGTGAAACGGCGCCGGATGCCACGATCGCGATGTTCGAGGTCGGCCCCACGGTCTCGGACCCGCCCGGCGCGCACGTGAAGAACATCGCCGATCCCGTTGCCCGCGCCGATGCGCAGCGGCGGTCGGAGGGGCCCGGCGCGGGCGCACCCACGGTGAACAATCCGGGCGCCGTCAAGAGCGGCGACCGCCGTGCTCGGCCCGGCACGTACCTGCTGGACCACGGTTACCGCGTCGACGGCGAGGACGGGCTGCCGGTCGCGGCGTTCTCGAGCAACGTGGGGGGCATGGCCGCGCACTGGACCGGCGCGTGCCCGCGGCCCGGCGGCAGCGAACGCATCCGGTTCCTGCCCGACATGGACGAGCTGCTCGACGACGCCGGCCGGCTGCTCGGGGTCACCACGGACGCCTTCGACGCCGCCCCGTTCGGCGATCTCGTGCGCGAACGGTTGTCCGACGCCGTCGACGAGGGCCGTGTCGACCCGACGCGGGTGCAGAAGATGCCGCTGGCCGTGCACCGCCGCGACGACGGTCACCTGGTGTGGTCGGGGTCCGATGTCGTGCTCGGCGATGAGACCCGTGCCAACCCGAACTTCCGGCTCTTCGACGAGTCGTTGGTCACGCGCGTGGTGGTCGACGACGGTCGCGCCGCCGGCGTCCAGGTGCGCGACCTGCGCACCGGCTCGGTGTCGACGGTGCAAGCCCGCTTCGTCGTGGTCGCCGCCGACGCGCTGCGCACCCCCCAGGTGCTGTGGGCGTCCGGCATCCGGCCCCCCGCGCTGGGTCGCTACCTCAACGATCAGGCGCAGGTGGTGTTCGCGGCGCGGATCCGGGATGCCCCACCCGGCGACGCCGCGGAAGGCCCTGCCGCGACGGGCTTGAGCGAGCAGAGCGGCGTCAGCTGGGTGCCGTTCACCGACGATCTGCCGTTCCACGGGCAGGTCATGCAGCTGGATGCCTCGCCGGTGCCGCTGGCCGAAGACGACCCGGTCGTGCCCGGCTCGATCGTGGGGCTCGGTCTGTTCTGCGCGAAAGACCTGCAGGAGTCGGACCGGGTCGAGTTCTCCGACACCGAACGCGACGCGTACGGGATGCCGGCGATGACGATCCACTACACGCTCACCGATCGCGACCACGCGACGCTGGACCGGGCGCGCGACGAGATCGTGCGCCTGGGCAGGGCGGTGGGGGAGCCAATCGACGACCGGCCGTTCATCCTGCCGCTCGGGTCGTCGCTGCACTACCAGGGCACGGTGCGGATGGGCGAGTTCGATGACGGAACCTCGGTGAGCGATCCCATGGGGCAGGTGTGGGGCGTGCCGGGTGTGTACGTCGCCGGCAACGGCGTGATTCCGACCGCGACCGCGTGCAATCCGACCCTCACCGGCGTCGCGCTCGCCGTGCGCGGCGCCCGCCACATCGTCGCCGAGCTGACCGCGGCGCCGGCCGGCTAGCACCCTCGGCGGTGACGGCGGCTGCGGCTGCGGCGCCGGTCGTCGGCGCGCGTCGAAACGGTCGCCTCGAGGTTAATTCACGCGGTCAGCGTGTAGCGGGAGCGCCCAGCGAGCCGGGCTGTACGGTGCGGATCGATCCAGGGTGGAGGTATGAGCCACACTCGTGCCTGCATCCCCGGTCCGTCCACGCGGATCTCCCACCCGTCGGAATGGAGCCGGTGGTGGCATCCGGTGCACAGCAGCACGCCGTTGGCGAGATCCGTGGGTCCGTTGTCGCGATCCCACCAGCGGATATGGTGCCCGTGGCACCAGGCCGGCGGCGCACCGCACGACACGCACCCACCGTCGCGCTCGGCGAGGGCGAGCTTCTGGGCCGGACTGAACAGCCGCTTCGCACGTCCCCAGTCGAGGATCTCGCTGTCGCCGCCGAGCACGCACGGGATGACCTGCGCGTCGGCCGCGAGCCGTCGCAGCGTGCTGGCGGGAACGGGCTGGTCGAGGCAGTCGATCGTTGCCGCTCCGGTGCCGCTCTGCAGGTTGGCGAGGTCGACGCGAATCACGACGGTCGCGGTGGGCCCGCTGGGCACCTCGTCGCAGCCCAGAGCATGCCGACACAGGTCGGCAAGAGCGTCGGCTTGCATCTGCCTCACCGAGCGCACGTCTCGATCGGCATCTTCGGACTGCTCGTTTCGCCGCAGCGTCTCGCTCACGAGAGCGTCGATCGCGGTCTTGACCGGCGCGCCGGTCTCGGGGTCGAACTTGCCGGTGAGTACCAGCATCCCGTCGCGTTCCTGCAGCACCAGCGTTCGTTCGGCGCGCAGTTGGTCGTGTCGCTGCTCGAGCCCGTCCGGGTCGAGGTGAGCTTCGGCTCGGGACAGCAGCCGGTTCAGCTCGTCGGGGCGCAGGCCGGGCGCGAGCGTCACGAGTTCACGTTCGGCGGCGTCGAGGCGGACGGCGTCGACGCGGAGGGCGAGCTTGTCGACCAACGCGATGATCGCGGATGCCGCGGTCATACCCAGTCGACCCGCCGCGACCGCCTCAGCGACATGCGGACGCTTCGCCGGCAGCTGTTCGCCGGAGAGCGCCACACGCGGCGCGGTCGCCTCGCCGACCTGCACGATGCGTACGGCCTCACCCACGCTGGTTCCCGTCGTGGTGGAGATCAAGACCGCCGGTGAGGCGAACCCCTGTTTCTTCGCAATCGAGTCTTTGCCCAACTCGCGCCGCGACTGCCGCGAGATCTCCGCCGCGACCGGCGCGAACGCAGCATCCACGTGACGCTTCAGCAGCCCGAACGCCTGATTCACCGCCACCAGCTCAGCGGCCGTCAACGACCCCGCCGGGCGGTCGCCGCCTGCCGCCGCCAGCGCGTCGAGCGCTTCTGCTATGCCGCGGAGTGGGCCGTTCGTCATAGTTCGAGTATAGAACACAAATACGATACTGGCAAGATGTGGTGACCAATTTCAGGTCTGGAAATCATATCTTTGAACGGGTACTCATCGCGAGACGACGCTCCGGCCGTGCGGTGCAGCGCTCGGTCGAGGCAGACGCCGGTCGTCCTACCAGACCGTGCCGCCGCCAACCGAGATTCCGCCCCACGTCAGCGCTATGGCGATCGCGGCGAACACGACGGGCGCAATGCCTTTGCCGTTGCGAGCGAGGCCTTTGAGGAGGCCGATCACGGCGAGGATCGCAGCGACGATCGAGAGGCCGCCGCCGAGGATCAGTCCGATGAACAGCGGGATGGGCATGAGCACAAGACTGAACAGCGCGACCCAGAACGCGGCCCAGGCAGCCGGATTGGAGCGGCGTTGCACGGGGGAAGACACGCGCCCATTATCTCGTCCCACCGCCGTCCGCCCGCCGCCAGCAACAGCCAAGCTTGACTTCTGTCGAAAACAGGCAATAGACTGCGTAAGTCAGACAGAGCCGTCGAGGAGGTCACGGGTGATACCGGATCGCATCATCGAGCAGAACACGCTCACCACCGCTGGAACCCGTGCCGCCGTGGAGGTGCGGCTGCCGTGGTACCGCGCGCTGCCGGCATCCTGCATCGGACAGGCGGGGCTCAGCATCGACGGCACCGCCGCCGCGAAAGACACCCTCCGGTGGCAGATGAACGGCAAGACGTTCACCTTCGAGGAGCTCACGACCAACACCGACGAGTGGTGGTTCCCCACCGATCCGGTCGTGCTCTCGGGCGACATCGACGTTCCCGCGAAGGATGTGGAGCACACGGTCGACGTGGACCTCGTGCTCTACATCCCCTACATCATCATGGACGGCGACGAGACGCTGCACATCGAAGAGCACGACACCAAGACCATGAAGGCGGTGGCGGCATGACCGACCTCGGGACCCCGATCCAGGGCGTGACGCTCTACAGCTTCACGCGCGCGTTCCACGGCCGCGAGTACGACCTGGAGGGCCTCATCCGCAAGGTCGCCGCCGACGGCTACGGTCCCGGCCTCGAGGTCATCGGCTTCTCGAGCTTCCGCGGCTTCCCCGTCATCGACGACGCGTTCGCCGGCTGGTTCCGCGACCTCGTGGCCGAGACCGGGCTCGTGCAGACCTCGCTCGCGATCAACGCCGACATCGGCATCCACCGCGACCGGATGCTGACGCAGGACGAACTGATCGAGTACATGCGCCGCCAGATCGAGGCGGCCGCGACCCTCGGCTTCCGCATCGCCCGCGTGCAGATCTCGCTGACGCCCGACTCGATGGAGGCGCTGGTGCCCGTCGCCGAGCGCTACGGCATCACCCTCGCGCTGGAGGTGCACGCCGACCAGTACGCCTCGCACCCGCGCATCCTCGCGCTGCGCGACCGCTACGAGAAGATCGGGTCACCGCTGCTCGGCTTCACGGCGGACTGGGGAGCCACGACCGTCGGTTTCGCGCCGTCGCTTCTCGAGGCATACCGCCGTCGCGGTGCCTCGGACGAGCTGCGCGCCGCCGTCGTCGACCTGTGGAACGAGTTCTACCGGCAGGGCCCGCCAGCCGACCAGGCCGACCACGGTCAGCGCTTCGGCCGATTCATCGGCCTCGCCGCCCAGCACGGCCGACCCGATCTCGGCATCGACTTCGCCATCAACGGCACGGGGCTGTTCGGCCCGGCACAGGTCGACGACTGGGTGGAGATCATGCCGTGGATCCGCCACGTGCACGGCAAGTTCTTCGGCATCGACGAGTCCGGCGAAGAGCCGTCGGTGCCGGTGCGCGACCTCATCCGGCTGCTCGTCGAGAACGGCTACTCCGGCGCCATCTCCTCCGAGTACGAGGGGTGGCACTGGAACTACTGGCAGTCGCCGTTCGAGATCATCGCCGGGGAGCAGGCGGTGCAGCGGTCTGCGGCAGCGGATGCCGGATCCCGCATGATCACGGATGCCGCGGAGGCCCGCGGCATCCTCGACTCCCACCTCGCGCAGCCGGTCGCCGGCTGACCTCGGAGAACCTCATGGCAGACGGCATCGCCGGCACGGGCATCAAGCTCGGCATCACGCTGTACTCGCTGACCTCGGAGTTCGCGGCGGGGCTGTACACGCCCGAGACGCTGATCAAGGCGGCGGCCGACGAAGGCCTCGGGCCTGGTGTCGAGTTCAACATCGCCCAGATGCTGCGTACCTACCCGGATGTCGACGACGAGTTCGTCACCCTGTGGCGCGACAGCATGGACCGCTACGGGCTCGAGCCGAGCGCCATCGGGACCAACCTCGACATGGGCCGGCGCAAAGACCGCGACATGACGCCCGACGAGGAGCACGACTTCCTAGCGCGGCAGTTGAAGACCGCGAACACGCTCGGCTTCAAGAAGATCGTGATCCGCTCCGCCGGCAAGGAGCTGCTGCGACGGCTGCTGCCGCTCGCCGAGCAGTACGACCAGTACCTCGGGTACGAGATCCACGCCCCGTCGGGTCCGAACGACGAGAAGGTCGTGCAGATCCGCGAGATGTACGACGAGCTGGGCTCGGACCGGCTCGGGTTCACCGCCGACTTCTCGTCGACGATGCACAGCCTCTCGCCCACGCTGCTGCGGACGCTGAGCTCGATGGGGATGCCGCAGGAGTACTTCGGCGTCATGGACGAGATCTGGCACGAGCCGACGCCGATGCACGTGCGGAATCAGAAGTTCGAGGACTTCCTGACCTCGGAGGACTTCGACTTCGCGCGACTCGGACCGTTCACCCGCCTCGCCTTCAATATGCACGGGCTCGTGCCGCCGGAGGAGTGGCTCGACATCATGCCGCAGATCTTCCACGTGCACGCCAAGTTCTACGACATCGGCGCCGACGGCGAAGAGCCCGCGATGGACATCCCGCGAATCGTGCGGCAGTTCGTCGAGGGCGGCTACTCCGGATATCTGTCCAGCGAGTGGGAGGGGCACGCCTTCAGCGATCTCGGCGAATCGGATCCCATCGACCTCGTCAAGAAGCAGCACGCGCTCATGCGCCGTGCGATCGAAGAAGCAGCCGCCGTCACGGCGTAGGGGGAAACCGTGTCAGACACCACCGCCGAGGCATCCGTCGCCAACCTGCAGGCCGAGATCGCCGAGTTGCGCGAGCAGGTCGCCGACGCCCTGCGGCTCGCACGCGCCGCATCCGATCGCGGGCAGGTCGAGAACCTGTTCAACAGGTACATGTACCTGCACAACGCTTTCCAGGACGAGCAGATCATCCCGCTATGGGCGAAGCGCGGCACTCCCGGCATCCGGGCGCGCTACACCAACGCCGGGCAGTACACCGACTACGACAGCATCATCGGCTACCACGAGGGGCGTCCGACCCCGGTGGGCAAGCTCATCCTGCATGCCACGACGACCCCGGTGATCGAGGTCGCCGGCGACGGCGAGACCGCCAAAGGCGTCTGGATCATGGCCGGCACCGAGTCCGGGTTGACCGACCCGGAGGTCGCGACGGCGTTCCCCGACATGTACTCGCCCGGCGAGGTGCAGGGCAAGAAGGTGTGGGCGCACTGGGTCTGGTGCAAGTACGCGATCGACTTCCTGCGTCAGGACGGCGAGTGGAAGATCTGGAGGTTCCGCTGCTACGAGCTGGCCCGCGCGCCGTTCGAGGAGAACTGGGTCAGCTTCGGCGAGAAGAACCAGGGCGCGTTCGACCTCGACCTGATGTACTTCGGCGACGACGGCAAGCCCGTGTTCATGCCGCCCGCCGACGAGCCGGTGGCTGCCGAGTACCACCCGTACAGCCCGTCGACGCGGCAGACGCTCGAGCCCGTACCGCCGACGCCCCACGTCACGTTCGTCGACACGTTCCAGTAAGGACGCCGCCATGGCCACCCACAACTCGCTGTTCTCGGAGAAGGACGTCCGGCGCACGGACGACGGCATCGCCGTGTCGGTGCAGCTGCCCTGGTACCGCAGCCTGTGGCTGTCGGCCGTCGACGATGTCGCGGCATCCGTCAACGGCACGCCCGTCGCGCGGGACGACCTGCGATTCGAGCTGAACGGACGCTCCTACACGATCGACGAGCTGCCCGAGCAGTGGGACACGCTCTGGTTCGTCGCGGACCGGCCCGACGTGCTGATCCACCTCGACCCGGTGCCGGCGGCCGGTGCGAAGCTCACCGTGGAGGTGGTGCTGACCATGCGCCTGCTGTACATGCAGATCGCCCCGCAGCGGTACGTGACCAACCGCGTTCCCGTCGAGCGAGAGGTGGTGCTGGCGTGACGCTGAAGGTCGCGATGATCGGCTACGGCTTCATGGGGGCCGCGCATTCGGTCGGCTGGCGGCAGGCACCGCGGATGTTCGACCTGCCCGACGATCCCGAGATGACGGTCGTGGTCGGACGGAACGCGGATGCCGTCGCCACCGCCGCGCGTCGATGGGGCTGGCTCGAGTCGGCCACCGACTGGCGCGAGGTCATCGCCCGCGACGACATCGACATCGTCGACATCGTCACACCCGGCGACTCTCACGCCGAGATCGCGATCGCCGCGCTCGAGGCCGGCAAGCACGTGCTGTGCGAGAAGCCGCTCGCGAACACCGTCGAAGAGGCCGAGGCGATGGCGGATGCCGCCGCACGGGCGGCGGGGCGCGGCATCCGGGCGATGGTCGGCTTCACGTACCGGCGGGTGCCGGCGGTGACATTCCTGCGCGACCTGATCGCCGACGGGGCGATCGGCACCGTGCAGCAGGTGCGCGCCGCGTACCGGCAGGACTGGCTCGTCGATCCCGAGATGCCGCTGGCCTGGCGACTGCAGAAGGAGCACGCCGGATCGGGTGCGCTCGGCGACATCGGCGCGCACATCATCGACATGACGCAGTTCGTGACGGGCCTCGACATCGTTCGGGTGTCGGGCACGATCGACACGATCGTGAAGCAGCGCCCGCTTCTCGGCTCGGGGTCGGGGCTGTCGGGCACGGCGTCCGAGGGTTACGGAGACGTGACCGTCGACGACGTCGCGATCTTCACCGGGCGGCTCGGAAACGGCGCGCTGGTGTCGTTCGAGGCGACGCGCTTCGCCACGGGGCGCAAGAATGCGCTGACCATCGAGGTCTCCGGCGATAAGGGCGCGCTGGCGTTCGACCTCGAGGATCTCAATGCGCTGCAGTTCTACGACCGTACGGCGCCGGCCGACAGGCAGGGGTTCACGAAGATCCTGGTGACCGAGGCGCAGCATCCGTACGTGTCGGCGTGGTGGCCGGCGGGTCACATGCTCGGCTACGAGCACGGGTTCAGCCACCAGGTGGTCGACCTGGTGACCGCGATCGCCGAGGGCACCGACCCGCATCCGACGTTCGCGGAGGGGCTGCAGGTGCAGCGCGTGCTCGCCGCGGTCGAGCAGAGCTCGACGAACGATTCCGCGTGGGTGGGCGTGGGCTCGCCGGCGCGCGTGCGATAGGAGACGCCATGCCCCGTCCGATCACCCTCTTCACCGGCCAGTGGGCCGACCTGCCGTTCGAGGAGGTGGCCCGCCTCGCCAGTGAATGGGGCTACGACGGCCTCGAGATCGCGTGCTGGGGCGACCACCTGGATCCCTGGCAGGGCGCCGAGGACGACGGCTACATCCAGGGCAAGCTCGACCTCCTCGAGAAGTACCACCTCCAGGTCTTCGCGATCTCCAACCACCTCAAGGGCCAGGCGGTCTGCGACGACCCGATCGACGCGCGCCACCAGGCCATCCTCTCCTCGCACGTCTGGGGTGACGGTGATCCCGAGGGAGTGCGCCAGCTCGGCAAGTCGATGTTCGCGGTCGCCGACGTG
>CAXTES010000048.1:0-16478 GCA_964243215.1 uncultured Microbacterium sp. | reverse complement strand
GAGCGCACCAGCATGTCGGCGATCTCGAGCGCCTGCTCACCGGTGTCGGGCTGGGACACGAGCAGCTGGTCGATGTCGACGCCGAGCTTCTTGGCGTAGTCGGGGTCGAGGGCGTGCTCGGCGTCGATGAACGCGGCGATGCCTCCCGCGCGCTGGACGTTGGCGATCGCGTGAAGGGTGAGGGTGGTCTTGCCCGATGACTCCGGGCCGTAGATCTCGATGATGCGGCCACGGGGCAGGCCACCGACGCCGAGGGCGACGTCGAGTGCGATGGATCCGGTGGGGATGACTTCGACGGGCGCCCGATCGTCGCTGCCCAGTCGCATGACCGAGCCCTTTCCGAACTGCCGGTCGATCTGGGAGAGGGCCGATTCGAGGGCCTTCTCGCGGTCAGCGGGTGATGGCATGACGTGCTCCTTCTGCGTGCGGTCCGTCGCCTGTAGGCTGTCGCGCTCCGACCCGGTGGGACGGATGCTGCGACAAGGCGTGGTGTCGTTCGACGTCGTTCACGCTACGAGGGCCCTCCGACATCGGTCGGTGGGAACCCCGTTTCTGTGGACAGACGCTCGCACGTCACCGGTTGTGCAGGAGCCTACGCCGCCGTCGAACACATCTTCGACGACACGCCGGATGCCAACGTGCCCTCAGCGCCGCCGGGGTTCCAGACGGCCGGCGCCGTACCGACGGTCCGGCGGGACGTCGGTCTCATCGCACAACGCGAGCCACACCTCGCGCGGCGGCACACCGGCATCCAACGCCTGGACGGCGGTGACACCGCCGATGTCGGACAGCACGAGGTCGGTCACGACGGAATCCGCGCTCTTGCCGAACTGGTCGGCGACGGCGCGATCGAACTCGCTACGGCGCACGGCGTTGCCCCGGTCTCTGCGGTCGGTGCAGGGTCAGCGGAACGACAGTTCGGGTCCGACCTCGGCGACCAGGTCGTCGGGCACGACGTCCGGGAACGTCTGCAGACCCTCGAGCACCGAGATACGGTCGCCCACCTCGCGCATGATCGTGGAGATGGGCACATCCAGCGCTTCGGCGACGGACGCGAGGATCTCGCTCGACGCCTCTTTCTGCCCCCGCTCGACCTCGCTGAGGTAGCCCAGCGCAACGCTCGCGCGGGAGGCCACCTGACGGAGGGTACGGCCCTTCTGCTGTCGGAAGTCGCGCAGGACTTCGCCGATCTCTTGACGTACCAGGATCATGTCAGGCCCCCTCCTCACCGTCTCTCAGCCGCCGTCCGGGTGGACAACAGTACAACACCGGATGCCGCCAATCTAATCCCACGCGCTGAGGAAAGGGTGGGAATCGCCGAATGTAACCGAGCTGAAACACCGTTTGTTCCCGCGGTCTCAAGCGGCCGCAGACGCCCTGCGGCCGGCACGTGATCACAGGGCGCGCAGGGCGATCCGCAGGGCATGTCGGGCCGCCGCCGCCCGGATCTGATCGCGGGATCCGTCGAGCTGGAGCGTCTCGACACGCGTGCCCAGCGGGGTCGACACCCCGATGTGGACGACGCCCACCGGCTGCAGATCGGGAGAGTCCGGACCGGCGATCCCGGTCGTCGCGATCCCCACGTGCACCTCGTGACCGGCCCCGGCCAGAGCGCGACGCACACCCTCGGCCATCTGCCGGGCGACCTCCGGATGCACGGCCCCGTGGGCGTCGAGCAGCGCCGCATCAACCCCGAGGAGGGAGCGCTTGACGTCGGTCGCATAGGCGACGACCCCGCCGCGCACCGACGCGGACGCGCCGGGGACGGCGATGAGGGATGCCACGACGAGTCCGCCGGTGAGCGACTCGGCGATCCCGACCGACCAGCCGAGACCGACGAGGCGATCGAGCAGGCGTTCGGCATCCGTTCTCGCGGTGCGCTGCACGAGCGTGACCTCGTCCTGATCGTCGAGCATCACGCCGCGCCCGCGCGGCGCGCCCGCCGGAACCCGCGGATCTCGCTGACGAGGTAGTCGATGCCGCTCGCGACGGTGAGGATGACGGCGATCCACATGGTCACCGCGTTGACCCAGAACACCCCGTCGCCGACGACCGTCCACAGCGGCAGCAGGGCCAGAGAGAGCGCGACCGCCTGGGCGACGGTCTTCAGCTTGCCCATCCACGCCGCCGCGAGGACGTGGTTGCTGACGACCGCGAATCGGTAGACCGTGATCCCGATCTCGCGCACCAGGACGACGATCGTGACCCACCACGGCAGCTCGCCCAGGATGGACAGCCCGACGAACGCGCATCCGGTCAACGCCTTGTCGGCGATGGGATCCAGCAGCTTTCCGAGATCCGTGACGATCTCGTAGCGCCGCGCGAGGTATCCGTCGATCCCGTCGGTCGCGATGGCGACGATGAACAGGACGCCGGCCCACCACCGCAGCGCGCCGTCCGATCCGCCGTCGGCGAGCAGCATCCACAGGAAGATCGGTGCGCACAGGATGCGGACGACCGTGATGCTGTTGGGCAGCTGTCGCGGGATCGCCATGTCAGTCGCGGCCCGTCAGGCCCCAGGCATCCTCGTCCGCATCGGCCGCCACGACCGGATACCCGTCGTACTGGGCGTCGACGGGATCGTCGGAAGTCCGGGCGCCGTCGTCGGCTCCCCGCAGCCGTGCCAGCACACCGGGAAGCTGATCCGGCGCGACGAGCACGTCACGGGCCTTGGACCCCTCGGAGGGCCCGACGATCTCACGGGACTCCAGAAGGTCCATCAGCCGGCCGGCCTTGGCGAAGCCGACGCGCAGCTTGCGCTGCAGCATCGACGTGGACCCGAACTGCGTCGACACCACGAGCTCCGCCGCTGCCAGCAGCACCTCGAGGTCGTCGCCGATGTCGGCGTCGATGTCCTTCTTCGCCGCCTCGGCCTGCACGTCCGGCCGGTACTCCGGACGCGCCTGCCGGGTGACGTGCGTGACGACCTTCTGGATCTCCGCTTCGCTGACCCACGCGCCCTGCACGCGAATCGATTTGGACGTACCCATCGGCAGGAACAGGCCGTCACCCTGTCCGATCAGGCGGTCCGCGCCGGGCTGATCCAGGATGACGCGCGAATCGGTGACGCTCGTGACCGCGAATGCCAGCCGCGACGGCACGTTGGCCTTGATCAGACCGGTCACGACATCCACCGACGGACGCTGGGTGGCCAGCACGAGGTGGATGCCGCTGGCACGCGCGAGCTGGGTGATCCGCACGATCGAATCCTCGACGTCGCGGGGGGCGACCATCATGAGGTCGGCGAGCTCATCGACGACCACGAGGAGATAGGGGTAGGGCTTGAGCGATCTCTCGCTGCCGATCGGCAGTTCGACCTCCCCCGCCACGACCGCCCGGTTGTAATCGTCGATGTGACGGAAGCCGAAGGACGCGAGGTCGTCGTACCTCATGTCCATCTCCTTGACCACCCACTGCAGCGCCTCGGCCGCCTTCTTCGGGTTGGTGATGATGGGCGTGATCAGGTGCGGCACCCCGGCGTAGTGGGTCAGCTCCACACGTTTGGGGTCGATGAGCACCAATCGCACCTCGGACGGCTTCGCACGCATCAGCAGGCTCGTGATCATCGAGTTGACGAAGCTCGACTTGCCCGATCCGGTCGATCCGGCCACCAGCAGGTGCGGCATCTTCGCGAGATTCGCCACGACGTATCCGCCGCCGACATCCTTGCCCACCCCGATCGTCATGGGGTGCGTCGAGCGCTGCGCGTTCTCCGAGCGCAGCACGTCACCGAGCGTGACGATCTCGCGGTCGGTGTTCGGGATCTCGACGCCGATCGCGCTCTTGCCGGGGATGGGGGCGAGGATCCGCACCTCGTTGGATGCCACGGCGTAGGCGATGTTGTTCGTCAGCGCCGTGATGCGCTCGACCTTCACGCCGTGACCGACCTCGATCTCGTACTGGGTCACGGTCGGTCCGCGGGAGAATCCGGTCACGCGCGCATCGACCTGGAACTGGTCCAGCACCCCGGTGATGGCCCGCACGACCCGGTCGTTGGCCTCCGATCGCGACTTGTGCGGCGTTCCGGCTGCCAGGGTCGTCGGGCTCGGGAGCCGATAGGGCGGCGCGGGAGGTCCGCCGTCGCCGTCCGCCCCGATGCCGCTCAGCCCCGCGAGCACGCCGTCGTCGGAGTCGTCGTCGTGGATCGAGGTGTCGGCACGGCGCCCGCGAGCGGCCTTCTCGGCGCCGGCGAGCAGCTTGGGATCGATGATCTCGGTGACCGCATCCGGACTCGACGACGGTAGCGGGGGCGGCGTGAGCACCTGATCGAAGCCGCCCTGCACCGCGCCGGGAGGCAGAAGCTCCGTGAGGTCCTGCGAACCGATCGCGCTGTCCGGGTCCTTCTCGCGCCCGGTCTTGTTGCGCCGCCACCACGGCAGCGAGTCGTTCTTGCTCACGCCGGATGCCTCGGCCGACGCATCCTTCTTCTCGACCGGGTCCGCCCGCTCGGCGTCGAACATCCAGGCGTACAGATCGACGAGGCGACGGCCGATGCGGTTGGGCGGGGTCTTGGTGAGGATGAGCACGCTGAGCGCCGTCACCGCGCCGAGCACGACGTAGGCACCGATCGGGGTCAGCAGCAGCGCCGAGGGCTCGCCGACCATCCAGCCGAACAGACCGCCCGCCTCACTGAGCGCGGGGAGTCCTTCCTTCGGTGCCGGGCGAGCCCCGGCGACGTGGCAGAAGCCGGTCATGGTGAGGACGAAGAGTGCGAAGCCGATCCCGATCCGGCCGTTGTCGTGCACCGACGCCGGATGCCGGAACAACCAGCCGGCCAGGATCAGCAGCAGCACGGGCAGCACGAAGGAAACCCGTCCGACGAGCCCGCCCGCGGTGTATGCACTGATCGTCTTGGCGACGTCGGAGCCGATGAAGAACCACTCGACGACGGCGCCGGCGGCCGCGAGCAGCACGAGAAGGAACGGCAGGCCGTCCCGGCGCTGATCCTTCTCGAGGGTCTCGGGGCCGAAGGCGCGGAACAGCCCGCCGACGGCGTGAGCGAGTCCCAGCCAGGCGCGGACGGCCACCGGCGGCCGTTCGTCGTCGCCGACGTACCGTTTCGGGGCCGGCTCCGGCTTGCGCGCGCGCGACGTCGTCCCCTTCGCGGGCGCACGGCCGCCCGTGGTCGGGCTGGTGCTCCTGGCCATTACCCCACGGTAGGCCGACGAGACGGTGATCCGCCGGATTGACGCGGTCTCAGCGGAGACGCTTGACCATCGTGTCGCGGCCTGCACCGGGCGCCGTCAACGCGAATCCCTCGCTCCGGTACAGCGTCGAGGCGAAGTTGCCGCGCTCGACGCTCAGGCTGATCCGGGCGAACCCCTGCGAGACCGCGAGTTCGCACAGCTGCTGCAGCAGCGCGCGACCGACCCCGTGCGCGCGCCAGATGGGACGCACGCCGATGATGAGCTCCGGGATGCCCGCTCCGATGAACCCGAAGCCGGGCTCGGTGGGAGTGTGCATGCGGTACCACGCCGCGCCGATGGGCGCATCGTTCAGGTCGGCGGCGACGAATCCCGCGTCCGACGGCCGCATCCACCCGGCGACATAACGACCGTGCTCGGGCGTCGTGAGTACCTGATGCTTGGGAAGCGCCGCCCCGGCACGCCAGTTGACCGCCTCGACGACCATGTCGCCGAGGAACGCGCCGTCCGCCTGCTCGGCGGGCCGCACACGGAACGAGGCGGGCATGGATGGATTTTACGGCGCGGACGGACGTCGGTTCCGCGCTGGCCTAAGCCTCGATGACCAGCGGCACGATCATCGGCCGGCGTCGCAGCGCCTGGTTCACCCAGCGTCCGATCACGCGGCGCACGACCTGCGACAGGGCGTGCGGGTCGCGCACGCCGGACTGCGCCGCCTCGGCCAGCGCGGCGGCGATCTTCGGCTTGACGTCTTCGAAGACGGCGTCGTCCTCGGCGAAACCGCGAGCGTGCACCTCGGGGCCCACGATGACTTTGCCGGTCGCGGCATCCACTACGACGATCACCGAGATGAAGCCCTCCTCCCCCAGGATGCGCCGATCCTTCAGGTCGGCGTCGGTGATCTCCCCGACCGTCGAGCCGTCGACGTAGACGAAACCCAGGTCGAGTTGACCGACGACGGATGCCTGACCGTTGCGCAGGTCCACGACGGTGCCGTTGTCGGCGAGGATCGTGCGCTCGGGCGGGACGCCGGTGTCCTGGGCGAGCGCCGCGTTCGCGCGCAGGTGGCGGTACTCCCCGTGCACCGGCAGCACATTGCGGGGCTTGAGGATGTTGTAGGTGTACAGCAGCTCGCCCGCGGCGGCGTGGCCCGACACGTGCACGTTGGCGTTGCCCTTGTGCACGACGGTCGCCCCGAGCTTGGTGAGCCCGTCGATCACGCGGTACACCGCGGCCTCGTTGCCGGGGATCAGGCTCGAGGCGAGGATGACGGTGTCGCCGGGCCCCGGCTCGATCTCGTGGTCGAGGTTGGCCATGCGCGACAGCACGGCCATCGGCTCGCCCTGGGACCCCGTCGACATGTACACGATCTGGTCGTCGGGCAGCTCGCGCGCCTTCTTGTAGTCGATCAGGATCCCCTCGGGGACGTGCAGATAGCCGAGCTCCTCCGCGATGGTCATGTTGCGCACCATGCTGCGTCCCAGCAGCGCCACGCGCCGCCCGTGGGCGGCGGCGGCATCCAGCACCTGCTGCACGCGATGCACGTGGCTGGCGAAGCTCGCGACGATGACGCGGCGCGGAGCCTTGCCGATGACCTGGTCCAGCACCGGACCGATGGAGCGTTCCAGCGGCGTGAACCCGGGGATGTCGGCGTTGGTCGAGTCGACGAGGAACAGATCCACGCCCTCTTCGCCGAGCCGAGCGAACGCGCGCAGGTCGGTGAGCCGCCCGTCCAGAGGCAGCTGATCCATCTTGAAGTCGCCGGTCGCCAGGACCATTCCGGCGGGGGTGCGGATGACCACGGCGAGCGCGTCGGGAATCGAGTGGTTCACCGACACGAATTCGAGGTCGAACGGAGCGACCCGTTCGCGCTGTCCCTCACGCACCGTCAGGGTGTACGGCGCGAGGCGATGCTCCTTGAGCTTGGCTTCCACCAGCGCCAGCGTCAGCCCGGAGCCGATCACCGGGATGTCGGGCTTGAGACGCAGCAGGTACGGGACCGCTCCGATGTGGTCTTCGTGCCCGTGTGTGAGCACGAGGGCCACGACGTCGTCGAGGCGGCCCCGGATGGGCTCGAAGTCGGGAAGGATGAGGTCGACTCCGGGCTGGTGCTCCTCGGGGAACAGCACACCGCAGTCGACGATCAGCAGCTTGCCTTCGTACTCGAAGACCGTCATGTTGCGGCCGATCTCGCCGAGGCCGCCCAGCGGCGTGACGCGCAGCGTCCCGGGCTCGAGCGCGGGCGGGTCCTGGACCGTCGTGGGCAGCGTCATCGGGTGGTGCCGTGCACCTTCGGCAGCGCGCCGCCTGCCGCGGCGTTGCGGTCCGGACGGAAATTGGACAGGTCGACACCGGGGACGTCGACGATCAGAGCCAGCTCATCCTCGATCTTCGCGGCCTCCCACTCCTCCGGACCCACCAGCGGCAGCCGGACGCGGGGACTGGAGATCCGGCCCAGGCCGTGCAGGATGTACTTCGCCGAAACCGTGCCGGGAACGTGGGTCATCACCGCGCGCACCAACGGTTCCAGCTGCCGGTGCGCGGCGGTGGCTTTGCGCAGATCGCCGGCGTTGACGGCATCAACGATGGTGCGGTACGGCGCGGCGGCGACGTTGGCGGTGACCCCTATCAGCCCGGTGGCACCGATCGACAGGTGAGGCAGCACGTTGTTGTCATCCCCGGAGAAGGGCGTCAGGTGGGGTTGGTTGAGCACCCGGCTGACCTCTCTGAAGTGCCCCTGCGCGTCTTTGAGCGGCAGTACGTTGTGATGCTTGGCGATGCGCAGGATCGTCTCGTACCGGATCGGCACCCCGGTGCGTCCGGGGATGTCGTACAGGATGACCGGCAGGTCGGTGGCATCCGCGACCAGCCGGAAGTGCGTCAGCACCCCCGCCTGGGTCGGCTTGTTGTAGTACGGCGTGACGATCATGATGCCGTCGGCACCGGCGCGTTCGCTCGCCTTGTAGAGCTCGATCGCATGCGCGGTCTCGTTGGACCCGCCGCCGGTGATGATCTTCGCCCGCCCGGATGCGACATCCTTGCCCACCTCGACCAGCCGGATCTTCTCCGGGTCGGTCAGCGTGCTGGTCTCCCCCGTCGTGCCGGTGACCACGATGCCGTCCGCCCCGGCGTTGATGACGTCATCCATGTGCTTCTCGACGGCGGGCCAGTCGACCTCGCCGTCGGCGGTCATCGGGGTGACGAGCGCGACGAGCACCTGTCCGAACGGATTCCCGGTGTGCGTCATGGGTTCAGGGTATCGGCTCGGTCGATCTCGGAGATTGCGGGGATTCTCGGAGGATCGCCGCGAAATGCTCCGAGAAGCAGCCGATTCTCCGAGAAGGGATTCTCACCGCCCGCGGCGCCCGGCGCGAGCGGCGACACCGTCGGGGATCAGCGGCGCGATCGCCGCGATGAGCTTGTACCGCAGCGACGGGATGCAGACCGCCTTGCCCCGCGCGGAGGCGCGCAGTGCCTCAGCGACGACGTCGGGCGCGTTCAGCCACATCCATCGCGAGACGCCCTCCTGCCCGGGCGGCAATCCCAACCGCTCGTGGAATCGCGTGTGCACGAAGCCCGGGCAGACCGCCGTCACCGTCACGCCGCGCGGGCCGTACTCGGCATTCGCCCAACGGCTGAAAGTGAGGATCCACGTCTTGACGGCGCCGTATGTCGACCGGGGAATGAACGCGGCGATGGACGACACGTTGATGATGCGGCCGTGGCCGCGCTCGAGCATCGGTGCCAGGACTGCGTGCGTCAGACGCATGGATGCCTCGACGTGCAGGCGGAGGTGGTCGACCTCGGTCTGGATGTCGTTGCGCTCGAACGCGAGCGGCAGGCCGATTCCGGCGTTGTTGACGAGGACCTCGATCGGCCGGGCGGGGTCGGCGGCACGGCGCTCGACCGCATCGAGCTGGTCCGACGCGGTCAGGTCGGCCGGCAGCACCTCGACGTCGACGCCGTGTTCGCGCCGGATGCCGGCGGCCACCGCTTCGAGGCCCTCGCGGCTGCGGGCGACGAGCACGAGATCGGCCCCGCGGGCCGCGAGCTGGCGGGCGAATTCCGCTCCCAGTCCGGAACTGGCCCCGGTGACCAGCGCCGCCGTCACGGCGCGACGCGGCCGCTGGCGTTGAAGGCGGCGTGCGTCAGCGGCATCAGGTCGGCCCAGACGGCTTCCATCTTCTCGGCGCACATCTCGATCTCGCGCTGCGGGAACGACGGGAAGTGCGTGCCCTCCACCTTCGTCCGCAGCGACAGGAAGTTCATGAGCGACCGGGCGTTGAGGGTGACGTACATCGACGAGTAGATGTTCAGCGGCAGCACGATGCGCGCCACCTCGCGGGCGACGCCAGCGTCGAGCATCCGCTGGTATGCCGCGAAAGCGAATGTGGATGCGTCGCGCGTCGCGGTGTCGACGAGGGCGAACTGCGCGTCGCTGCCGGGCAGGAACTCGTAGGCGCCGGGCTTGCCGACCTGCACGAGGTTGCGTTCCCGCGCGGGGACGTAGAACACCGGGCGCAACTCTCGGTAGCGGCCCGACTCCTCGTTGTACGAGGCGATGCGGTGCCGCATGAACTCCCGGAACACGAAGATCGGCGCCTGCACGTAGAACGTCATGGAGTTGTGCTCGAACGGCGAGCCGTGACGGTCGCGCATGAGGTAGTTGATCAGGCCGCGATCCTGGGGCCGGGCCTCCATCTCGGCCGCGGCATCTTCCAGCGTCTGCTCCCCCATCGTGGACACTCGTGCGGCGAAGAGCACGTCGGCGTCCGACGCGCTCGAGCGGACGAGCTCGACCGTCACGTCGCTGCGGAACTGGACCTCGATGCTCTCGCCGTCGCTCACGCCTGCCACCCTACCCACCCGCGGCGACAGCGCTCCGGCGCGCCGACAGCCGGCATCCGGGATCCATTCAGACGCAACGGACTAGGCTGGAACCCCGTGCCAGTCGTCCTTGCCCTGATCGTGATCGCCGCGCTTCTCGCGGTGACGATCGTCGTCGGCGGATACCTGCGCTGGACCCAGCACCGCCCGGTGCCCCACATCCCCCACGAGGTCGTGCAGCCCGAGCGCCTCGGGGCCGACTCGCTCGGCGAAGCCGCGACCATCCTGCAGTTCAGCACCGAGCGGTGCGCGCGCTGCCCGGGTGTGCACCGCACGCTGTCGCAGGTGGCCGACGAGCGCGACGGCGTCCGGCACCTCGACGTGGACCTGACCCATCGCCCCGACATCGCCCGTCACTTCCGCGTCCTGCAGACACCGACGACGTTGATCCTGGACCGCGACGGCGCCATCCAGACCCGCTTCGGCGGTGTGCCGCGGCGCGACGTGGTCGAACTCGAGCTGGCTCGACTCACCGGCGACCTCGCGCGCTGAGCCCGACTCCGGATGCCGCGCCCGGCGCGCGGGTGTCAAGCCGTTCCGGGTCGCGACGGGGCCGGTTAGGCTGACCGCTGACGCCGATGGCCGGCGCCGGACGACAGGGAGTAACAGCATGAGCGTGACGAGCGAAGCCACCACATCGTGGCAGGGAAGCCTCTTCGAGGGATCCGGCGAGGTCGCCCTGGAAAGCTCGAACCAGGGCCCGTTCGCGGTCAACTGGAAGGCACGCAGCGAGGGATCCACGTCGGTGACGACTCCGGAGGAACTCATCGCGGCGGCGCATTCGTCGTGCTTCAGCATGGCGCTGTCGGCCGCACTCGCTCAGAACGGCACGCCGCCGGACAGCATCGAGACGACGGCATCCGTCACATTCATCCCCGGCACGGGGATCTCCGGCAGCCACCTGAACGTCAACGCGGTCGTCCCGGGCATCAGTGCCGCGGACTTCGACCGGCTCGCCGGTGAGGCCAAGCAGAACTGTCCCGTGTCCGCGGCGCTGAGCGGTATCGAGATCACGCTCGAGGCGACGCTTGCCTGACGGCTCCGGCGGATCCGGCAGACGTGTCGTCGTCGCCGGATCCTCGGGGCTGATCGGGCAGGCGCTGGTGCAGTCGCTCACCGCGGACGGCATCGCGGTGACCGAGCTGGTCCGCCGTCGCGCCGAAGCGCCGAACGAGGTCGGGTGGCTCACCGACTCCCGCCCACTCGATCCGGACGTGCTCGCCGGCGCTGACGCCGTCGTCGGCCTCAACGGCGCGAGCATCGGGCGGTTCCCGTGGACGCCGCGCTACAAGAGCACGCTGGTCTGGTCGCGGATCACCCCCACCCGCATGCTGGCCGCCGCCGTGCGCAAGCTCGGATCGGATGCCCCGGCGTTCGTCTCCGCGTCGGCGGTGGGGTACTACGGCTCGGTGCCGGGGGTCGTGCTCACCGAGCAGTCCCCCCGCGGCGACACCTTCCTCGCGGACCTGTGCGGGGAGTGGGAGACCGCGGCGCTCGGCGCCGGCGACGCGGCGCGAGTATCGATGCTGCGCACCGCCCCGCTGATCGACCGCGGCGGCGTGCTCAAGCCGCTCATCCTGCTGACCAACCTGGGTGTGAGCGGACCGATCGGCCGAGGTGCACAGGTGTGGCCGTGGCTGTCGCTCGAGGATGAGGTCCGCGCCATCCGGCACATCATCGACGCGGACGTCGCCGGACCCGTCAACCTCACCGGTCCGCAGCGTGCGACCGCCAACGACATCGGATTCGCGCTGGCGCGGCGGATGAACCGGCCGTACGCTCTGCGCGCACCGGCCTGGGCGTTGAATCTCGCTCTCGGCAAGGACGCCACCGAGGCGCTGCTGACTACCGACGCCGACGTGAGGCCCGCGGTGCTCGAGGCATCCGGGTTCACCTTCTCGCATCCCACGGTCGAAGATGCGATCGCCGCGGCGGTGCCCGCGAGGGACTAGGCCGTACGGCGCTCGGCGGTCTCGAGGCGGATCGACGTGCGCACCGCCGCCCGGGCGCGGCGGCGGTCGCCCGCCGCGTCGTAGGCCAGGCCGAGGCGGTACCACGCCCGCCAGCTGTCCGGCTGCGCCTGGACCGCGGACCGGTACGCGGGGAAGAGCAGATCGGCATCCTCGCGGATGACCCGGCCGCTCGGACGCACCGAGACCTCGTCGGACGGCAGGGCGTCCTCGGCCTCGAGCCTGCGGCCGAGGCGCTCGGCCCGCACCCCGAACCACAGCTCGCGCCCCAGCGCCCAGCCCGCCACGAGCGGCAGCACGATCAGCGCCACTCCCATCACCACGCCGATCGGCTGACCGCTCAGCAGCAGCAGCCACGCGCGCTGGGCGACCAGCACGATGTACACCCCGAGCGCCACGGCCATCACCGCGACGCCGATGCGCGCGTTCACGCTCCGGTGACCCGGGCGACCTGCCCGGGGACGCCGCCCTCGGCGACCGGCGCGAGATCGTCGGGTGCGGTCCGGCGCCCGACGCCGAAGTCGACCAGGCTGTCCAGGCCGACACGCACGCCGCGGGCGTCGCGCGCTGCGGCCAGGGCGATGCGGATGCCCGGACCGTAGGCGAGCGCTGGATCGACCGTCTCGTGCACGATGGTCAGCGACTCCCCCGGTCCCGACAGCACGGTCTCCTGTCGCGCGACGATGCCGGGCCGGCGCAGCGAGTGGACCGGGACACTGGCGACCTGCTGGCCGCGAGCGCGCTGGTCGACGTGCGGCGACTCGACCGGACCGACCTCGGCGCGCGCGGCGGCGATGAGCTCGGCCGTGCGCACCGCGGTGCCGCTCGGTGAATCGACCTTCGTCTCGCGGTGCGCCTCGACGATCTCGATCGACGGGAAGAACGGTGCCGCGGCGGCGGCGAGCGCCGAGCCCAGCACCGACCCGATCGAGAAGTTCGGGATGAAGACGGCGCCCGTGCCGGCCGCCTCGACCAGCGGGCGCACGAGCGCGATGCGTTCGGCCGACCACCCCGACGTTCCGACGAGGACGTTGATGCCGCGTTCGATCGCGGCGCGGACTACGTCGATGGAGACCGCCGGGGACGAGGCATCCACCACCAGATCGCTGCCCGAGATGCCGTCGACGTCGTCGCGCGAAGACAGCAGCGCAGACACTTCGAAGCCCGGCTCGGCCGTCACGACTTCGCTGACGATGCCCCCCAGCCTGCCGGTGCCGCCCACGATGGCCACTCGCGTCGTCATGGCCCCCAGCCTACGTGTTCGCTTTTCCGGGACGCCGTTACGCTCGCTTCATGGTGACGCTGCGGCCGGTGCGCGTGGACGATCCCGAGGCGCAGGGGCTGCTGACCGAGTACTTCGGGATGCGGTCCGATTCGTTCCCGGGGATCTACCGTCCGACGTTCCCCGAGGCGGCTCGGTTCGAGCCGCCGGAAGGCGTGTTCGTCATCGTCGAGGACGACGCCGGCGAGGCGGTGGGATGCGGCGGCATCCGGCTGCTCGACGACGGACCGGGCGGGCGGCGTTACGAGGTCAAGCACCTGTACCTGCGCGTTCACACGCGGGGCCGGGGTTGGGGGCGCCTGCTGCTGGACGACCTGGAACGACGCGCTCGCGAGTGGGGCGCGGCCGAACTGGTGCTCGACACGCACCACAGCCTCGAGGCGGCCGGTGCGCTCTACGCCCGTTCCGGCTTCGTCCCGATCGATCCCTACAACCGGAACGTCAACGCGACGCGCTGGTACGGCAAGGTCCTCGGCTAGACCTGCGGCACGTCGGGCAGGCCGGTGCGCAACTCGAACGGCAGGTGGGCCAGATCGTTGTGCGTGAGCAGCGTCCAGGGGCGGCCCTGCTTCTGCGCGATGACGGTCAGGCCGCAGTTGGCCTGGTTCAGGCCCATCCACCGCCACGGCGGCGCCTGCAGCACCTCGCGCACGAACCACCCGATGACGAAGTTGTGGGTGATGAGCAGCTCGTGGACCTCTCCGGGCTTGCGCACCAGGAACGCCGCGACGGCGTCTTCCATCTGCGCGGCTCCGGCATCGACCTCGGCCTCGGTGACCCCGCCGAAGAACGATTCGAACACGGCCGGGGTCTGGGGTGTCATCCCGGTCGGGATGCAGTCGAACAGCAGCGCGGACGGCTGCGGCGCCACCGAAGGCAGCCGCTCAGCGACGGCCCTCGCCGTCTCGGCGGCCCGCTCGAGAGGGGAATGCCACACCGCGTCGAGGGGCACCCCCGACAGCCGGTCGGCCAGCAGCGACGCCTGTCGGCGTCCTCGGGACGACAGCGGGCCGTCGGCGAGACCGTGCTCGGCATCCTGATGCTCGCCGTGGCGCACCAGATAGATGTAGTGCGTCACGCGGGCTGCGGCCGGAGGGATCGGACGTCGCGCTCGGGCACCACCTCAGCCTAGATCAACCCCTCCGACGTCGGCCGGTGGGTCGTCAGCTTTAGTCGGCGGCCCGGCCGATGTCGGCGAGTTGGCTCCGGCTCAGCGGCACGCCGACGCCCTGCACCAGCTCCTCCACGTGCTGCGGCGCGTAGGCGTTCACGATGGGTGCGACCACGATGCGCTGGGCCAGCAGCCATGCCACGGCGACCGCCGCATCGGGGACGCCCAGTTCGGCGCCTACGGCATCCATCGCCCGGAGGGTCCGGCTGCCACGGCGGTTCAGGCTGCTCGCCAGCTGCGCGCCGCGCACCGACATCGGCGCCCGGGATCGGGTGCGATGGCGTCCGGAGAGGAATCCGTGCTCGAGAGCGCTCGACGGCGTGACCGCCATGTTCTGCGCACCGGCGACGAGCCGGAGGTCGCCGTCGAACGCGTCGCGTCGCAGCACGTTGTACGGCACGTCGAGCACCGTGAATCGCGGGTACCCCGCCGACGCGAGGATGCGGGCCTCCACCAGCTGCTCGGCGGTGAAGCCGTAGGCACCGACGGCGCGCACCTTCCCGGCGCCCACGAGCCACTCCGCGGTCGCGAGGGTGTCCTCGAGCGGCGTATCCCCGGTCGTCGCATCGAGGTACAGCACGTCGATGCGGTCGGTGAGCAGTCGGGTGAGGGATGCTTCGACCGCGCGGACGAGGTTGACGGGCCCGAGTCCGGGATTGTCGGGGTGTGCGCCGACCCGCACGGTCAGCACCATGTCGTCTCGAAGGCCGCGGGAGTGGATCCACTGGCCGACGATATGTTCGCTGCGTCCTCCCGAGAAGCTGTCGGCGGTGTGCACCGCGTTGCCGCCGAGCTCGAGGAAGGCGTCGAGGATCTCGTGGCTGGACTCCAGATCGACGTTCCACCCGAACTCGGAGCCGCCGAGGATCAGCGGGAAGACGTCGAAGCCGCTCTCGCCGAGCGCGACGCGGATGTTCGAGCCGATCGCCGGCCCCTGCACGGGAATCGGCGCGGACGGGTGGGCCGGAGCGACCGCTGGGCGCGCGGCATCCGCGGCGAAGTCAACGCCGAAGACACTCATGACACCCCCCTCACGGACGTGCTGTCGATCACCCGTGATCAGTTGCTTTCACGCGCCCCCCGGCGCGTAATCACAGAGTAGGACAGGGCGGCGCCCGCTCCGTGCCGACAGGCATCCTGTCGGTAAACATTCCATAACGCTTTCATCACGAACCGTGGTCGGTCAGCCCTCGCGTCCGTGTCCCACAATGACGGCTGCGTGTCCCGAAGTTCGGCGAACGGAGGGGCCATGTCCCGAAACTTCGGGACATGGCACCGGCGCCCGGCCCCTCGAGAAGAGGAGGCGGGCGCCGGATGCGGTCGGGAGCGGGTCAGACGCCGACGGGCTGACCCTCCGGAGCCGGCACATCCGCGGCGTCGGAAGCCTCTTCGACCACCGGCTCCAGCGACAGCTTGCCGCTGTCGTCGACCTTGGTGATGCGCACCAGCAGCTTCTGGCCCACCGAGAGCACGTCCTCGACGTTCTCGACGCGCTTGCCGCCGGCGAGCTTGCGGACCTCACTGACGTGCAGCAGGCCGTCCTTGCCGGGAAGCAGCGAGACGAAGGCGCCGAACGTTGCGATCTTGACGACCGTGCCCAGGAACTGCTCGCCGACCTCCGGGTTGTGCGGGTTGGCGATCGCGTTGACCTGCACGCGTGCCGCTTCCGCCGACGGGCCGTCGACGGCTCCGATGTAGACGGTGCCGTCCTCCTCGATGGAGATGTCGGCGCCGGTCTCGTCCTGGATCGCGTTGATCGTCTTGCCCTTCGGGCCGATCAGCTCGCCGATCTTGTCGACCGGGATCTGGACGCTGATCACGCGCGGCGCGGTCGGGGCCATCTCGTCCGGCGCATCGATCGCGGCGTTGAGCACGCCGAGGATCGTGATCCGGGCGTCGTGGGCCTGCTGCAGCGCCGCCGACAGCACCGACGACGGGATGCCGTCGAGCTTGGTGTCCAGCTGGATCGCGGTGACGAACTCGCTCGTGCCGGCGACCTTGAAGTCCATGTCGCCGAGCGCGTC
>CAXTES010000047.1:13740-16552 GCA_964243215.1 uncultured Microbacterium sp. | reverse complement strand
GCGGCGCAGGGCAGCGCGGCGCTCGTGGTACGACCGCCACGCGAGCCACGACACGGTGGCGATGAGCGCGGCGGCGCCGACGGCGAGCTCGACGGGCGCGGCGACGACGACCGGCCCGACGCGAAGCGGCGCGCTGGTCGAGGCTCGGCCGAAGAGCAGGCCGAACAGCGGCATCCCCAGCGCCGGAATGGCCGCCAGAGCCGACAGCCGGTCGGGCCGCCAGGCCAGCAGGGCGCCGGCCAGCGTGCCGGAGAGCATCACGACCAGCGCGGGGACCAGGAGGTTGCGGTACCCGGCGACGGGCAGGTCCACGGTGAGCAGGTCCTTGAAGCCCGTGACGGCCCCGGCCGCCAGGTCGCGGAACGCCCCGACGACGGCGCCGACGTCCGTCCAGGGCGTCGGGACCGCCAGGGTCAGACCCAGCACCACGAACAGTCCCGCGACCGCGGCTGCCAGCATCCACCCCGGCCACCGCCACAACCGCGACGCGCCCGCCAGCGCCAGCGCGCCGATCGTGGCGGCGACGGCGAGCACGAGGAACTGCGCGGTCGCGTAGATCGGCCACGCCGCCACGATCGCGACAGCCGCCATCACGACGGTGTAGGCGGTTCCCGCGACGATCACCGACCGCTGCGTGTTCACGACTGCACCCCCCGCAGCATCAGGCCGGCCAGGTCCTCGATGATGCCGACCGTCAGCACGGTCAACCCGGCGACGGGCCTCATGCGCGGACGCGCGTCCTCGTCGCACACGACGGCGACAACCGCCGTGTCGGACGCGAAGGCGAGCGAGGCCTGCCGCAGCCGGGTGAGCGAGACGCCCGACCCGCACACCACGAACGCGAGCGACAGCGCGTCGGATCCCTCGACGACGATCCGGCACACCTCTTCGAGCGGCATCGTGCGATCCGAGGCATCCAGCCGCGAGTAGCCGTCCAGCAGCGCGCGGGGCGACTCGGACGGCAGGGCGACGATGGACCGTCCCCGCGGACGGGCGACCCGCGACAGCTCCGCCCCGGTGACCACCGACAGGTCGCGCCCGTCGCGCACCGCCTGCACCGACAGGGATGCCGCGGCGCTGACGGCGAGTTCGAACTCGTCGTCGGAGTCGTACTCGCCACGGGCCAGGCTGAGCACGACGGCCAGTCGCGACCGCAGCGTCTCCTCGAACTGACGCACCATGAGCTGGCCGGTCTTGGCGGTCGATTTCCAGTGGATCTGCCGCCGGGAATCGCCGGGGGCGTAGCCGCGGATCGCGTGGAACGACATGTCGGCGTCGACGAGCCGGCGGGTCGGGTTGCCCTCCAGGTCGCGCACGAGTCCGGCGCTCGTGGCGGGAACCGCGACGGTGCGCGGATGCACGTACAGGTCGTGCACCTCGTCCCACTCGCGCTCGCGGCGCAGCAGTCCGATCGGGTCGCTGCGCACGGTCGTGGCCGGACCCACCACGATCACGCCGCGCCGCATCGCCGGGATCGACACCGGCTGGGCGACCCGGTGCCCGGGTCGAAGCAGCGGCACGCCCAGCTCGACGAGCCCGTCGCCGACGGGCAGGTCGATGCGGCCCGGCAGCGCGGTCCGCGTCCCGACGTTGCGGATGTCGATCTCGCCGTCGACGACCTCGCCGGCGACGACGCGCTCGTGGCGCAGCCGCACCGACACGTCGTATCCGCGCGCGCCGAACAGGAACGGCGTGCACATCGCGAGCAGGACGAGCGCGGCCAGTCCCGCCACCAGCCATTCGATCCACCCGAACAACCAGCCGGCCCCGACCCCGACCGTCGCGAAGCCCACCACGAGCCATCCCGCCGGCGTCACGGTCTGCCCGAGCCACTCGATCCCCGCCGCGGTGCGCGCCCGGAGCCGCTGCCCCGCCGCCGCCATCGCGCCGACCGCGTCGTCGAGGCGGCCGCGGCGCGGCGTGACCACCCGCGTGCGCGCGGTGGTGGTGTCGGACGCGGTCGTGGGGCGTGCGAGCGAGGCGGGCTGGGTCATACCGCCTCGCGCTGGGTGGGAGGCGGTACATCCAGCAGCACCTGGCCGATCACGGCCTCGGGCGTCACGCCGTCGAATTCGGCTTCGGGATGCAGGATCAGCCGGTGCGACAGCACGGGAACCGCCAGCGCCTTGACGTCGTCCGGGGTGGCGTACGTGCGCCCCTGCGACAGCGCGCGGGCTTTCGACGAGCGGGTCAGGGCGATCGCCCCGCGGATGCTGACACCCAGCCGGACCTGTTCGGCCGAGCGCGTGGCATCCACGATCCGCGCGATGTAGTCCAGCACCAGGTCGTTGACGTAGACGTCGCGGGCGAGGTCGGCCATGTCCACGAGCGCCTGCGGCGTGACGACGGGCTCGAGCTGGCTCGTGGGAACCGGTGCGCCGTCGAGGATCCGCACCGTCGCGGCGTGATCGGGATACCCCAGCGAGGCCTTCATGAGGAAGCGGTCCAGCTGCGCCTCGGGCAGCCGGTAGGTGCCCGCCTGCTCGACCGGGTTCTGGGTGGCGATGACCAGGAACGGCACACCCACCGGCCGGGTCACGCCGTCTATCGTCACCTTCGATTCCTCCATGACCTCCAGCAGGGCCGACTGCGTCTTGGGGCTCGCCCGGTTGATCTCGTCGGCGAGCACGATGTTTGCGAACACCGGGCCGGCGTGGAACTCGAAGGTGCCGGTCTTCTGGTCGTAGACGGTGATGCCGGTGATGTCGCCGGGCAGCAGGTCGGGAGTGAACTGGATGCGGGTGTTCGTGCCCTGCACGGATTGGGCCAGGGCCCGCGCCATCGACGTCTTGCCGGTCCCGGGCACGTCCTC
>CAXTES010000047.1:2985-13640 GCA_964243215.1 uncultured Microbacterium sp. | reverse complement strand
GGGTTCAGGCCCCAGCCCTGCGCCGACCAGTCGACGGTGACGCCGATGCCGTCGGCGCGCACCGCCCCGACCGGCACCAGCCAGCTGTCGTCGTGCGGCAGCACCGCTCCCGAGGCGTCGACGTAGGTCAGCTTCGAGCGGTCGAAGGATATCGCGGCGAGATCGTTCGACGATGACGAGGCCAGCGCCAGGTCGGCGCCGCCGTCGCACGTGGCCGACCAGCGCGCCTGCGTCTGGTACGGAGCGCTGCCGCCGGCCGGGGTGACGGCCGCCCAGTCCGTGGTCGGCCCCCAGTCCTGGTGCACGTAGCGCACCAGGATCCCGGGGTCGCGGTCGAACACGGTCGTGCCGGGCCAGTTCTGGAACTCGGCGACGTTGTTGCGCGGCGGCGTCTCGGCGGAGGTCGGCTGCTGGGTGATCGTCCACTGGGCGCTGCCGGATGACACGGCCGGGGTCGGGTCCACGACGAACGTCCACCCCTGCGGCGCGGCCGTGGACTGCACCGCCCGCACGGTGGCGGTGGCCTCGACGCGTCCGTACGTGGTGCCCTGGTACACCGATTCGGCGCACATCCGGTACGAGTACTCGATGCCGTCGTCGACGACGAAACTCGCGTTCGCCCCGTCGGCCGACACGACGCAGCGCTGTCCGTCGCGCACGATGCCGAACACCAGGCTCGAGCCGTCGCCGTTGAGCGCGGCGGTCGCCGCGGCGGTCACCGTCGCGGTCGCGTCGCCGTTCGAGGTCGAATCCAGCGCCAGCACCGGTCCGGTCGGGGCTCCGATGCCGTTGGCGTTGATGGTGCGCGACGCCCCGGAGGTGGTCCCGGCCAGGCCGGGCGGCACCGCGAATCGCGAGTACGGCGTGACGGTCACCGGCGAGGCGGTGTTCGAGCCCACGCGATAGCGGGGCACGGTCAGCGATGCGTCGCCGGGTCCGACCCGCACCTGCAGCACCTCGCCGGCGGGACTCGTGATCTCCACGTACGCGGTCTCGGTGGTGTCGAGCCCGTCGATCTGCATCGAGATGTACCCGCCGTCGCCGCTGGTGACGACCGGTGCGGCGGTGACCGACTCCGGCGGCGGCGGCGCGTCGTACGCCCACGCCGTGGTGGCCACCTGTCCGCGCGACTCCCCCACGTCGTTGAACGCGGTGGCCTGGTAGACGCGCTCTTCGCCGTTGGGTGCCGAGATGAGCGGGCACGCCCCGTCCGGGCTGCAGGTGGCGACCACCTGACCCTGATACCTGACGAGGAACCCGCCGAGGGCCGGATACGCCTGGCGCGAGTCGCCGGGATCGACACGCAGCGTGACCGTGCCGTCGCCGTAGGCGGCCTGCGAGATCGCGGCGGGCGTCTGCGGGTACCCCTGCAGGTCGAGCAGGATCTGCCCGTCGCGGTCGCCGTTGCTGATGCGCCCCTGCGCGTCGCGGACCGTGAACGATGCCGTGCACGTCGAGCCCGGAGCATCCGCCGCCCAGCTCGCGGTGACCGCCGATGCGGATGCCACCGAGAACGCGATGCCGACGCACGCGCCGGTGGGACGGACGTCGACGACCTCCAGCGGAGTGCGCGGCAGCGGATTCACCTCTCCCGTCGCGCCGACGACGTCGAACGTGCACGATGATCCGCTCGCCTGCGAGCAGCCGCTGGCCAGCGTGCCACCGCGCGGCAGGTCGTTCGGTGCCGCCCCCACGCGCAGCACCAGTCGCGACGGGGCGACATCGGCGTGGCTGGTCACGGTGATCACCGCGGCCTCCTCGGCGCCGGGCAGCGCGCGATCGGCTCCGGTGATCGTCACGATGCTGCCGTCCAGAGTCACCGTGAAATCGGCGCCGGAGTAGTCGAGCCCGTAGGCGATCGCATCCCAGTCCGTGCGTCCCTGCCACGTCGTCATCTCGCGCAGGTCGTACGTCGCCGTCTGCCCCGGCCCGACGGTCACCGACGCCGCCTTCAGCTCGGGCTGCGGTTCGAGCGCGATCACGCGGACGGGCACCGACAGGTAGGTGTAGTCGTCGCGCCCGGCCAGTCGCACCGGCACGATGCACGCATCCGCCCACGGCGCGCCCTGCGCGGCGTCGTAGCGGATCGTCGAGCCCGACTCGCGGGTGCACGCCGCGCCGCCGCGGGCGCCGGATGTCGCGACCGCATCGCCCACCTCGATCGAGGCGCCGCGCGGCACGCTGACGAGGTCGGCCATGTCCCACGTGACCGACTCGCCCTCCTTCACCTCGCGCGGGGACAGTCCGGCGCGCAGGGCGAGCGTGACGTCGTCGTCGCCCGGGACGCGCAGGAAGCCGTAGCTGGTGACCTGCTCGCCGGCCGCATTGGTACCGCTGAGGGCGAACGGGATGATGCGGGTGCGCGCCGGGACCGGCCCGCGCAGCGTCGTGCCCTGCACCTGGACGCCGTCCGGATCGCCCCACAGGCTCAGGGTCAGGTCCGACACGTCGCCGCCTGACCACGCCACCTTGCCGGCGACGACGTCGACGCCGTCGGGGAACCGGTCGCGGGTCTCGGCGGTCAGCGCGGTGTCGGTGACGACGGGGAAGTCCGGTACGGCTTCGCGCACCACCTTGACGACGATCAGGCCCCGGGCGGTGTTGCCGGAGGAGCTCTCCACGTCGTACAGGAACGACATGGTGCCCGGATCCTCGCCGGCGCGGATCACCACCTGCGTGTCGGACCGCGTGCCCAGCAGCTTCTTCTGGCGGGCGTACTCCGGGTTGGCGCTGCCGTCGGCGAGCGTCTCGACCAGATCGGGCCGCACGTCGGTGACCGACATCGACCCCCCGGTGGGATCGATGTCGTTGGCGACCGGGCTCACCCGCACCGAGTTGGTCTCGCCGACCTGCAGCTGCACGTAGTCGGTGAAGGTCACCGGGCTCGGGTTGGCCTTCTCGTCCAGCACGCCGACGCGTACCGAACCCGTGCCGGTCGCACCCGACGCGTCGGCGACCTGGTAGGTGAACGAGACCTGGCCGTGGAATCCGGGCACGCTGGTGTACACGATCGAGGCGCCGTCGGCCGACAGCGTCGCCGAGCCGCTGGCAGGCTGAGCCAGGATGCGGTCCAGCGCCACGTCGTCGCCGTCGGGGTCGACCCCGAACGAGCGGAACGGGATCGTGGTGGCCTCGCCGCTGAGGACCCGTCCCTCGAGCGTCTCGGGCCGCGGTGCGCGGTTGGCGTCGTCCGAGATGACGTCCACGTGCACGCGAGCGTCGTCGGCGAGCAGCGGCGAGCCGGACGAGAAGACCCGGTAGTCGATGTAGTAATCGCCCGGATCGGCGGGCGCGAGGTATCGCAGGGTTCGGCCGGAGGCGAAGGCGAGCGCGCTCGTGCTGTCGGAGGTCACGCTGGACGGATCCAGCGTGATCGTCCCTCCGGCGATGGCCACGTCGTTGTCGAGCACCGGGATGTCCACCTGGGCGCCCGCGCGCACCACGACGGAGTCGTCCACCGCGATCGGGGCGAGATCGGGCGCGGACGGCAGCAGGTAGACCGTCGCCTCCCCCTCGATGCGCGCGCCGGCGTCATCCGTGCCGTCGCTGACGGTGTAACGGATCGTGCCGAGCAGTCCCGCCGCGCCGTCGGACGTCGTGCCCGACACGCGCAGGAAGTTCTGACCCACGACATCCACCGACATGCTCGCCCCGTCGGCGGGCGACGGACGCACGTCGCTGAGCAGCAGCACCCGGTGGGTGGGATTGGCGACGGCGGTGAACACGTCGACGGTCACGTCCTCCTTCGGGTGGACGAAGGCGATGACCGGCGCGGTCGCCAACTGCGCGGCGGCGTCGTCGGGCAGTACGGTGATGCGCGCGGTGGCGTCCTGCTCGCTGGTGCCGTCGGTCACGGCGTAGGCGACGCGATAGGTGCCGGGACGCTGCGCGCCGAAGTCGAACGTCGTGCTGCCGGCGGTCACCACCGCCTGCGCCGACGCGTCGTCGAGCACCCGCACGGATTTGAGGGCGAGGTGATCGAGCGTGCCGGTGACGTGCGGGCCGACATCCACCGTGATCGCCGAACCGAGCGTGTCGACCACCGTGAACGACTCGGCGGCCAGCTTCGGCTCCGGCGACACCCGTATCGCGAGGGCCTTGACGGTCTGTGCGCCGCGGGTGTCGGACACCGTGACCTGCAGCGTCACCACCTGCGGCTCGGTCACCGAGCTCTGCGCGTGCTGGTACACGATGTCCCCGGCCGGCGTGGTCGCCACCGCGCCGGATCCGGTCTCATCCACGGCCGACATCAGCATCACCGGGTCGCCGTCGGGGTCGACCCAGCCGTTGAGCACGGGCACGGTGACCGTGCCGCCCGGGGCGACCTCCGGCTCGGGCCAGGTCGTCAGGCACCCCGCGGTAGCGCACCACTGCGGCGCGGAGTTCGCACCGTCGGGTACGACGGTCAAGGTGACGTCGGCCGCCGGCGAGTTCAGCCCGTCGGCAGCCGTGCCGTCGGTGACCTGGTAGGTGAAACTCGCGCTGCCGGACGCGCCGGGCGCGATCTGCACGGCGAACCGCTGTCCGTTGTCGGTGATGGACACGGTCCCGAAGCCGGGATCGAGCCCCGACACGCTGTCGGGCAGGATGCTGAGCACGTCCTGGTTCGGATCGTGATCGTTCAGCAGCACGGGCAGCGCCGCGAGGCTGCCGGCTCGCACGCCGAAGGCATCCGGCTCGGCAACCGGCGGTTTCGGATCGATCACCACCGCGGCCTGCTGATCGCTCGGCTCGGATTGCGGGTTGACCTCGTCGTCGAGCTGCCACTTCTGGCTCGACGGCAGCAGGGTCCCGTCCGGCACGCTCCACACCCAGCCGGACCGTATCTCGTTGAGGATCACGGTGCTGCCGGATGCCGTGAACACGGGGCGTCGGTCCTCCCCGAGGGGGGTGCCGCCGTAGTCGAGCGGGGTCTCGTCGCCCGAGTCCGAACGCCACAGCACCCCCGCGGCCGGGCCCAGCCACGCGGCGTGGACGACGCCGTCCACCGCGGTCGGCCGTGCCGGCGCCCCCAGGTCCCGGCCGGGACCGCCGTAGATCCGGCTCGGGTCCGACCCGTCGACGGGGAGCTCGAAGAGTCCGGCGCCGTCGGCCACGTACGCCGCGTCGCCGGTGGACGTCGGCATCGAGACGACGGCGTCGCCCTGCAGCGCCAGCGACTCGGCGGCATCCGAGCCCCTGCGCCAGACGTTCCCGGATGCCTTGTCGACGAGGAACCACACGCCGCCGGCGGCGGTGAGCTGAACCGGCGACGTGGGCCCGTTCGCGACCGCGTCGCGGCCGGCGACCTCGCCGGTCGGGATGCGGAACCTCGTGACGGCGCCGTCTGCTTGCGACCAGGCGTACACCGTCCCGGACTCGTCGACGGCGACCGCGTCGGCGGAATACTCCGGAGTGTCGTCGTCGCCCTTGCGGTACGGGTCCAGCTGCGTGCGCTGGGTGCTCGACAGCGTTCCCATCAGAACCGCGCCGGTGTCGGTCAGATACGCCACGAAGTCCCCCGCGACGGCCGCGTCCACCGTCCCGTCGGGCGTGGACGGCGACTGGCGCAGCGCATCGTCGTCGAGGTCGGCCGGCAACGCGTCGTCGATGCGGGTCAGCTTGCCGAAGCTCTCGGTGAACAGGTACGCGCCGTCGGCGGTCTGCTCCACCGCGGACGGGTTCGAGACCTGCCGGACGGTGTCCAGCTCCCCGATCGCGGTGTTCACGCGGGCGTACCGGCGGCCGTCGCCGGTCTGCAGCGCCCACACCGACGAACTGGCCGGCGGGGTGCGCTGCGCATCCAGCCCCGGCCAGACCACGCCGACCACGACCACGGCGATCACCGCGACCGCCACGGCCAGGATGCCGAGCACGACGCGGCGTCGGGACATCTCAGCGCCACCCGGCCAGGACGGCCGTGAGGATGGTCGCGCCGAGCGCGGCGACCACCGCGGCGGCCGCCACGACCCACGGCCACGCCCGGCGCTGCGCGGCGACCGGGGCGATGTCGGTGTCCTCGTCGCGCGCGAGCGTCACCAGCGCAGAACGCTGCGCGGGGCGACGACGCGACTCGTGGCCGACCTCGCTGCGCTGCTGCCCGCGCAGCCCGGCATCCGAGAAGTCCACCGCCGCGGCATCCGGGGCCCACTCGTCGATGGCCACCTCGACGTGGGTCGGGGCGAATCCGAGCGCGATCTGGGCGTCGCGCAGCGCCTCGGCGAACGCGAGCGCGCTGGGATAGCGATCAGCCGGATCCCGCGCCATCGCACGGGCGAGGATGGCCTGCACCTCGTCGGGCACGTCGGCGCGCGTCATCCGCGGATACGTGGCACGCAGGATGCGCCGGCGCAGCTGGTCGCGCGCGTTCTGACCCGGTTCGGTCCGCTCGAACGGACTGTGCCCGGCCAGCAGCGAGTAGACGGTGGCGCCGATCCCCCACACCTCGCTCGCGACGGTTCCGGACGTCTGCTCGGCGAGCACCTCCGGGGCACTCCACGGCACGCTCATCGCGAGGACCTGATCCGCGGCGCGCGGCGCCAGCGACGACGAGATGCCGAAGTCGGCGAGCACCGGCACGCCGAAGGAGGTGACGAGGATGTTGCTCGGCTTGACGTCGCGGTGCACGAGGCCCGCGCGGTGCGAGGACTCCAGAGCGCTGGCCATCTTCACCCCGATCGCGAGCACGTCCTGCAGCGGGAGCTTCTCCACGCGGTACCGCTGCGCGAGGGTCCCCGGGCAGTACTCCATCACGATGTAGGGCCGGCCGTCGGCCGAGATGCCCGCCTGGTAGACCGTGACGATCGACGGATGCGCCGACAGGTGCGCGAGCACATCGGCCTCGGCGTTGAACATACGGCGCAGCTCGGGGTCGGCGATGTCGCTCGGCAGCACCTTGACCGCGACGCTGCGGCGCGGCATGTCCTGCTCGTACAGGAACACGTCGGCGAACCCGCCGGAGCCCAGCGGGCGCACGTAGGTGAGCCCCGGCAGCACTGGCGGGGCCGATGGCAGTCGCTTGGACATAACCCCCCACGGTTGCGTGCATAGCGCGGCGCCCCCGCCGCGCAGGGCGCTCGACCGGTCCGGAGGCTCGAACATGCTAACAAACGCCGCTGGGTGTCCCCTCCGGACAGCGCGGCGCCGCGGAGGCTACCGCGCGGGCGTCTCGCCCGGCTCGCCGGGCGCATCGAACGGCGCGTCGAGCGACCGCGTCAGTTCCTCCAGCAGCGACGCGATCTGCGGCTCGACGTACTGCGAGATCGCCGCCTGGATTCGCAGGCGATGGTGAAGCAGCACCGAGCACACCTCGCGGCCGATCATGTTGGCGTAGTCGTCGGCCAGCCCGACCTCCTGCCGCAGCGCGGCCTTGGCGTCGTCGGTCAGAGGCGGCAGCGCGGGGATGTCGGCATCCGCCTCGTCGGCCATGCCGGCCACGGTGAACAGGAACGGCGCATCCGGTGCCGGCTCCGGATCCAGCGGCAGCCCCTCGAACTCGGGGTCCAGTCCCTCGCTCGGCCGGTACGTGCGGGCCCGGTTGCGGGCCGCCTGCTGGTCGAGCTCGGACTGCAGCATCGGCAGGTTGCGCGCGGTGTACTCGGCGACCGCGTGGTCGACGATCGTCTTGATGCGCGTCGAGAGGCCGTGCTGCACGCCGTGCGGCACGTCCGAGCCGAGGCCGGCCGCCGACAGCACGGGCGATCCGAAGCACCGCCGGCACGGTGCTACCCGGCCGCGGTGGGTCGCCGGCTCCCACCGGGGCAGCCAGCGCAGCCAGGCGTCCACGGCCTGGCTGACCTGGGTCTCGAGCGACCGGTCCACGCCACCCACCGTAGTGCCGGTGCGAGACCTGCCGACGGATGCCGCGGCATCCGGTCACTGCTCGTCGTCGCGCTCCCACGGCCAGCGCGGACGGCGGGCACTGGTGCGCACGAGCGCGATCGCGCTCCAGGATGCCACGAGCCCCGCGGCCGCGATGATCACCCCGAACCAGCTGGTCGCGAGCCGGCCGGCGACTCCTGCGGCCACGGCCGGGTCGCCGCCGGTGACGAGCACGCCGATGCCGACGCCGAGCAGGTACCCCAGGAAGCACTCGATCGCCACCCACAGCGCGTTCCAGAACCCCGAATCCCGCGCCCGCACCCCGATCCACACCACGACCGCCAACGCCCCGGCAGCCAGAACGATACCCAGGACCCCCGGCAGCTGCCCGAGGCCGGGCGTCGCGATGACGTCCTGATCCGTCGCGAGGCTGACCACGCCCAGACCGGCGATGACGAGGGCGACGAAGGCCGCCGCCGTGAACGCGAGCGCGACGACGGGACGGACGGGTTCGCGCGAGGGTTCCGGCGGGCGGCTCACCTCACAGCCGCGACAGCTGCGGACCGGCCTCCAGGGTGCGCTCGTACTCGCGCCGCGCCTCGATGTTCACCTCGGTGACGCGGCGTCCGCGAGCCGCGACCCACGCGCCGAACCAGATCGTCAGCTCGCGGCCGATGACGAACGCGGCGATCGCGAGCGGCGCGAGCAGTTGCGATCGGACCAGGTCGGCACCCTCCGCCGACGTCAACGTCCAGAACGGTGCCTGGAAGAGCTCGCCGAGGATGTGGCCGCCGTACGATGCCAGGCCGACCAGGATGCCGAAGACCACCCACACGCCCCACCGGCCGCGGTTGATGATGGCCCCGAGCAGCCAGAACGCGATGAAGAACACCACGACCGGCACCCACAGCGCCCAGGTGCCCAGCGCTCCGACGACGGCGTTGCCGACGTTCGCACCGGTGACGAGCCCGTTGATGAGTCCCAGCGCGAGCGCGGCGGCGAGGTACAGAACGGCGAAGCACAGCGCGGCGAGCAGTCCGATCGCGCCGGCGGCGCCGCGGTTGCCGCGGGCGCGGGGCGCCTCGGGTGCCTGCACGAAGATCGGCTGGGGGGCTGCGGGCGCAACCGGCTCGACGGGGGTCGCGGCCACCGGCGCCACCACGACCGTCTCCGGCTCGGCCGGATACGCCCGGGTGTCCTGGTCGGCGGACGCCTCGTACATCGCGTAGCGCCCGTCCTCGTCTCCGATCGAGTCCCCGGTCCGGTCCGGGGCGGACTCAGCGGTCGCACTCGGCGGTGCACTCGACGGTGCACTCCCGACCTCGTCGGTGGTCGCCGAGCTGTCGGTGTACACCGAGGCGGCCGCGGGGACCGCGGCATCCGTCGTCGCCGGGCGATCGGGCGTCGGCGGCTGCACGTCGGGGCGCACCTCGGTGCGGCTGGCGGGCTCGACGCGCTCCTCGGGCACCGGTGAGTCCGCGGTGTCGGACGCCACGATGGGGTCGCCCGGCAGGTCGTCGCGGCGATCGTCGATCGCATCCCGACGGGCGGCTTCGGCATTGGCGAGCCCCTGCTGGGCCCGCCCGACCACATCGTCGTCGGCGGCCTCGGGCTCTTCGACCGGCTGGCCGTAGTCCGACTTGGGGTCACTCATCGAATGCACTCCTGTCTCGGGCTCACCGCCCCGCAGTGCGAGGGTATCTTGCGGGTGCCGACGCGCGGCGCAGGCATGCCGCCGTGTCGCAGCCGGCCGACACGCGCCAGCCGCCGTTAGTGTGGGCGCCATGACGAGTCGGCGTGCCGCATCCGCGGTGCTGGCCGCGGCGGCCCTCGCGACGGTGGCGGCCGCGTTGAGCGGATGCGCGGGCGACACCGGCGCCGCACCCACCGCGACCGTCACGGTGACCGCATCCGGCACGTCCACACCGACCGGCTCGCCGACGCCGGCTCCCACCTCGACGGCGGATGCCCAGGTTCCGATCCCGTCGGACTGCCGGAGCATCCTCTCCGACGCGGTGCTCGCGCAGCTGGGCGACGTGCCGCTGAACGACCCGGCGTTCGGGGCCAGCGGCGTTCAGGGCGACGGCAGCCTGGTGTGCATCTGGGGTGATCCCGGCGCCGACACCACGAGCCTGACGACCACCATCTCGCGCATGAACCGCGGGCCTGCGCTCGACATGCTCAACGCGCTGGCGGCGAACGACGGCTTCACGTGCTACACGCCCGACGGGGGCACCCGCTGCGAGAAGACGTGGCAGAACGACGCCTACCCGGTGACCGACGGGCGCACGCTGTACTGGCGGTCCGGCGTCCTCATCGACACCCGGTACTCCAACCTGGCCCCGACCGGATACACCACGAGCATCGTCGCGCACCTGTTCGCGTGACGTCCGATCACCGCGGCCACAGCTCGGCGGCGATGCGTTCGGTGTACAGATTCGGATGCCAGGCCTCGAGCCGACTCGACAGCCACACGCCGTCGCGCACCGCGATGTCCTCGGTGACCTCGCCGGCGGACTTGGTGCACGACACCCCGCCGGGGATCGACGCGCACGAGAAGCCCTGACTTCGCAGCGCCTCCTGCGCGATCGGCGCGGCGTCGGCGCTGACGTCCGCCACCGTTGTGACGATGCTGCCGGTGGTCGCGGCCGTCCACGTGCACGTCGCCCGCACCCTCGGAGCCAGCGCCGCGACGACGCTGACCGCCGAGACGGGCGGGAGCGAGGCATCCTGCACCGGGTCGCCGCCGGTGCGGGCGGTCAGCTCGGACCACAGCGCATCGGTGTACAGCGCGCGGCACGCGGCGGTGCCGGTCACACCGGTCCTCGCCGGCTCCGGACCACCGGCCAGCGGCG
>CAXTES010000047.1:0-2885 GCA_964243215.1 uncultured Microbacterium sp. | reverse complement strand
GGCGGGGGAATGTCTCGCGAAGCGGACACCCCGCGCAGCCCGGAACGCCGAAGGCCCCCGGCGTGAGCCGAGGGCCTTGCGGTGCGGGATGCCTCGCGTCGAGGCATCCCGAATTGCTCAGTTGTACGTGCCGGGCGTGAAGTCGTCCGTCGAGAAGCTGTCGAAGTCGACGTAGCTCAGGTCGGCGTCGCTGTACGCACCGTCGGACGCGAAGATCCGGTTGGGGTACCGCTCGGACTTCGCCTCCTCCGTCGCCTCCACCGTGACGTTGCGGTACTTCGCAAGTCCGGTGCCGGCGGGGATCAGCTTGCCGATGATCACGTTCTCCTTCAGCCCCACGAGCGGGTCGGACTTGCCCTCCATCGCGGCCTGCGTCAGCACGCGCGTCGTCTCCTGGAACGACGCCGCCGACAGCCACGACTCGGTCGCAAGCGACGCCTTCGTGATGCCCATGAGCTCCGGACGGCCGGATGCCGGGCGCTTGCCCTCGCCGACCGCGCCGCGGTTCATATCGATGAAGCGGCGCGAGTCGACGAGCTCACCCGGGAGCAGGGTCGTGTCGCCGTGGTCGACGACGGTGACCTTGCGCAGCATCTGGCGCACGATGACCTCGATGTGCTTGTCGTGGATCGGCACGCCCTGCGACCGGTACACGCCCTGCACGCCGTTGACGAGGTACTTCTGCACCTCGCGGGCGCCCATGACGCGCATGATCTCCTTCGGGTCCAGCGTGCCGACGAGGATCGGCTGCCCGACGGTGACGTGCTGGCCGTCCTCGACCAGCAGCGTCGCGCGCTTGAGCACCGGGTACACGTGCGGCTCCTCGCCCGAATCCGGGGTGAGGATGACCTTCTTGGCGCGATCGGTCTCGTCGATCGTGATGCGTCCGTCGGACTCGGCGATCGGCGACGCGGCCTTCGGTGTGCGCGCTTCGAACAGTTCCTGCACACGCGGCAGACCCTGCGTGATGTCGTCGGCCGAAGCCGACCCGCCGGTGTGGAACGTGCGCATCGTCAGCTGGGTGCCCGGCTCGCCGATCGACTGCGCGGCGATGATGCCGACCGCCTCGCCGATGTCGACCATCTTGCCGGTCGCCAGCGATCGGCCGTAGCACTTCGCGCACACCCCGACCGCGGAGTCGCACGTCAGCACCGAGCGCACCTTGATGGAGGTGACGCCCGCTTCGACCAGCGCGTTGATGACGATGTCGCCGACGTCGGAGCCCGCCTCGGCGAGCACCTCGCCCTTGGCATCCACGACGTCCGCGGCGAGCGTGCGGGCGAACACCGAGTTCTCCACGTTCGCGTCGCGCACGAGCGCCCCGTCGAACCCGGCCGCCGCGATCGGCAGCTCGAGCCCCTTGGTGGTGCCGCAGTCCTCCTCGCGGATGATGACGTCCTGCGACACGTCCACCAGACGCCGGGTCAGGTAGCCCGAGTCGGCGGTGCGCAGCGCGGTGTCGGCGAGGCCCTTGCGGGCGCCGTGGGTGGCGATGAAGTACTCCGCGACCGAGAGCCCCTCGCGGTACGAGGAGATGATCGGGCGCGGGATGATCTCGCCCTTCGGGTTGTTCACCAGCCCGCGCATGCCCGCGATGTTGCGGATCTGCAGCCAGTTGCCTCGCGCGCCCGACGACACCATCCGGTTGATGGTGTTGTCCTCCGGGAAGTTGTCGCGCATCGCCTTCTGGACCTCGTCGGTCGCCTCGGTCCAGATCTTGATGAGCTCCTGGCGGCGCTCGGCGTCGGTGGTCAGACCCCGCTCGTACTGGCCCTGCACCTTCGCGGCCTGCTTCTCGTACGTCGCGACGATCTCGCCCTTGTTCGGGGGGGTGAGGATGTCGCTGAGTGCGACGGTCACGCCCGAGCGGGTGGCCCAGTAGAAACCGGCATCCTTGATGCGGTCCAGGGTCGCGGCGACCTCGTCCTTCGGGTACTCCTCGGCCAGCTTGTTCACGATCTGCGACAGCTTGGTCTTGTCGGCCTGCTCACGCACGAACGGGTAGCCCTTGGGCAGCGTGTCGTTGAAGATCGCCTGACCGAGCGAGGCATCCACCAGTCCGTGGGTGTCGTACCCGTCGGGCGCTTCGCCCTCGAGGAACTCCAGGCCACGGATGCGGATGCGCACCTTCGCCTGCAGGTCGAGCGCACCCTCGTCCTTGGCCATGATGGCCTCGGACACCGAGCCGAACACGCGCCCCTCGCCCGCCGCGCCCACCTTGACCGTGGTCAGGTGGTGCAGCCCGATGATCATGTCCTGCGAGGGCAGGGTGACCGGGCGGCCGTCGGACGGCTTGAGGATGTTGTTCGACGCCAGCATCAGGATGCGGGCCTCGGCCTGGGCCTCGACCGACAGCGGCAGGTGCACAGCCATCTGGTCGCCGTCGAAGTCGGCGTTGAACGCGGTGCAGACGAGGGGGTGCAGCTGGATGGCCTTGCCCTCCACGAGCTGCGGCTCGAACGCCTGGATGCCGAGGCGGTGCAGCGTCGGGGCGCGGTTCAGCAGCACGGGGCGCTCGCGGATGATCTCCTCGAGCACGTCCCACACCTGCGGACGCGAACGCTCGACCGTGCGCTTGGCGGCCTTGATGTTCTGCGCGTGGCTCAGGTCGATCAGGCGCTTGATCACGAACGGCTTGAACAGCTCGAGCGCCATCTGCTTGGGCAGACCGCACTGGTGCAGCTTCAGCTGCGGACCCACGACGATCACGGAACGACCCGAGTAGTCCACGCGCTTGCCGAGCAGGTTCTGACGGAACCGGCCCTGCTTGCCCTTGAGCATGTCCGAGAGCGACTTGAGGGCCCGGTTGCCGGTGCCGGTGACCGGACGCCCGCGGCGGCCGTTGTCGAACAGCGCGTCGACGGCCTCCTGCAGCATCCGCTTCT
>CAXTES010000046.1:3886-16586 GCA_964243215.1 uncultured Microbacterium sp. | reverse complement strand
TCACGCTCGTCCAGCGACGGGTGATCCAGGTCGCCGCCGATCACCAGCAGGTTCGCCCGATCGCTCAGGTGCGCGGCCCAGCACTCGACGAGCGTGGCCATGCCTTTCACGCGGTGCAGGCGCCCCACGCTGGCGATGATCGGCAGTCCCCGGCGCTCGGGCGGCAGCTGCTCGAGCATCGCGCGCAGTCCGTCGAACGCGTCGGCGTGCGAGGCATCCACCGCTTCGGTCAACGCTCGGTCGATCACCTCCAGATCCACGCCCTCGGCAACGATCGTGTGACGCTCGGGATGCGAAGAGAGGTCGATGCCGACGAGCTCGCGCATGTCGCGGGCCAGCTCCGGCCGGGGGAACAGCACGGTGTGCGCCGCATTGGCGGCGAGGTTCTGCACCAGACGGGTGCGGAACCAGAAGTGCTCCTGCAGATCCGTCTCTCCGAATCGGCGTCGGGTCAGCGACCCGGCCCGGTCGAGGGAGCCGATCACCGCGTGCGGGTCGGGGGCGACGGTGAAGACGACGGGGATGCCGAGCTCGCGAGCCACATCGGCCGCGGCGAGGCTGCCGACATCCGCCATCCGCAAGTGGAGCAGGTCGACGTGGCCCGCGGCGCGCAGCATGCGACGGATGCCACGGCGCGCCGCCACACGCAGCGGCCAGGCGGCAGCGGACGGCACGGGATCCGAGAGCAGCGGGACGCGGCCGTACAGATGCCCGTGGGTCGTCCCGCCGACAGCGAGCAGGTCGGCGGGGGCGTCGGCGACCGGGCCCCGGGAGAGGGTGATCACCCGTTGCACGCCGCCTTCGGCGATCAGCGCGTCGCCGAGTCGAACGAGCAGCGTCGCGATGCCGCCGTTGTCTCCGGCGCCCGCCGACGACAGCGTCGCGTCGATGTCGGCATGCAGGAACAGCTGGGCGATCGTGAGGCCGGCGGGTTTCGGACCGCCCCGTGACAGCGGGGCCTCGAGATCGATGATCGCGAGCCGGGCGACGTCGGCGATGAGGCTTTCCTCGCCCAGCAGCGGTTCGAGTCTGCCCACGAGCCCGTCGGTGCCCGGCCGCTGGCCGAGTGCGGCCAGCGCGGCGACGCGCACGGGATCGTGTTCGGTGGTGTCGAGTGCGATCTGCAGCAGCGGTCTGGTCGCGATCGGCTGCCGGACGAGCCCGAGCGTCTCGACCAGACGCGCCCGCGCCGGCGGATGCCACGAGCCGAGCAGGGCGCTCTCGAGCGAGATCGCGAGCGTGTCGCCCACCGCCGACGCCCACTGCTCGAGCGTGTGCTGGGCGAGCATCCCGGTGAATCCGCCCGCCGCGACCTGACCGATCAAGCGGCCCATCGCGTCGAAGCGGGGCAGTCCCTGGCTCAGCGCCCAGGCGGCGTGTTCGCGGATGAACGATCGCCCGTCGGACAGCAGGCGGCTCAGCAGCCGTGATGCCTGCTCGTCGAACACCTCGGCCAACGCGTGCACGGCGGCGATCGCGACGAGTTGATCCTCGCCGGCGATGGCGGCCCCGAGCACCCGCACCGTACGCAGCCCGGGGTCGCGGCCGGCTTCGAAAGCGAGATCGTCGGCCAGGCGCATCGCGTCGATGATGCGGGGCGCGTCGGCCACGGCGTCCAATGCGGTCTGGATGCCCATCTCGGCTCCCTCTCGCCCGGGTGACGCCTCTTCCGATGGTAACCGCGGGCGCGGGGGTCGCGTACCGTGGGGTCGTCGTGCCCGCCACCTGGGAGGTTCCGCGCATGCGCGCGCTCGTGAACGGTGACATCGGCGTCGTCGACGGCATGGTCCACCTCGGCGACGAGGCGATGTTCGAGGTGGCACGCGACGAGCTGCAGGCGCGCGGTATCCGGGTCGTGGGTGTTTCCGCGGCGCCCGCCGAGTCGGCCGCGCGCTACGGCATCGACGCGGTCCCGCGGCTCGGGTTCGCGGGTCTGGACCGGGATGCCGCGGCGGCTAGGTCGCGGATGCTGGTGGCCGCGGCATCCGAGCCCGCCGGCCTGCCGTCCGACGATCCGGCGGCACCGGCGCTGGCCGCGTTGCGTGACGCCGACGGACTCGTCGTCGCCGGCGGCGGCAACCTCGCCTCGCGCTGGCCGGTGCACATCCACGAGCGCGGCACCCTCGTGGCGATGGCGGCCGCTTCCGGCGTGCCGGTCGCCGTGAGCGGACAGACCCTCGGCCCCGACCTGGATCCCGCCGACGCGGAGGCGGTCGCGGGGATGCTGCGCTCCTCCGCCCTCGTCTCGGCGCGGGAATCGGCATCCCACGCCCTCGCCCGGTCGTGGGGCGTCGACGCCCGGCTCGGCGTGGACGACGCCTCGTTCCTCGCGTGGCACGAGCCGCGAGCGACGCGCGTGGTGGTGGTGAGTCTGTCGGGGTGGTTCGCCGGGCGCCCCGGCGCAGCCACCGAGGTCGCGCTCGCCGCGCTGATCGACCGGGCCGCCGACACCGCGGGCGGCCCGGTGCGGTTCCACGCGCACTTCGGCCCCGTGGATGCCGGCGCTGCACCGCGTGGCGACGCCGCCGTGCACGAGCGGGTCCGGGCGCTCATGCGAACCCCGAGCGAGACGGTTCCGATCGGCGATGCACGCTCGGCGGCGCAGCTCGCGCGGTCCGCGGCGCTGCTGGTGACGAGTCGCTACCATCCGGCGGTGTTCGCCGCCCCGGCGGGGGTTCCGGTGCTGGGCGTCAGCGCCGACGGGTACACCGAGGTCAAGCTGCGCGGTGCGCTCGGGCAATGGACGAACCCGGAGGTGCTGTCGCTCGACGACCTCGCCGCACGAGGTGCCGACGCGCTCGCGACGCTGTGGGCCGCACGAGCGGAGATCGCCGCGGCGGCCGCATCCCGGCTCCCGGCCCACCGCGCGGCAGCATCGGGATGGTGGGACGCCGTCGCCGCTACCTTCGGCGCAGCTCGATCACCGGGATGATGCGACTCGTGCGCTCCTCGTACTGACGGAATCCATCGCTGACCTGCTTGAACCGCTCCCACGCGGCATCCCGGGCATCGCCGTCGAGCCGGACGGCGTGCACCGCGACGACACCGTCATCCGGGGTCTCGATCTCGACGTCCGGTTTCGCGAGCAGGTTGTGATACCAGCCGGGATGCTCGTCGGAACCGCCCTTCGATGCGGCGATGAGCCACGTGTCGGCGTCGTCGCGGATGGCGCGCACCGGCGACACCCGCTCGGTGCCGCTCTTGGCGCCGAGGTGGTGCAGCAGCACGAGCGAGCGGCCGAAGTTGCCCGCGGATCCGCCGGTCGTGCGGAACTCCTCGATGATGTTCGCGTTCCAGTCCTCGAAGCTCGACATCGGTGTCCTCTCTCGGTACCCCTCGGTCATGGTACGACCGCGCCGACCCGCGCGTTCGCGCGAGGACGGGTCCTAGCGCACCGAGCGCCGCAGCGGAACAGTCTCCGCGCGTCGGATGCACGGTCCTAGACTGCCGCCAGAGGGCGCGAGGCCACCGGCACGAAGGAGCGGGGATGCAACTGGGAATGATCGGCCTCGGCCGAATGGGCGCGAACATCGTCCGGCGACTGATGAACGGCGGCCACGACTGCGTCGTGCTGGACGTGAACCCGGATGCCGTGAAGGCCATGGCGGCCGAGGGCGCCACGGGCGCCGACAGCGTGGCGGACCTCGCCCGGAAGCTGCAGGCGCCGCGGGTGGTCTGGCTGATGATTCCCGCCGGGCTGACCGGCGGCGTGGTCGATCAGGTTGCGGCGGTCCTCGAGCCCGGGGACATCATCATCGACGGCGGCAACTCGAACTACCGCGACGACGTCCGCCGGGCCGCGAAGCTCAAAGACAGCGGCATCCACTACGTCGACATCGGCACGAGCGGCGGTGTGTTCGGGCTGACGCGAGGCTATTCGCTCATGGTCGGGGGTCCCGACGAGGCGTTCGCCACCATCCAGCCGCTGCTCGAGACGATCGCGCCCGGGCACGGCGACATCCCGCGCACCCCCGGACGCGACGGCGATTACGCACCGGAAGAGCTGGGATATCTGCACTGCGGTCCGTCCGGGGCCGGACACTTCGTCAAGATGGTCCACAACGGCATCGAGTACGGCATGATGGCCGCGCTGGCGGAGGGTCTGAACATCCTTCACAACGCGGATGCCGGCGTCCAGCAGGGCGATCACTCCGCCGAGGTCGCCCCGCTGGAAGAGCCCGACTTCTACAGGTTCACGATCGACACGGCGGCCGTCACCGAGCTGTGGCGTCGTGGATCGGTGATCTCGTCGTGGCTGCTGGACCTGACCGCCGCCGCCTTGGACGCCAACCCGACGCTCGACGGTCTCGCCGGCCGCGTCTCGGACTCGGGGGAGGGACGGTGGACGATCAAGGCCGCCGTCGACATCGCGGTTCCGGCGCCCGTTCTCGCGGCGGCTCTGTTCGACCGGTTCGCCTCCCGCGGCGAGGACCACTTCGCCAACCAGGTGCTCTCGGCGATGCGGCTGCAGTTCGGCGGTCACCAGGAGCTGCCGGTCGGCGATTCGCTCGAGGCGGGCGCCCGCAAGGCCGAGACCGAGTCCACGCCGAACATGCAGCAGTAGTCCCGCCGGATCAACGACCCGTGTTCTACCCGACGTCCTCCGGCGCCGCAGCCGACGAGGCGGTCGGCGAGTCGTACGGCGCGGTGTTCGTCCGCTCCGACGAGACGGCGGTGATCGACGTCCTCCGCGGCATCCGATTCACCGGATGGATCGCCCCGCCCGCCGAGGGCTGGACCGTGGTGATCGGCGAACCCGGCGCCGGGGTGGTCGCGGCCGGCCGGCGCGGGGTGATCGAGGTCGGCGCCGCGCTGGCCGAGCGCACCGGGGCGCCGACGCTCGCGGTGCGCGTCCGGCACGACCGGCAGCTGGGCATCGTGGGGTGGCGCAGCGGTGCCGAGCTCGGCCGCTACTGCAGCGATCCATCGGCCGAGCCGGATGCCGACCGGGAGGTGCTGACCGATCCGATCGGCGCCGAGAATGCCGGAGCGTTCGCCGAACTGTGCGGCGCGGACGACGCGGACGACGCGGAGAAGCTGGCGGAGCTGCTCGACGAGGAACTGGACGGCGAGAGCGTCTTCGAATCCGAGCGACTCCGCGACGTGCTGCGGCTCCTCGGCCTGCCGATGTGGCCGGTCGCGTCCGGTGCGCTGCCGCGCGACATCCCGACCGGTCCGCGTGCCGCCGACCTCACCCGGCTCCGCGCGGGGGCCTCCGGTGCCGCCGGGCTGGCGCGCAACGTCGTGATCACGCGGATGCGACGTCGTCGCACGCCGCCGGCGGTGATCGCGGACCCACCCCGCAGCGACATGTCGGGTTTCGAGCCGTGGATGCTGTGACCCGGCCGGTCTCAGTGCGGGTACAGCAGGTCCAGCAGCAGCTGGGTCGCCTCGCCGGGGGTCCGATCGTCCAGCAGCCCCGGCGGAACCGTCATCGGCGGGTAGTGCGCGGGCGCGGCGGCGTCTGACGGGATCGGCTCGCCGATCGCGGCCTCCAGGTCGGCGACGGCGATGATGCCGTGGCGGTCGAGCCGCAGCCCGTCAGGGCGCAGCTCCAGGATCGGAAGCGATCCCGAGGCCGCGTGGACCGCCGCCGGTTCGAAGAGCATCGACAGCCCGTGTCGCTCCGCGAACGCCACCGCGTCGTCCGTCTCGACGATCTCGGTGCTGCCGCTCTCGTTCATCGAGGTCGCCGCGACCCACCGCAGGCCGGCATCCCACATCGCCGCGATGAGTGTCGAGGCGCCGGGCATGCGCATCGGGTCGAAGACCTGCACCCAATCGCGTCCATCCACGTGCGAGCGAAGCGCCGGCGGGATGCCGGCGTTGGACGACGCGGGCGCCCGGACGGCGACCATGGCGGCCAGACGGCGGCTGAACCAGGGGGCCATGACCAGTTCGCGCACGCGGGGCGGCAGCTGATAGCGGTCGATCACGCCGACGATGCGCGACGGTCGCAGACACGCGCCGAGCGGCTTGTGGCCACGGGCGGCGCCTTTGATCCGCATGATCTCGTCCGCGACGCCGGCGTGGCGGCCGTCCACGATCAGGCCGAAGACGGTTCCGAAGTGGGCGCCGAGCACACCGCCGTCCGCGACGACCCGGACGGCCTTGGCCACGGCTCCGGAATCAGCGAACGAGGACAGCTGCATCCTGACCCACGATAACGACTTCGCGCCGTCATCCTCCCTTTCCGAGAGACGACGCATCCGCCCAACCGCCCAGGTACGCCTCGACGTCGGGCTCGGCCCGGAGCGCAACCGCGCCGTTCAGGCGCACGTGCTCGGTGCGGAACGCCGCGTCGGTGCCCCACCGCTCGCGCCGGTATACCGCGCGGCGCGCGGTCGCGGTCAGCACCGGCCGCCCATCGGCTGCGACGACGACGAGCTCGCCGCGCTCGCCCGACCCGAGGTCGTGGATCAGGAGCGCAAGTTCGGCGCCCGAGTCCCCGAGCAGCGCGAACGGGCGGATGACGCGCGCCACCACGCGGGCGTTGGGTTCCAAGTCACTCCCGACGCGGTCGTCGCCGGCGAGCAGCGACCCCACCGACGGGTCGTCGAGCACGATGCGGCTGTGTGGCAGCGCCTCGAGCAGCGAGTCGACGCAGACGAACACGGCGGCTTCGGTGAACCCCGTCCCGACCCGCACCACGATGTCGGGTGCGCCGAGCCGCAGTCCGCGCCCGCGCGAGCCCGCGACCGGAATGAGCCGGGCCAGCTGCAGGGTCTCGGCGTTCTTGTCATCCGCACCGCCGCGACCCGCCCAGTCCGGACCGTCGTGCCACGCGATCGCGTCGGGCACATGCGCGAAGACCGCACCGGCCTGCCACGCGCGATGCGCCCACTCCCAGTCCTCGCCGCCGTAGCGGGTGAAGCTCTCGTCGAACCCGCCGAGCTCGTCGAAGAACGCGCGGCTGCAGGCCAGCACCGACGAGAGGATGTAGCGGTACGAGCGGTCGTCGGCATCGAGCAGGTCGCGAGTGCGGACGTAGGCATCCGCGAGCCAGCCCGGCTCGGCGAGGGCGCGCGCCGGCGCCGCATCCTCGACAGGCGCGTCGGCGGGCACGCCGTTCAGGTCGGCGTGGCGGCGTCGCCCGACCGTGACCGCATCGGGAAGCAGCGCGGGCAGGCGCGTCATCCGCCGCACGTACCGCGGCTCCGGTGTCGTGTCTGCGTCCAGGAAGCACAGCACCTCACCCGTCGCGCGCGCCGCGCCCAGGTTGCGGGCCGCCGCGGCCCGGAAGCCCTCGTCGGCCTGACGGACGAGCACGACGCCGTCCGGCACGGCCGGCGGCCTGCGCGATCCGTCGTCGGTGACGATCACCTGGACGAGTTCGGGCGGGTAATCCTGCCGTGCGAGCGCGTGCAGCGTGCGCTGCAGCGGACCGTGCTGCTCGAAGTGCACGACGATCACCGACACGGCCGGCAGCGGCGACGGATGCCGCCCGTCGAGCAGATCCCAGCGGTTGCCGGGAACCCACCGTTGCGTCAGCCCCACGCGACGTCCCGCCACCACGCCCGGTACGCCGCCGCGGCGTCCGCGATGCCGAACGGGATCGTGACGCCGGGGTCCTGGAACGTGCGGGAGGGCTGTGCCCGGCACGCAGCCACCGCCATGGCGAGCCGATCCGGTTCGACGACCGTCATCGACCCGGGGCGCAGGCGGGCCATCTCGTCGACGTAGCGGTTGCGGACCACGACGGGCCGGCGTCCCGCCGCGATCCACGATCCGAGCGAGCCGGATGCCGAGACGTGCCGGTGCGCCACCACCGGCACCCCGGCCCGGCGGCACCGGCGCAGCAGCGCGTCGTCGGGGAGGTATCCGGTCACCTCCACCTCGACGCCGGCGTCCGCGCCGCGCGCCGCGAACGCCGCCAGGTCGGCGTCGTGCCCGTCGGACGCCCGGCCCAGGATCGTCAGGCGAGGAACGGATGCCGCGACCGCGGCGTCCAGCGCTTCGTCGTGGCCCTTCCCGGGGTAGAAGAAGCCGAGAACCCCGACCGAGTCGTCGAGATCGCTCACCTCGTCGCCCGGTGGCGCGGCATCCACCGGCAGCGGGATCACGGCGCTGATGGCCCGCTCATCCGTGAACTCGCGCAGCAGCGCGGCTTCGTGCGCGCTGTTGCAGACCGCGCCGCGGGATGCCGCCACGACCGCGGCGTACGCGGCCGCGCGTCGCGGAAGGTTGCGTTCGCCGTCGGAAGGCTGCGGCAGATCGTGCAGCGTCACGGTGAGCGGATGCCGCCGGGCGATCAGGCGGATCGCATCGGCGGCCGCCTCCGGTGACGACGCCCACAGGCGATCGGTGAACTGCAGGTGCACCGGCGTGCCGGCCGCGAGGTCGTCGAGCGCGGCGAGCGGCACCGTGGCGTCCGAGCCCATCGCGGCCGCCAGCTGCCGCGCGTACGCGGCGACGCCGTGCTGCGCATCGTCGTGCACGACCAGCAGCGGCCGGGTCACTCCGGGCCCGTCACGCCGCCCGCCACAGCGCCATTGTCGGCGCGAGCCGCCGCATCGCCCCCTCGACGAAGGCGGGGTGGGCGCGGTACCAGGCTTCGTGCGCTTCCCGCACCACCTCGGGGTCGAGGGCCGCACCGTTCAGCACCCAGTCCGGGTGAGCGTCGTCCAGGCCCCACGCGTCGGCCGCCCATGCCTCTCGCGGCGCCTGCACGCTGTACAGCAGCGGCCGGCCGGGATCGACGGGCGCCGCATCCGATCCCAGCGCCCGCAGCACCCGCTCGCCGACCGCGAGCCACACCGGGTTGCCGGCGTGATTGACCGTGCGCATGTGATCGAACGTCGGCCGCGCGAACAGATCGGATGCGACGACGTCGGTCGCGTTCGCCTGCTCGCGCGTCCGCAGCTGGCCGAGCGACTCCTCGGCGACGGCGTGCACCTGACCGGGGCTCAGCACCTCCGGCAGCGTCTCGCCCGCCGCCGCGGCGAGCACCCGCACGTCGTGGTAGTCCACCAGCGGCGGATCGTCGGCCACGCCGGGTACCCGCAACGCGGCCTGGAACGGGTGCAGGCCGGCGAATCGGACGTTCGGCACGGTGACCACGCGGCATCCCCGCGGCACCAGGGTCCGGACCTGCCCGGTGCCGACCGGCAGGCCGCGGTAATCGTCGCGGGTGGGCTGGGTCACCACGAACGCCGCCGCCTCCAGGAGCCGGTGCAGGTGCGGGATGTCGTCGGGTTCGAGTTCGTGCACCGGCGGGATCCGCACCGTCGGGCCGGCGGCGTCGCCGAGCACGATCCGCAGCGACTCGGCCTGGCAGTTGCCGAGCACGATCCCGGCCTCCGGTTCGGCGGCCGCGAGCCCGTAGAACTCGCGGTAGTGCCACCGCCGCGGGTCGACATCGGGCGGTGCTAGCACGTCTGCGGTTCCCCCCGCAACGGTCCCATCGGTGTCGGCCGTGGCATCCATACTGACGAACGTATAGCGTCGGCGACCCGCCCAGCCCAAACGAACGGCGCCGGAGCCCCCCAGCCGTCCGTCGAGCCAGCAGGAGGACGATATCGCCGACCCGGTCGCCCGATCCGCGCCGATCCGCGTCGCGTCGATTCCCGCCGCCCATCCGTACGTCCGCGCGGTGTGCGATCCCGCCGTCGTCGAGCTGCTGCCGGATCCGCCGCACCCCGGCGCTCCGGCCACCCGATGGTGGCCGCCGCGGATGCTGGACGCCCGGTGGATCTCGGCCAACGCCGACCGCTTCGACGTGGTGCACCTGCACTTCGGCATGGAGTCGTACTCGGTCGCGCACGTCGCGGAAGCTCTCGCCGAGGCGCGCGCGCACCAGAAGCCGGTCGTCTTCACGGTGCACGATCTGCAGAACCCGCAGCTGCACGACCAGTCCGAGCACGAGAGGATGCTCGATCTGGTCATCCCCGCGGCCGACGAGCTGATCACACTCACGGAGTCCGCGCGGCGCGAGATCACGCGACGGTGGCAGCGCGACGCCCGGGTCGTGCCCCATCCGCCCATCCTCGATCCGGCGGCGGGGCGTCCCACCGGCACGCTCGCCGCGGCACGCCGCATCGGCGTGCACCTGCGCGACCTGCGGCCGAACCTCGACGCGGTCGGCACGGTGACGACGTTGATCCGCGCCCTCCGGCTGCTGCCGGACGTCGAGGCGGACGTGCACCTGAACGAGCGCGTCCGGGATGACGAGACCGCGCAGCTCCTGCACGCGCTGGTCGGCGCGGCGCCCGGCATCCGGCTGCATCGCACCCCCCGGCTGTCCGACGACGAGCTCGCGGCATCCGTCGCCGACCTCGACGCGTGCGTACTGCCATATGGTCACGGCACGCATTCCGGATGGCGGGAACTGGCCTACGACCTGGCGGTGCCGGTGATCGGGCCCGCCGTGGGTCATTTCGCCAGCCAGCATCCCGAGGACTATTTCCCGTTCGACATCGGGGCACCGGCGTCGCTCGCGGCCGCGATCACGCGGGCGACGGATGCCTCGACCCGCCCCGGCTCGCCGGATCGCGCCGTCGCGGTGGCCCAGCGCGCGCAGCGGCGACGCATCGAGGCCGAGCGCATCCGTGCTGCGCACAGCGAGGTGTACCGGAGCGTGTGCGACCGACGGGTCGCGGCGTGAACCGGCCGTTGCACATCGTCGTGATCGCGCCGTCGCGGCATCCGCTGCGTCAACCGCACGCCGGCGGGCTGGAGGCGTGCGTGTGGGAGCGGGTCCGCGGCCTGCGGGCACGCGGTCATCGCGTCACGCTGTGCGGACCGCGCGGATCGGATTTCCTCACCGGGCCGCCCGAGTTCGCGCTGCCGCCGCCGGTGTGGCCCGAGGGGCAGGAGAAGTCCGACACCGCGTACCCCGCGGGCTACCTCGAACGGATCGAGGAGGCACTCGACTCTGCGATGCGGGTGCTCATGGCGAATGCCGACCGCGTCGACGTCATCGACAACCACAGCCTGCAGAGCACTCCGATCGAGTGGCTGGATCGGCTGCGTATCCCGATGATGACGACCCTTCACACACCGCCGCTTCCGGGCGTGGTCGCCGCGCACTGGGAGCTCGCGAGTGACGAGCATCGTTTCCTCGCGGTCAGCGCCTACACGGCGCGGGAGTGGGCGCAGTTCGGCGTGCACGCGGATGTGTTCCCCAACGGCGTCGACACCACGCGGTGGAGCGCCGGTCGTGGTGGCGAACGGCTGGTGTGGTTCGGTCGGGTGGTTCCCGAGAAGGCGCCGCACCTCGCCATCGACGCCGCCCGGTCGGCGGGGCGCCCGATCGTGCTGGCGGGTCGGATCGGCGACGAGGAGTACTTCGACACCGAGGTGCGACCGCGGCTGGGGCGTGACGCCAAATACGTCGGGCCGCTGCGCCAGCGCGCCCTGGCGCGGGTTGTCGGAGGCAGCGCGGTCGCCCTGGTGACGCCGATGTGGGATGAACCGTTCGGTCTCGTCATCGCCGAGGCGATGGCCACCGGCACTCCGGTGGCGGCGTTCGACTCGGGCGGGGTGAGCGAGGTGGCCGGTGACCTGCCCGGTGCGACGCTTGTGCCGGCGGGGGATGTCGCGGCGTTAGCGGATGCGGCGCTCGACCTCGCACGATCATCCACACCGCGGCTTCGCGCTCGGGTACGGGCTGCCGCCGTGGCGCGCCATTCCCTCCAGTTGCGCCATGACGAGCTCGAGGCGCTGCTGGCCGCCGAGGCGGCCGGCGCCGACAGGGTCGCGGCGGCATGACCCGCATCGGGTGGTACGTACATCACCACGGCCGCGGCCACCTGACCCGCTTCCTGGCGGTGCGGCCGTGGTTGCATTCGCCGGTCACGGTGTTCTCGACGCTCGAGAGGCCGCTCGAGCTCCCCGACGAGACGGACTGGGTCAGCCTGCCGCGCGACGACGAGCCGGTTTCCGGGGTCGATCCCCGCGACGCGGATCCCACCGCGCGCGGCCTGTTCCACTGGGCTCCCGTCGCACATCCGGGTCACCGTCGTCGCCTGACGATGATCGCGGATGCGTGCGCCGACGGGTCGTTCGACGCCTTCGTGGTGGATGTGTCGGTCGAGGTGACGCTGTGGGTCAGGCTGCTCGGCATCCCGACCGTCGTCGTCGCGCAGCCGGGGGATCGAACGGACCTCCCGCACGAGTTGGCGTACCGAGCCGCGGATCGGATTCTGGCGCCGTGGGCGGCAGGGATGATCCGCTCGGCCGCTCTGGAACCGGTGCGAGACCGCGTGGTGTGGGTGGGCGGTGTCTCGCGGTTCGATGGCCGCGAACCGCGCGTCGCCGGTTCCGCCGGCCGCGCGGCTCTCGTCCTCGGATCGGTGCTTCCGCCCGCATCCGTCGACGCCATCCGCGCCGCGGCGGCCGAGGGGTGGGACGTGTCGTTCGCCGGAGCGGATGCCGCGACGTGGCGCAGCGACCCATGGCCGCTCATCACCGCCAGCACCGTCGTGGTCAGCGCGGCGGGCCAGAACAGCGTCGCGGATCTCGCCGCGGCGGGAGCGCGGGCGGTGGTCATCCCGCAGCCCCGCCCCTTCGCCGAGCAGTGGACGACCGCGCGCGCCCTCCACGCCGCGCAGCTCGCCGTCGTTCGCGACGATTCCGCTGCCTCGTCTTTCGTCTCGGCGCTCGAAGAAGCGTCTCGGATGTCGCCCGACTGGCGGGCGTGGCGCGTGGCGGGTGCCGCGTCCCGAGCGGCGCGGGTCGTCGAGTCGGTGATCCGGTGATC
>CAXTES010000046.1:0-3786 GCA_964243215.1 uncultured Microbacterium sp. | reverse complement strand
TCCCGGTTTCGACGCGGTGACCCGATGACCGTCGCCGTCGTCAGCGTCGCGTCTCCGGAACGGGCCCGCCACCTCGACCGTCAACATCGGACGCTCGCGCAACTGGGTCGCGAGGATCTGCTCATCGTGGTGGGTTGGCTCGGGAAGGACCCGCCGGCCCAGGACATGTTCACGTCCTCCCGCGTCATCGAGGTCGTCCACGTTCCGCCGGGCGTCGACGGTCTTCGCGTGGCCGCCGGACGCAACGCCGCCGCTCGAGCCGCGATCGATCGAGGCGCTGAGCTCCTGCTGTTCCTCGACGCCGACTGCCTCGCCGGCCCCGACCTGATCGCGCGGTACGAACGCGCCGCGCTCGACCACCCCGATGCCGTGCTGGCCGGCCCGGTCACCTACCTGACCGACACTCAACGCCCGGAACACGTTCATGAACTCAGCGCCCTGACCCGGCCGCATCCCGCACGCCCGTCGCCCGCCGCAGGCGAGGACCGGGTTGCGGGTGCCTCGGAGTACGACCTGTTCTGGTCGCTCTCCTTCGCGGTGACCCCGCGGACCTGGCGCCGGGTCGGAGGATTCTGCGAGGACTACGAGGGTTACGGCGCCGAAGACACCGATTTCGCTCATCGGGCGCGCGAACGAGGGGTTCGGCTGGTTTGGGTGGCAGGTGCTCACGCGTATCACCAGTGGCATCCCACGACCACTCCGCCGTGGCAGCATGTCGACGACATCCTCCGCAACGGCGCCGTGTTCGCCGACCGCTGGGGTCGGTGGCCCATGACGGGCTGGCTGGAGGCGTTCGCCGAGGCGGGGGCGATCCGCTTCGCCGACGACCGCTGGGTCCGGGTCTGACGCATCACGACCGTCACGCGAGCTTTCCCCGTCGTTCGGGCACGCTGCGCCAGCCGTCCCGTTCGGGCGGCGGCGGCGGATCCCACGCCCACTGCCAGGGCGCTTTCGACCGCAACGCGATCGGCGGCCCTTCGCCGGCTGGCGGATGCAACACGAAGGGTTGCTTGCCCTGCCGCGTGATGCGCCAGCCGCGATTGTGCAACAGCAAGTGGTGGAACGGGCACAGCAGCACGCCCCGATCGATGTCGGTGCGCCCGTGATGCGCCACGAAGTGATCGCAGTGATGGGCTTCGCAGTACGAGGCGACGCGCGTACAGCCCGGCCACACACAGCCCCCATCGCGAGCTGCGAGCGTGACGCGCTGCCGTGCGGAGTAGAGCCGCTGCTCTCGCCCGAGATCGAGCGGATTGCCGTGCGCATCCACGGTCACATCGATGGATCCATTCCTGCAGATCGCCCGTTCGACCACCGACCCGGACAGGGTCGCTCCACCGTCTTCGGCGTGACCCACAGCGGTCAGCCGTCCGAAGGCATCCCGCGCACCGAGGGCGTCTTTCACCACGACCATGCGAACGCCTGGCTGTCGCGCGCCGAACACGTCCTCGGCGCGGGCGAGCGAACCTGCGCGCAGCACGTCCATCATCAGGTCGTACTCGAGCTGGTCGTTGCTGCGCGAGTCGTTCGACAACTCATCCGCGGCTGCGCGCTCATCCTCGGCCACGAACCGGGGTCCACCGCGACGCGGACGTAACGCGGCGTCCAGCATCGATCGAACCCACAGGGCCATCTCGTCGTCGAAGACCACCCGTGCCCGATGCAGCCCCTCGTCGTCGATCCACATCCGGAACGACCGCTTCTCGTAGCGGCGCTCGTACCGGTCTTGCGCGCCCGCCGGGTCGAGCAGATCACGCATCGTCCTGGCCCGCTTCGTCAGTTCTTCGGTGGGCAACGCGGATGCCTCCGCCATCAGGGCCTCCGCCGCAAGCGTCCACGCTTCTTGCACCGCCGGCGCGCTCTTGCCGTCGATCAGGGGCGGCTCACCGAGCCCCGTGCGGATCGCATCCTTCTCCGCCGGGCTCAGTCCGCCATAGAGCAAGGCGCGATCGAGGACCGCATGCCATGGCGCAGGGGCGGTTGCATCCGGCTCTCCAGCCGATGTCTGCTCGCGGTCGACGAGGTCGGTGCCCACCCGTACATGCCGCGTCGCATCGGCTCTGGTGCCACCCGTGATCGATTGGATCAGCGACGCGGGTGTCGGATGTCCGTGTACGGCGGCCAGGCCGGAGTGACCGTGCTCGCGCTGCGAGCGCTGCGCCACGACGCCGGCGAGCACCGCCTGCAGGCGAGCAACATCGTTCGCCAGAGCGGATGCTTCGGTGAGCAGGTCGACGACCGACGCGTCACTCAACGTCATCGCGCTGGAGGGCAGCGCGGATGCTTCGACGTCGAACTCCGCGCAGGCCGCGAGGCGCACGGCCCGCTCGCGGATGCTCGAAACGATGTTCATATCGAAATGCTACAAGGGGCCGCCGACATTCATGCATATACACGACTGACGGGGGGATAAGCCGCGGATCTCGCGATCAGCATCCTCCTGTGCAGGCGAGGACGCGCCCTTCGGATCAGACGCCCCGGGGCGCCTACCATGGCAGGAGCGCATCGAACCGGAAGGGACGCCCATGGTGCAGGTACGCGTCGCCGGGGTCGGGATGGATGACGCGGGGCAGCACGTCCTGCTTCTCAAGCCGCTCGACGACCCCTCCGGAGAGGGAAGCGTACTGCCCATCTGGATCGGCGCACTCGAAGCGACCTCGATCATGATCGCCGTCGAGGGCGCGCCGGTGCCCCGGCCGCTCGCCCACGACCTGATGCAGTCGCTGCTCGACAGCGTCGACGCCGAGGTGAACCGCGTCGAAGTCACGCGCCTGGACGACGGCACCTACTACGCCGAGATCACACTCACGACGCCGGCCGGCCGCCGCGTCCTGGATGCCCGTCCCTCGGATGCCGTCGCCCTCGCGTGCCGGGTGAAGGCTCCGCTGTGGGTCGCCGACGCCGTCCTCGCAGAGGCAGGTGTGCCGGACATGACCGCGAGTGCGGACGACGAAGACAGCGTCGACGAGGAGGAGAGCGTCGACGAGTTCAAGCGCTTCCTCAACGACGTCGACCCCGACGATTTCCGGGGTTGACCCGTCTTGACCCGCGGACGGCGACTAAGGCGACCCGCCGCCTCATTCCCGGGGCGTCATGAACCACTCGACGAACTTGCGGGCCCGCCCGTCGGGCGCGAAGTGGACCTCCCAGATGTTCGAGTAGCGCTGATGTCCGGGATAGTCGACGCTGCCGCTGATGATGCCGATGCCGTCGTTCTCCACCAGCACATCGAGGTCGTACACCGGATCGGTCGGCTCGTCGTCGCCCCACATCTTCACGATGGCGTCGAGGCCTTTGACCGGATCGGGGTCGTCGGGACGGAACCAGTACTCCGCATCATCGGCGAAGATCGCCCGCACGTCCGCGGCATCCTTCGTCCGCCACGCCTTCTTGTAGCCTTCCAGCCAGTCACTCGTTCGGGTCATGAGTACGGTCTACACGCGATCGCCGACACAGCGCCACGAGCCTTCGGCGTCCGTACGTTCTGCCCACAGCGGAACGGCTTTCACCGCCGGATGTCCCCGCCTATCGTGACCGCATGGTCGCTCCCACACCGCTGCACAAGCCCGCCGCTCCCGCGCCGCTCTGGCGGGAGGCACTCGGCACACGACTGCGCGAACTCCGACGGGATCGCGGCGACCGCCTCGTCGACACCGCCGCCCGCGCCGGGGTTTCGCCGCAGTACCTTTCCGAGGTCGAGCGGGGACATAAGGATGCCTCGAGCGAGATGATCGAGGCGATCGCCGGCGCGCTCGGCTTCACGGTGCTCGACCTCGTCTCGGACGT
>CAXTES010000045.1:0-16895 GCA_964243215.1 uncultured Microbacterium sp. | reverse complement strand
GCGCTGGGTTCCTAGCGACGCTGGGTTACTAAGAGACCTTCCGGGCCACCAGCACGACGTTGTCGCGGTAGTGCCCGATCGACGCGTCGAACTCGCCGCCGCACGTGATGAGCACGAGGGTCGGGGTGCCGTCCCTGGCGAACAACTGCTCGGTCGGCAGCTCGGCTTTCACGTAGTAGGTCACGCTCTCGGTCGCGTACCGAGTCGTCGATCCGTCCTCCGACGACACGGTCACCTCGGCGCCGGCGGGGACGTCGCGCAGTGACGCGAACGGCCCGATCCCGTAGCTGGGCGAGTCGATGTGGGCGGCGATGACCGTGTTGCCGGCGCCGCTCGCCGGGGTCGGGCCGTAGCGGTACCAGCCGGCGACGGCGGGGTCAGGCGGCAGCTGCATGAACCCGTCGCCCTCGACGCCCACCGGGATGATGGGCACGTCGATGCCGATCGCGTCGATGCGCACGTCCACCGGTGCGACCACGGGCGCGGCGGCGCCGAGCGAAGTGGACACCGTCGGCACATGAACCGAGGGGGTGGGTGCCGGCGTCGTGGAAATCGGGGAAGCGGATGCCACGGCATCCGCCGGCGGCGCGGGCGTTCCGCATCCCGCCAGGCAGAGCGCGAGCAGCAACGCTGCCGCGGCGATGGGTGCGCGGTGCACGGTCCTCCTCGGGGTCGGAGTCATCTTTCCATCCGGACGCAACGCTGCGGACCGCGAGGTGTCCCCCGCGGTCCGCAGCGACAGGTCAGGACTCGACGCGCGAACGCCGGACCAGCACCAGCGCGAGCACTCCGATCGCCACGACGGCGACGCCGCCGATCGACCAGGCGGCCTGCACGATCTGGTCGCGCTCGGCCGCGTACCCCGCGGTGCCGGACTGCACGCCGCCGGGGTTCGAGTGCGTCGCGGTCACGGTCTGCACGGCCAGCGCCAGGTTGCTGTCGGCGGCGCTGCCCCACGCGTAGACGATGGTCAGCACGCCGTCGCTGATGGTGACGTCGGCCGGGCCGATCACCGGCGCGGTGGTGCCGGCGAGTGCGACCGCCGCGGACACGGTGCCCGCCGGCAGGTTCAGTGTCGACTCGTTCGGGTTGGTCAGACCCGTGATCACCGGAGCTCCGCCGGCGAGGATGTCCACGGCCGGGGCGGCCGCGACGTGACGCACCGTGAGGCGGCCCTGGCCGGCGGCGGTGGCCGAGATGTCATTGACGAACGGCGTCAGGGTGGGGGTGCCCGCCTCGTTCAGGTGGGCGACGGCGGTGTAGCTCTTGCCGGCTTCGAGCGTCACGGCGGCCGGGCCGAGGATGGGCGCGCTGTCATCCGCGGCATCCGATGCGGTGATGGCCACCTGGTAGGTCCCGGCGGGCAGGTCGAGGGGTCCGGCCAGGGTGCCGGGGGTGAAGTCGTCGAGGGTGAGGGCACCGTTGACGTAGACGTCCACGGTGACGCCCGGGATCGCGTGCAGGACCGAAAGGTCGGCCGACGTACTCGAGATGGCCGATGCCGGCATCGCGAATCCGAGAGCGGCCACGACGCCGGCGGCCACTCCCGCCGAGATGATTTTGCGCATTATTCCTCCGAACAGGGGGCAGGGGGGTTCCGCCCGTCCACAATGTCTTCCCGCTGTGCGCGGGCTGTGGATGCACCCGAGTCGGTATTGGTACCGCAGCGGGTGTCGAGCGGTTCGGGGCGTGGCATCCTTACCGGGCAGAATGAAGCGATGACCTGGCTTGTCACCGGCGGCGCCGGCTACATCGGCGCTCATGTGGTGCGGGCGTTGGGGGCCGCCGGCATGGCGCCCGTCGTCATCGACGACCTGTCGAGCGGACACGCCTCGTTCGTGCCCGGCGGCGTGCCGTTCGTCCGCGGCACCATCTTGGACGGCCCCCTCGTCGCCGACACGCTGCGCGAGCACGGCGTGACGGGCGTCATCCACGTCGCCGGATACAAGTACGCCGGGGTATCGGTGCAGCGCCCGCTGCACACCTACGCGCAGAACGTCGAGGGCACGCGGGTCGTGCTGGCCGCGATGGCGGAGGCGGATGTCGCGAACATCGTGTTCTCGTCCTCGGCGGCGGTGTACGGAACACCCGACGATGCGATGGTGACCGAGGACACGCCCAAGCGTCCCGCGTCGCCGTACGGCGAGTCGAAGCTCATCGGCGAGTGGATGCTGCGCGACCAGGGCATCGCGACCGCCGAGTCGTCGCATCCGCTTCGGCACACCTCGCTGCGGTACTTCAACGTGGTCGGTTCCGGCGATCTCGCGGTGTACGACACGAGCCCGCACAACCTGTTCCCGCTCGTGTTCGAGGCGCTGCTCGCGGGGCGCACCCCCCGCATCAACGGCGACGACTACGCCACGCCGGACGGCACGAACGTGCGCGACTACGTCCACGTGGCCGATATAGCGGCCGCTCACGTCATCGCCGCGCAGCGTCTCGCCGCCGGGGACACCGTCGAGCCGGCCTACAACCTCGGCTCCGGAGACGGCCTGTCGGTGCGGCAGATCATGGATGCCATGGCCCGCGTCACCGGCATCGACTTCGCCCCCACGATCGCGGCGCGCCGGCCCGGCGACCCGGATCGCATCGTGGCATCCGGCGAGCTCGCCGCGCGCGACCTGGACTGGTCGATGCGGTACTCGGTGGACGAGATGGTGCGCACCGGTTGGGAGGCTCGACGAAGCGCGGGGGCCTGAGGGCGCATGGGCCGGGTGGCCGGGCGGCGCTCCTGCGGGTGTACTGTCCCGGCTGCTGGCCACGGCTGAGCTGTCCGAGCGGCACACCTACAATGGCCCCGTGAAGTGGAGATCGGCAACGTCCCACCGCGCGGTCGTCGCAGCGACCGTCGCCGGCATCATCGCCCTGATCGGATCGACGACGATCGCCCAGGTCGCGTCGGCGGCTGACGGTGCCGCGTCGCGGTGGAACAGACAGACCGGCGTCGTGACCGGCCAGTTCGCCGAGAACGCCAGTCCGACCGCAGTGGCGTTCTCCCCCGACGGCGCCACGGCATACCTGGCGAGCGAGATCGATGTCGACCCCGGCGGACAGGTCGGCGTGATCGACACGTCGACCGACAGCGCGGACACGTCCGTGTCGGGGGTGACGGCCGGGTTCCCCACCGATGTGGCGATCACGCCCGCGACCGCGTCAGGCCAGGTGGCGTTCCTGACCAGCTTCGACTCGCAGGTGCAGATTCTGGATGTGGGCCAGAGCAGCGCCGTCGGAACCCTGTCGGGCTACAGCGGCTCGAACCCCGCTCAGGTCGCGTTGTCCGCGGATGGAACCCGAGGCCTCATCACGAACTGGGGCTCCGATTCCGTGTCGGTGGTCAACGTCGCCGAACGCGAGGAGCGCGGCACGCCGCTCGGATGGTCCGGCACCCGGCCCTGGGGCGTCGCCTTCACGCCCGACGGGAACACCGCATACGTCACCGACCGCGGCAGCAACACGGTGTCGGTGCTCGAGTGGGTGCCGGAGAACCTCACCTTCCTGCAGACCGCAACCATCACCGGCTTCGACGACCCGTACGCAGTCGCCTTCACCCCCGACGGCACCACCGCCTACGTGCTGAACAGCGGACTGAACAGTCAGGACGCCGGATCGGTGGCCATCGTGAACGTCGCCTCGGGTGCCGTCACCGGCACCGTCACCGGCTTCACCGGCGTCAACCCCTCCGCTATCGCGATCACCGCCGAGGGTGACGCCGCCTACGTCACCAACTCCGGGAACAACTCGGTGTCGGTGATCGACACCGCGACGCAGACCGAGATCGGGACGGTCGCTGGATTCACCGGTGTGGAGCCGACCAGTATCGCCATCTCGCCCAACGGCACGAAGGCGTACGTCGCCAGTCGGGGCGACACGGATTCGCAACCCGCGACTCCCGGCACCGTGTCGGTCCTCTACATCGGTCCCACGCCGACGCCGCCCGGTGCGCCCACCATCGACCAGGTGCAGGTCTTCGCCGGTTTGGTCGGGGTCACATTCACGCCCGGCGCCCCCGGGACGTTCGCCAATACCGGGTACACCGCGACGGTGTACGAGACAGGGCAGTCGACGCCCGTCGCCTCGCAGAGCTCGACGACGACCTACATCGAAGTCCCCGGGCTGACCAACGGCATCTCGTACACGGTGAAAGTGACCGCGGACAACCCCGCCGGCGACGTCGATTCGGAAATGTCGGCGCCGTTCGTCGTGGGAGTTCCGCCGCAGTTCGTCGACGCGTCGCCCCCCGCAGGCACGGTCAACAAGTCCTATTCGTATACGTTCACGGCGAGCGGCACCCCGACCCCAGCACTGTTCGTCACCACCCCGATCCCGGCTGGGCTCGGAGTCAGCCAAGCCCCCGGCTCGCTGACGATCAGCGGCACACCGGTCGCGGCCTGGCGCGGGGACATCTCCGTGACCGCGCAGAACGCCCTGGCATCTGTCGTCGTGAGCGTGCCGCTGACGATCGAAAACGCCGTCGGCGGCGTCGAGCCCGGACCAGGACCGTCGGCAACTCCCGCGCCCACGCCCACTCCGACACTCGCTGCATCCTCGCGCTCGGTGCGTGCATCGACGGGGCTTCCCGAGACGGGGGGCGAGGTTCCGGTGGTCGCGATCGTCTTGGGGATCGGGATGCTGGCAGCCGGCGGCATCCTGTTCGGCACTCGCGCTGTTCGGCGGAAGACCGCGGGTCGACGCTGAAGGCTGATCCAGCTTGACCCGCGAAGCGACGCTGGATCACACCCGGGTAGCTTCGATAGGCCGGATGGGTAGCGTGTTGACGTGAACATGCCTCAGTTGTGGTCCGGGAACGACGAGGCGGCGACGGTCCTGCCGGCCCAGACGCTCGGGGCCGGGGTGGTCAAGCGCTCGACGCGTCTGGCCGACGGGCGTGAGCTCATCTACTACGACGATCCCGACACCACGCTCGGCGCCGAGCGCGCGGTCGACGCCCGCCCCGTCGCGGCTCGGCCGGTGACGGCGACGATGCGGCTCGATGTGCTCACCGGCGACTGGATCTCGATCGCCGCCGCGCGGCAGGATCGCGCGTTCCTGCCGCCTGCCGAGCTGGACCCGCTGGCGCCGCAGTCACCGTCGAATCCGTCCGAGATCCCGTCGCGTTACGACGTGGCGGTGTTCGAGAACAAGTCGCCGTCGTTCGGTCCCGCCCTTGCAGCCGCGTTCGACGACACGCCGGAGGGCGCCGATCCGCCGCGCGGAATCGCGGATCTCGAGGCGCTCGGCATCGGACGCACCCGCACGAGCGTGGGGCGCTGCGAGGTGGTGTGCTTCAGCCCGGAACACACCGGATCGTTCGGCACGCTGACCCCGACGCGCGCGCGCACCGTCATCGAGGCGTGGGCCGATCGCACCACCGCGCTGTCGGGGCTGCCAGGCGTGGCGCAGGTGTTCCCGTTCGAGAACCGCGGCGAGGCGATCGGCGTCACACTCCCGCATCCCCACGGGCAGATCTACGCGTACCCGTACATCACACCGCGCACGACGCGGCTGCTGGAGTCGATCGAGCGCACCGCGCCGGACCTGTTCGCGCGCATCCTCGACTTCGAGCGGGCGTCGGACCGTGTCATCCTGAGCGGCGAGCACTGGACCGCCTTCGTGCCGTTCGCCGCGCGGTGGCCGCTGGAGGTCCACCTGCTGCCGCACCGGCACGTGGCGGACTTCGCGCAGACCAGCGACGCCGAGCGGGACGAGCTGGCGCCGCTGTATCTGCGCCTGCTGCGCGGCATCGATGCCCTCTACGACACCGCAACCCCGTACATCGCCGCGTGGCACCAGGCTCCGGTGCATGTCGGACGCGACACCGTGCGCATGCACCTGGAGATCACCAGCCCACGCCGGGCCGCCGACAAGCTGAAGTACCTCGCCGGATCCGAGGCGGCGATGGGCGCATGGATCGGCGACATCCCGCCCGAGACGTCCGCCGCCCGCCTGCGCGACGCCGTCGAAAAGGTCTCGCCGTGACGGATGCCACGGTCAGCCCGGCGGCGCAGGCCTGTGCGTTGTTCACCAAGCTGACCGGAACGGAGCCCGTCGGCGTCTGGTCGGCGCCCGGTCGCGTGAACCTGATCGGCGAGCACACCGACTACAACGACGGGTTCGTGCTGCCGTTCGCGATCGACCGCCGCACCTATGTCGCGCTCGGCACGCGCGACGACCGGCGCGTGCGGGTCGCGTCGACGCTCGATCCGGACGCGGTCGACGTGGGCCTCGACGACCTCGACACGCTGTTCCCGACCGAGACCGGAGCGCACCCCGCGGTGCCGGAGTGGGCGGCGTATCCGCTCGGCGTGGCGTGGGCGATGCGGACCGACCCCTCCGGCCGTTCGGCCACCGGTGGTGTCGACATCGCGATCGCCTCCGACGTGCCCATCGGCGCGGGACTCTCGTCCTCTGCCGCGATCGAGGGGGCGACCGCCGCGGCGCTGAACGAGGTGTGGCGGGTGGGGCTCGACGGCACGGCGCTGGCACGCGTCGGTCGCACCGCGGAGAACAAGGCGGTCGGCGCACCCACCGGCATCATGGACCAGATGGCGTCGATGCTGGGCCGGTCCGACGCGGCGATATTCCTGGACTGCCGCAGCCTCGCTACCGAGGTCGTGCCGCTGGGATTCGCGGATGCCGGACTCGGCATACTCGTCGTCGACACCGGGGTTGAGCACTCGCACGCCACCGGCGGCTACCGCGAGCGGCGCGAATCGTGCGAGCGGGGGGCGGCGATCCTGGGCGTGACGGCGCTGCGCGACGTATCGATCGACGACCTCGACCGCGCCGCCGCGCTGCTGGACGACGTGACCTTCCGTCGTGTGCGACACGTCGTCACCGAGAACCAGCGCGTGCTCGACACGGTGCGCACGCTGCGTGACGTGGGACCCGGCGCGATCGGATCGCTGCTGAACGCATCGCACGCGTCGATGCGCGACGACTTCGAGATCTCGATCCCGGAACTCGACACCGCCGTCGCCGCGGCCGTCGAGGCGGGGGCGATCGGCGCGCGCATGACCGGCGGGGGCTTCGGCGGCGCCGCGATCGCGCTGGTCCCGCTGGCGAAGATCGAGGATGTCGCGGCCGCCGTCACCGTGGCATTCGCGGCATCCGGCTACCGTTCGCCGCACATCTTCTCCGTCGCTGCGTCCGAAGGTGCGGGCCGAGAGTCGTAGCCTTTCGATGACCCAACCGTCGTACTCCAGGAGGACCCCCGTGTCGTACATCACCGTCGGGCAGGACAACACCGTCGACGTCGAGCTGTTCTACACCGACCAGGGCAGCGGCACGCCGGTGGTGCTGATCCACGGCTTCCCGCTCAATGGCGAGTCGTGGGGCAAGCAGCAGGCGGCGCTGCTGGATGCCGGCTTCCGTGTCATCGCGTACGACCGCCGCGGCTTCGGCGCGTCGACCAAGACCGGCGCGGGATACGACTACGACACGTTCGCGGCCGACCTCAGCGGGTTGATCGAGGGACTTGATCTGAGGGATGCCGTGCTGGTCTCGTTCTCGATGGGCAGCGGCGAGATCGTCCGCTACCTGTCGACCTACGGCTCCGGAAACGTCGCGAAGGTGGCGTTGATCGCCTCGCTTGGGCCCGACCTGCTCATCACCGACGACAACCCCGACGGCGCCGGCCCTCAGTCGTTCTTCGACGACACGTCCGCCGCGGTGCGCAAGGACCGGTATGCGTTCCTCACCGGCTTCTTCAAGGACTTCTACGACCTCGATGAGAACCTTGGTCCGCGCATCTCCCAGGAGGCGGTGGACGCCAGCGTGCAGGTCGCCAATTCCGCGGGCAACGTCGCGATCGCCGCGGCTCCTTTGACGTGGCCGACGGATTTCCGCGCCGACATTCCGAAGATCGATGTGCCGGCGCTGATCGTGCATGGCACCGCCGACAAGATCCTGCCGATCGACGCGTCGGGCCGGCGCCTTCGAGACCTGCTGCCCGACGCCGAGTACGTCGAGGTCGAGGGCGCGCCGCACGGGATGCTGTGGACCCACGCCGACGAGGTCAACGCGGCGCTGCTGGCGTTCCTGAAGGCCTGACCAGCGCGCGGACGACGACGCTTCCGTCGCCCGAGATGGTGAGCGACTCCTGCGGCGCGACCGCTGCCGCGAACACACCGGACGTCGACGAGACCTCGAGGACGGTGGCGTCGACGACCACCTGCACGTCGTCGCCTCGCGGCATCCGCCATTCGTCCGGGCCGATGCGCACGATCAGCTCGGCCTCGCAGGTCAGCTGCGCGGCGTCGCCCACGCGCAGGGTCTGACCGTCGCGCGCGCTCCACGCCACGATCCCGGCGCCGGGCACGACCCCGTCGGCAGCCGGCCCCGCGTACCGGCAGAGGTCGGGATGCGGCGTCGCGACGAGCACGTCGCCGTCGAGGTCGAGCAGGTACGGGATGCTGTGCGCCCCGGCCCACCCATCGCCGGCGATGTCGCGTAGCCAGAACATCACGCACGCGCGTCCGGCCGCGTCGCGGAAAGTCGTCGGGGCATAGGGACCGGGGCCGTACGACAACACGCCCCGCGACGCCACATCGAACCGGTCGCCGGCCATCACCCCGACCGCGTAGCGCACGTCGTAGCCGACCCGCTCGCTCCAGATGGCGAACACGAGCACGCGCCGGTCACCGAAGTCGAGCAGCTGCGGGCATTCCCACGCGTCGCCGTAGCCGTCGCCGCCGCCCGAGAGCAGTACGCCCGCGTACCGGAACCGTTCCAGGTCGTCGGAACGGTAGGCCAGCACGGCCCCGCCCCCGCCGGGCAAGCCCGCGCCCACGATCATGAGCCACCCGTCGCCGTCACGCACCACGAACGGATCGCGGAATGTCGTGAGTTCGACGCCCTCGGGCGGCTCGACCACGACCGGCCCCTTGATCCAGCCGGCCCAGCCGTCGTCGACGGCCGTGGCGACCCGCACGCGTCCGATGTCCATGTGCGACAGGTCGGCGGCGGTGTAGAAGATACGCGCCGGTTCGGTCGGCACGAGGCATCCCGTCCAGATTCCGTCGTCGCCGTCGCCGAGCGTGAGTGCGGGGGCCAGTTCGGTCAGCGACTGCAGGTCAGGCCCCACAGCGTGGCCCCACGAGCACGCCGCCGACCACGCCGTCGCCTCGGGGACGTGCTGGAAGAAGACGTGCCAGACGCCTTCGTGCAGCGCTATCGCGTGCGGGTCGTTGATCCAGCCGGATGCCGGAGCGAAGTGGAACCGCGGACGCATCCGCCCATCATGACAGCGCGTCGTCAGGTGCGCCGGGCGTTGGCCGCCTCCAGAAGCTGCTCGATCTGCTCGTACGTGACCGGCACACCCGGGAAGCCGGTCATCCGGCCCACCGGGAACGAGGCGAGCATTTTCTGCAGGCCCTTCTCGTTCGCCGTCATCGACGCGCCCGCGGCGTCGCCGCCGCCGAAGCTCGACGTCACCGCCTGAGCGATCACCGGCCCGGCGACCGGGTCGGTGAGCAGGTCGCCAATCGAGGACTGCATGGTCAGCGGCAAGCGCACATCGTCGCCGTCGACGTGCACCGACGCGGTGGCGCGGATGTCGCGGCTGGATGCGGCGACCTCGACGGTGTAGTCGCCGGTCTCGACGACCCAGCGGTCCACGCGCACATCCCAGTACGCCAGGTCCGCGCGCCGGATGACGAGCCGCACGGTCTTGGTCTCGCCGGCCTCGAGAGCCACCGAGGCGAACGCCTTCAGCTCGCGGGGCGCGCGCTGCAAGATCGAGTCCGCGAGCGACGTGTAGACCTGCACGATCTCGCGGCCGGCGACCGGGCCGGTGTTGGTGATGTCCACCGTGATGGCGACGTCACCGTCGGAGTCGACCTCGGCCGACGCATCCGCGTACGAGAACGTCGTGTACGACAGGCCGTGACCGAACGGGAACGCAACGTCGAGGTCCTTGGCGTCGTACCAGCGGTATCCGACCAGGATGCCCTCGCCGTACCGGACGTGCCCGAACTCACCGGGGAAGTTGCCGAACGACGGATTGTCTTCCAGACGCAGCGGAATCGTTTCGGTGAGCTTGGCCGACGGGTTGACCGTGCCGTACAGCACGTCGGCGATCGCGCCACCGCCTGCCTGGCCCAGCAGCCAGCCCTCCAGAATGGCCGGCACGCGATCGGCGAACGGCAGAGCGACGACGCCGCCGTTGGAGAGCACCACGACGGTGTTCGGGTTGGCGTCGAGCACGGCATCCAAGAGCGCGAGCTGCTCGGCGGGCAGATCGATGTGCTCGCGGTCGAAGCCCTCCGACTCCTCGGCGGCGGGCAGGCCCAGGAAGACCACGGCGACATCTTTCGAGGCCGCCAGCGCGACGGCATCCGCCCGCAGCGCATCGGCGTCGCCGGAGCCGTCGAGGGTGAAGCCGGGCGACTGGAAGACGAAGTCCTCCCCGGCTGCCGCGACGATCTCGAGCGCGACGTCGTCGAGACGGGTGGGGTTGATCAGCGACGACCCGGCGCCCTGGAAGCGGGGTTCGTTCACGAACGCGCCGATGAGCGCCACCGAGGTCTCGCCGCGCAGCGGCAGCAGTGCGCCCTCGTTGCGCAGCAGCACGATCGAGCGGCCGGCGGCCTCGCGGGCGAGCGCATGATGCGCGTCGACGTCGAGCGGTCCGGCGACCGCGGGGCGCGCCTCGGACTTGCGCACGAGATCGACGACGCGTCCGGCGGCCAGATCCAGCGCCGACTCGTCGAGTGTGCCGTCCTGCACGGCGGCGACGAGCTGCGCGTCGGTGCGGCCGCCGGATGCCGGCATCTCCAGGTCGAGCCCTGCCGGCAGGCCGACCACCCGGTCGTTGACCGCGCCCCAGTCCGACACGACCAGACCGTCGAAGCCCCACTCGTCGCGCAGCACGGTCGTCAGCAGCCACGGGTCCTCCGACGTCCACACGCCGTTGATGCGGTTGTACGAGCACATCACGGTCCACGGCGCGGCATCGCGCACCACCCGCTCGAACCCGCGCAGGTAGATCTCGCGCAGCGGTCGGGGATCGACATCGCTCGAGGACCGCATCCGGTCGAACTCCTGATTGTTGGCGGCGAAGTGCTTCAGCGACGAGCCGACGCCCTGCGACTGGATGCCGCGCACCAGCGCCGCACCGAGCACGCCCGACACGATCGGGTCCTCGGAGAAGTACTCGAAGTTGCGACCGCACAGCGGCGACCGCTTGATGTTGATGCCCGGGCCCAGGATGACGGCGACGTCCTGGATCGAGGACTCGACGCCCAGCGCGACACCGACGCGTTCGGCCAGCTCGGGATCGAACGACGAGCCGAGACCGACGGCGGGTGGGAAGCAGGTCGCCGGCACGCTGTCGGCGATGCCGAGGTGATCATTGCCGCCCCGCTGCTTGCGCAGCCCGTGCGGGCCGTCGGTCATCATGATCGACGGGATGCCGACGCGATCGACGGAGGTGGTGGTCCAGAAGTCCGCGCCGCTCGTGAGCGATGCCTTCTCCTCGAGGGTCAGGTCGGCAGTGACGGCTTCGGCGGTGACGGCGGTGTCGAGAGTCATGCGAAAACCTTACAACACTAGGTTTTGAGATATCAAGTGCCATTCGGGTTTACTGGGCTTATGGCACAGCCGCATCCCGGGCGCCGGGGGTCATACGCGAAAGGTGTGGCCAAGCGCGAGGAGATTCTCGAGCGCGCCCTGGAGGTCGTGGCGCGCGCCGGCTACCGGGGGGCGTCCGTGAAGGAGATCGCCGATGCGGCGGCACTGAGCCAGGCGGGGCTGCTGCACTACTTCGACAGCAAGGAAGAGCTTTTCGCCGAGGTGCTCCGCAAACGCGACGAGGTGGATCGCCTCGCCTACGGCGGGTCGGCGAGCGACTTCGCCGCGATGCGCGACGGCTACCTCGGCACCATCCGCCACAACGCCGACGTCCCGGGCCTGGTCGAGTTGTTCTCCCGCCTGTCGGTCGAGAGCGCCGACCCGCAGCATCCCGCACACCGGTTCTTCCTGGCGCGCGGCGCCGGCCTGCGCGGGCAGCTGAGCGACGCCGTAGCGCGCGCGCAGCGCGCGGGAGAGGTGACCGACCGCATCCCGCCGGAGACGGTGGCGCGCCTCGTGCAGGCCGTCGCCGACGGGATGCAGGTGCAGTGGATGCTGGAACCGCATGTGGACATGAGCGCGGTGGTCGAGGCGCTGTTCACGGCCCTCGCGCCGGAGGGGACGCCCGAGTGAGCGACCGCGATCCGATCGTGCAGATCCGTCCCGGCGCGGTGCGCGGCCGGTGGCGCGGCGAACCCGGCACGGCCACGGCATCCGCGGCCTTCCTCGGCATCCCGTTCGCGAAGCCGCCTGTCGGCGAGCTGCGTTATGCGCCGCCGGTGCCGCCGGAGCCGTGGGACGGGGTGCGCGATGCGCTGTCGTTCGGCGCGACGACGCAGCGCGGCGACCCCGGCGTCACGCTCATCCCCGAGCCGACGATCCCGGGCGAGGCGACGTTGAACGTCAACGTCTACACGCCCGCGCCCGGCGAGGCGTCGGCGGCGCTGCCGGTTCTGGTGTGGATCCACGGCGGGGGGTTCACCGCGGGGTCGCCGGCGAGCCCGTGGTACGACGGACGCGCGTACAACCGCGACGGCGTGGTCACGGTGTCGATCTCCTACCGGCTGGGCTTCGACGGCTTCGGATACATCCGCGGGGCGCCGAGCAATCGCGGCGTGCGGGACTGGCTGCTCGCGCTCGAATGGGTCCGGGACAATGTCGCGGCGTTCGGCGGCGACCCCGGCCGGGTTACCATCGCGGGCCAGTCGGCGGGCGGCGGGGCGGTGCTGACGCTGCTCGGGATGCCGGCGGCGCAAGGACTCTTCTCGGCGGCGTGGGCGCTTTCCCCCGCAGTGGGAGACGTCTCGGGCGAGCGGGCGCGCACCGCGAGCGCGCGGCTGGCGAACCTCGCAGGCGTGACGGCGGACCGCGACGGCTTCGCGTCGGTGAGCGAGGAGACACTGCTCGCGCTGCAGCAGCGCGCGGGGTCGCGCGAGTCATCCGATCGGCTCGCCCCGTTGCGCGACCTGCTGCGCGATGGGTTGCCGTGGGGTCCGATGATCGACGGCGACCTTCTCGACCGGCCGGTCGTCGAGGCGCTGCGCGCGGGCGTCGGCGCCGACAAGCCCCTCGTCCTGGGCGCGACCGACGACGAGTTCACGGGCGCCGCCGACGCCTTCGAACGCCGGCTGCGCCTGGTTCCGGTGGGGTTCGTGATGTCGCGGCTGCTGCCGGACCCGACGGTTCGGCGTGCCTACCTGGCGGCCAACCGCCCGCAGCGGCGGAGGGGCACCGCCGCGATGCTCGGACGGTTCGTCACCGACAGCATCTTCCGGTCCAAAGTGGTGCGCGTCGCCGAGGCCCGCGCGAGCGCGCCCACCTGGGTGTACCGGTTCTCGCGGGCGTCGCCGAACCGCCGATGGGCGTTGCACTGCCTCGACGTGCCGTTCTGGTTCGACTGCCTCGATGATCCGGCGGTGCCGTCGATCGCCGGCGACGCCCCGCCGCGCGCGCTGGCCGACGCGCTGCACGGCGCTGCGGCGGCGTTCATCCGCGCCGCAGATCCGGGATGGACGCCCTGGTCGAGTTCGCCCAGTGCGACCCGCGTCTTCGGGGGCGAGGCATCCGCGCCCGACGTGGTGCGCGACGGCTACGCCAGCACCCGCGCGCTGGTGTGATCGCTCCCCTCTCGGGCCCGTGTCCCGAAGTTTCGCTTCCGTGTCCCGAACTTCGCGGTCCGCGGGGCGTTCAGGCAGGAACTTCGGGACACGGTGAGGTTCGCTGTGAGGGTCAGTCGAGGGCGGGGATGACCTCGCGCTCGAACAACTCGACGCCCGACCGGTCGTAGGCGTGCTCGGGGAAGTAGTGGATGGCGTACGCCATGCCGAGGTCGCGCACCTCGGCGATCCGGTCGACGACCTGAGCGGGCGTGCCGACGAGCGCCGCTCCCGAGCGGTAGTCGCGCATGTACGCCGCGGTGCGGGTGCCGAGATGCGGCGTGACACGGGCTTCGATCGCGTCGAGGCGGGATGCGACATCCGCCGGCGTCTCTCCGATCACGGTGCTGAAGTTGCATGAGAACGTGATCTCGGCGATGTCGCGACCGACGTCGTCGCAATGCTCGGCGAGGATCGCCTTCTTGCGCACGAACTCGTCGGGCACCGGTACCCAGTTGGTGTAGTCGGCGTACTTCGCCGCGGTGCGCAGTGTCTTGCGCTCGCCGCCGCCGGCCACCCAGATCGGGATGCCGCCGTCTTGCAGCGGCCGCGGATACACCCGGGCGCCATCGACCTGGTAGTGCCTGCCGTCGAGCGTCGCGGTGCCGGTGGTCCAGGCATCCCGCATGATCTGCACGCCCTCGTCGAGCATCCCCAGCCGCTCGCCGATCGGCGGGAAGCCGTAGCCGTACGCGCGCCACTCGTTCTCGTACCAGCCGCCCCCGATGCCCATCTCGACTCTGCCGCCCGAGATGACGTCGACGGTGGCGGCCACTTTCGCGAGGTAGACCGGATTGCGGTAGCCGATGCACGTGCACATCTGGCCGAGGCGGATGCGGTCGGTCACCGCCGCGAACGCGCTCATGAGCGTCCACGCCTCGTGCGTCGCCTCTTCGCTGGGCACGGGGACGGTGTGGAAATGGTCGTAGACCCACAGCGATTCCCACGGGCCTTCGTCGGCGCGCTGCGCCAACCCGCTCATAACCCGCCACTGATCGGCGGGATCGATTCCCACGAGGTCGTGACGCCAGCCCTGCGGGATGAAGGTTCCGAATCGCATGCGCATCAGCCTAGGAGCACGCGCGCAACGAGCGGCCGGGCCGACGACCGGCCGGCGTCGAACCCACCGGTTGCTCTCGAACCCACCCCTTCCCTGCGTCGATGACCGGTGGGCTCGGCGAGAACCGGTGGGCTCGGCGTTAGCGATGCCCGCGCTCGACGTGACTTACGGGACGCGGCGCAGCCACGCATCCGTGGCGAACTTCGACGCCACGAGCGCCTCGGCTTCGGCGTATTCCTCAGCGGTGATATGGCCGGGCACCGCGCCGTACAGCGTGGTGAATGTGTCGATGAAGCGCTGGATGATCGCCTCGCGCGGCAGTCCGGTCTGGCTGCGCAGCGGGTCGACGCGCTTGGCCGCCGACACCGTGCCCTTATCGCTGAGCTTCTCGCGGCCGATGCGCAGCACCTCGGTCATCACCTGACCGTCCATGTCGTAGCTGAGGGTCGCATGGTGCAGGACACCGCCGTTCGCGAGCCGCTTCTGCGCTGCGCCGCCGATCTTGCCGTGCGGGCCGGCGATGTCGTTGAGCGGCTGATACACCGCGTCGATGCCGAGCGAGCGCAGCGCGACGAGCACCCAGTCGTCCAGGAACGCGTACGAGTCGGCGAACGTCATGCCCGCGACGAGGGATGCCGGCACGTAGAGCGAGTACGTGACGATCGAGTTCGCCGCCATGAGCATGGCGCCGCCGCCCGAGATGCGGCGCACGACGTCGAATCCGTACTTCTCGGCGCCGGCGGGATCGACCTCGTTGCGCAGCGACTGGAACGAGCCGATCACCACCGCGGACTCGTTCCACTCCCACAGCCGCAGCGTCGGGTTGCGGCGGCCGTCGCCGACGCGCGTGGTGAGCACCTCGTCCAGCGCGAGGTTCATGCGCGGTGACACGGGCGCGTCGTGCACGACCTCCCACGAGAAGTCGCGCCACCCCGGGGCGACGACGAGAGCACGGCGCACGGCGGTCGCCACCGCTTCGGGGGTGAACCCGAGCAGCTGCGCGCCGTCGGGCAATGCGGCGCGCACCGCGGCCGCGATGGTCGGGACATCCGCCTCGACGGGAAGGCCGTTCACGGCAGCGTCGATGTCGGCGAGGGCGTCGTCGGGCTCGAGGAAGAAGTCGCCCGCGAGGTGGAACTCGGCGATGCGGCCGTCGCGGTTCTCGAGGTCGACCACGACGAGCTTGCCGCCGGGAACCTTGTACTCGCCGTGCATGGTTTCAGCCTATGGTCACGGGGTTTCGCCGGCTGCGCCGGCTGGGGGCTGCCGGTCTCCGGTCAGGCCAGGACTCCACGTCGCGGCATCCACCCGATGCATATGGCCGCTTCCTCGGCCGCGAAGCGGCCATATGCGTCGGCTCGACGTACGGAGAACGGGTGGGGGCGGGGGGGGTGCGCCGGGCCGGCGTCAGTCCCGCGAGGGGAACCGGGCGTCGAGCCAGGCCAGCAGGTCGGCGCGGACATCGGCCTGCACCGTCTCGTTGAAGATCTCGTGCCGGGCGCCCGGGTACACGAGGGTCGTGACGTCGGTCAGACCCGAGCGGGTCCGGTAGGCGTCGGCGAGGCGGTGGACGCTGCGCGGGCCGCCCACCGTGTCGTGCTGGCCCACCATCAGCAGCACCGGGACGTCGCGGCCGAGGTCCCGGCGCGGCCGGCCGATGATCCGTGCGGCATCCCGCATCCCGAACAGCTTCGCCAGCGGCACCGAGGTCGTCATCGGATCGTCCACGAACGCGCGCGCCACGGCGGCGTCCGACGACAGCCACTCGGTGCCCAACGCGTCCTTCGCCTTCCACGGCTTGTTGAGGTCGCCGGAGTTCAGCGACCCGGGCCAGCGCAGCGCCGAGCCGGACAGGACGACAGCGTCATAGGCATCCGGATGCCGGTCCAACAGGATCTGACCCAGGAACGAGCCCCACGAGTGGCCGAGCAACACGAGGGGCAGCCCCGGATTTTCCTCGCGGATGAGCTCGGTGAACTGCCACAGCGCGGCGACCGTGGCGCGGTGACCGCCGACTCCGAGCCGTCCGAGCATCGCGGCGTCGCCGTGCTGGGCCATGCCGGTGCGGCCGTGCCCGCGGTGGTCGTCGGCGTACACGGTGTACCCCGCCG
>CAXTES010000044.1:13623-17100 GCA_964243215.1 uncultured Microbacterium sp. | reverse complement strand
CGGTCGGACCGATGCGCGCCGCCCGCGACTTCGCCGCCCGTGTCGCCACAGCCGGTGTGATCGACCGCGTCGCTCGGGTCACGTGCACGCTGTACGGCTCGCTGGGCGCGACGGGCATCGGGCACGGAACGCCGGACGCCGTCGTCGCGGGACTGGCCGGGCTCGAACCCGAGACGGTGGATCCGGATGCCGTGCGCCACGCCTGGACGGATTGGCCCGATGGTCGTCCGCTCCCGCTGAACGGGTCGCATCCGATCCCGTTCGACAGATCGGACATCCAATTCGCGCCGCGGACCCGGCTGCCCGGGCATCCCAACGCGATGACGCTCGAGGCGTGGGGCGACCGCGGGCCGCTCACGGGCAACGACGGCGTGCTCGCCCACGAGACGTACTACTCGGTGGGCGGCGGGTTCATCCGGCGCGACGGCGCGCCCGCCCGCGTTGCGGCGCGCCCGTTTCCGCTCGACTTCGCCGACGCCGACACGCTGGTCGCGCTGTGCGCCGAGCGCGGCCTCACCATCGCGGAGGCCGCGCGAATCAACGAGGAGGAGCTTCGCGCGGACGGCGACATCGCCGCCGGTCTCGACGCGATCTGGGACGCGATGGCGGCCAGCGTGGACGCCGGACTGCGCACCGACGGCACCCTGCCCGGGATGCTGCGCGTCAGGCGCCGCGCGAGCGTCATCCGCCGGCAGCTGGAGGAGTCAGAGGCGCAGGGTCGACCGCCGCTGCCGGAGGAGTGGCTCGGGGCGTTCGCGCTCGCCGTGAACGAGGAGAACGCCGCGGGCGGTCGTGTTGTGACGGCGCCGACCAACGGCGCCGCCGGCATCCTCCCCGCCGTCGCGATGTACTGGTGGCGGTTCCTGGCCGACTCCGGGCTGGGCGCCGGGAACGCCGTGCAGGACCGGCGCCGCGGCATCCGCCGGTTCCTGCTGACCGCGACCGCGCTCGGGTCGCTGTTCAAGGCGAACGCGTCGATCTCCGGCGCCGAGGGCGGATGCCAGGCCGAGGTCGGGTCCGCGTGCGCCATGGCGGCCGGGGGACTGACCGCGGTGATGGGCGGCACCAACCGGCAGATCGAGAACGCCGCCGAGATCGCGATGGAGCACCACCTCGGACTCACGTGCGACCCGGTGGGCGGCCTCGTGCAGATCCCGTGCATCGAGCGCAACGCGATCGCAGCATCCACGGCGGTGACCGCCTCTCGGCTGGCGCTGCGCGGCGACGGCTCGCACTACGTCTCGCTCGACACGGTGGTCGAGACGATGCGTCAGACCGGCATCGACATGTCGCACAAGTACAAGGAGACCAGCGAGGGCGGGCTCGCCGTCAACGTCATCGAGTGCTGAGCGCGGTCGTAGAGTGACGTCGATGCCCGAGTACGTGATGCCGTCCCCGAAGCGGCGGGGGAGACCCCGCGGCGGCTCCGACGCCCGCGACCGCATCATCGCCGCCGCCACCGACGAGTTCGGACAACTCGGCTACGACGGGGCCACCATGCGCGGCATCGCGGCGCGCGCCGGTGTCGACGCGGCCCTGCTGCACCACTACTTCGGCACGAAGGCCGACCTGTTCACGACCACCGTGGACGTGCCGATCCGGCCGGATGTCGACATCCCGGCCCTCCTCGCGGCCGACCGCGAGGATTTCGGAGCCCACCTCGTGCGCTACGTGCTCGAGCAGTGGGAGAAGCCCGCGATGCGCCGGCGCGGCGTCGTCCTGCTGCGCGCGGCGCTCGGCAACCGGCTGACCACGCCGTTGCTCGCGGGCTTCCTCTCCCGCGAGCTGCTCGGTCGCATCGCCGCGCAGCTCGATGTCCCGGATGCCGACTTCCGGGCGGGCCTGGTCGCGTCGCAGGTCGCGGGACTGCTCGTCACCCGGTACATCGTCGAACTCAAACCCATGACCGAGGCATCCATCGACGAGCTCGTCGACCGGATCGGTCCCACCGTCCAGCGGTACCTGTTCGACTGACTCTTGCCCCCGGGTGGCCGTCGGCGCATAATTCATCACATGGTGAATTCGGATGCCTCGACCGAGGCTCGAGGGACCGCGGCCGTCGTCATCCGCGGGCTGCGCGTCAAACGCGGCAAGACGGTCGTCTTCGACGGCCTCGACCTCGATCTGCCGGGCGGTCTCATCACCGGCCTGCTCGGACCCAGTGGCGGTGGCAAGACGACTCTGATGCGCTCGATCGTCGGGGTGCAGAAAACGCACGGCGGGACCGTCGAGGTGCTCGGCGAGCCGGCCGGCTCCCGGGCGCTGCGGTACCGGGTGGCGTACGACACGCAGGCGGCATCCGTCTACGACGACCTGACGGTCGAACAGAACCTGCGCTACTTCGCCCGCGTGCTCGGGGTCGACCGCGATGACGTGCAGCGTGTCGTCGACGAGGTCGGTCTGGCGCCGCAGGCCAAGCAGCTCGTCTCGTCGCTGAGCGGCGGCCAGCGCGGCCGGGTGTCGCTTGCGACGGCGATGCTCGGCGCTCCGGAGCTGCTCGTGCTCGACGAGCCCACCGTGGGCCTGGACCCGGTGCTGCGCGAGAGCCTGTGGCAGGTGTTCCGCGGGCTCGCTTCGCGCGGCGCGACACTCCTCGTGTCCAGTCACGTCATGGACGAAGCGTTGCGCTGCGACCAGGTGGTCCTCGTCCACGGCGGACGTGTCCTCGCTCACACCACGGCGGACCGCCTGCTCGCCGACACCGGGGCGTCCGACCCCGACACCGCGTTCCTGCGACTGATCGAGAACGACGAGCGGACGCATCCGCATCTGCGCCGCGAGCACCGTGAGGAGCCGGTGTCATGAGGATGCTCGCCACCACCGCGCGCGTGCTGCGCCAGCTCAGTCACGACCCGAGATCGATCGCGCTGATGCTCGTTGCGCCGAGCCTTCTCGTCGGGCTGTTCGCCTGGCTGTTCAGCGATCAGGATGGTGTCTTCGACCGGTTCGGCGGCGCCGTCCTGGCGCTGTTCCCGTTCATCGTGATGTTCCTGATCACCTCGATCACGACCCTGCGGGAGCGTCGCTCGGGCACCCTCGAGCGACTGATGACGACGCCGCTCGGCAAGCCGGACTTCATCGTCGGCTACGCCCTGGCGTTCGGGGTGATGGCGACCCTGCAGGCCGTCGTCACGGTGGCGTTCGCGGTCGGAGTCTGCGGGCTCGACGTGGACGGGCCGCTGTGGCAGCTCGGTCTGGTCGCCGTGGTGGATGCCGTGCTCGGCACCGCGCTGGGACTGCTGGCGAGCGCCTTCGCGCGCACCGAGTTCCAGGCGGTGCAGTTCCTGCCGGTGCTGGTGTTCCCGCAGATCATCCTCGGCGGCCTGTTCATCCCGAGGGATCAGATGCCCGACGTGCTGCACGCGATCTCGAACTGGCTGCCGCTGAGCTACGCGATCGACACGATCAACGCCGTCACCGCCGGCGACAGCGGATCGGATGTCTACGGACCCCTGCTGATCGTCGTCGCGTTCGCGG
>CAXTES010000044.1:0-13523 GCA_964243215.1 uncultured Microbacterium sp. | reverse complement strand
TCAGTCGCATCCGAGGGGGTCGGCATCGCACTGCGGACTCCGCAGCTTCGCGGTGAGGTCGCGCAGCTGTTCGAGCTCGCCGTCGTCCAGGCGTGACATCCGCTCGGCGATCGAGGCGCCGTGGACGGCCGCGACCCGGCGGAACGCCGCGGCTCCGGCATCCGTCGCCGTCACCAGCGCGCCGCGGCCATCATCGGGGTCCGCGCACTTGCCGAGCAGCCCTCGGGAGACCATCCGATCGACGAGGCGCGAGACGCTCGGCTGACTGATCAGCATGTTCGCCGTGACATCGCGCAGCCGCGCGACCATTCCCGGGGCTCGGGTGACCGTCAGCAGAACGTCGTACTCGCCCTGCGCGAGCCCGGTGTCTTCGAAGTCCGCGCTGATCTCGCCGAAGACCTCGTGCTGCGCCCGGAAGAGGCTCTCCCACGCGTCGACGGCGAGGCGGCGGTCGGTCATGCGCACAAGATTAGTCCCGCGGTCGCCTCTCTATGCTGTCGCTATGGGGCGGATGCTGCGGGCTCTGGTCATCACGATCCTGGCCGGCACCGCAGCCGTCGTCGCATCGGCGTCCGTGCCCGCAGCCGCTTCGGCCGCGCCCGCTTCGACGCCGGCTTCCGCGGCGCTCGTTCTGCCGGCCGACGTCGACGACTTCACGTTCCAGAGCCTGGATGTCGACTACACCCTCAGCCGCGCGGACGACGGAACCAGCAGGCTGCGCGTGGTCGAGACCTTCGTGGCGGCATTCCCCGACATCGACCAGAACCACGGGATGCGGCGCCTCATCCCGGACACCTACAACGGCCAGCCGCTGTTTCCCCGGCTCGAGTCGATCACCGACGAGAACGGCAGACCACGCGAGTCGGAGTCCGACTCGGACGACGGGGTGTTCTCGATGACCTCGCGTGCCGGTGGCTTCGTGCACGGGACCCAGACCTACGTCTTCACCTACACGCTGCAGAACGTGACCTGGACCTTCGCCGACACCGGAGACGACGAGTTCTACTGGGACATCAACGGCGTCGATTGGTCCCAGTCGTTCGGGCGGGTCACGGCAACCCTGCACCTGGATCCTGCGCTCGCGTCCTCGCTCACCGGCCAGCAGGCCTGCTACCAGGGCGCGCAAGGCTCTACCGATACCTGCGACATCGCCTTCGTTCCGAACACCGACGGCACCGCCGCAGTTCGCGCCGAAGCACAGAACCTGGCGCCGTTCGAGACGATGACGATCGCGGTCGGGTTCGCGAAGGGTACGTTCCGGCTGTTCGACAGCTCCTACCTGGCGTCGCCGTGGGGCTGGGCGCAGGGCGCGGCGGGTGCCGGCGTCCTCGGGGCCGTCGCGTTCGCCGGCGTGCAGCGGGGACGGCGACTCCGCGATGCGCCGGGACGCGGCGTGATCATCCCCGAGTACACGCCGCCGGCGCGCATCGACGCGCTGCAGAGCGCGGTGCTCCTCGGCAAGCCTGCGAAGGCGGTGCCCGCCGAGGTGCTCGAGCAGGCGGTGGTCGGCAGCATCCGTATCGTCGAGGGCGGGCGCAGGATGTTCGGCGGCGTCAGGCTGCAGGCGGAACTCGTCGACCCGTCGCGCGCCGACGGCGACGGGCGGATGCTGCTGCGCGGCCTCTTCGGCGACGACCCCGCGCCGGGGGCGATCTTCCCGTTCGGTCGCAGCGACACGAGGTTCTCCGCCGCGGCGCAGAAGATGCTGAGCTGGGCCAACAAACAACTGGTCACCGGTGGTCTGCGCCGCCGCGTCGGGTGGGCGCCACGAGGAGTGCCCCTTCTGCTCGTCATCGTCGCGGCCGTCCTGGTGGGCATCTTCGGGTTCGCCGCCCTGAACGCCGGGGTCGCCGCCTGGGCCCCGATCCTCGTCATGGTCGCGGCGATCGGAGCGGTCTTCCTCGTCGGAAGCCTCGTCGCTCGGAAGCCGCTGACCGCCGCAGGCGTCGAGACGCGCGACCATCTCCTCGGGCTGAAGATGTTCATCGAATGGGCCGAGGCTGACCGCATCCGGATGCTGCAGTCCCCGACCGGCGCAGAGCGTGTGCCGGTGAACGTCAACGACCCGCGCCAGATGCTCAGGCTCTACGAAACGCTCCTGCCGTACGCGGTCGTGTTCGGCCAGGAGAAGGAATGGGCCCAGCGCATCATCGTTCTCTACGGCACGAGCACGCCGTACTGGTACGTCGGCTCCTCCGGCTTCAACGCGTCGTCGTTCTCGGCAGGAATCAGCTCGCTGTCGGCATCCGCCGCGTCGTCGTCGTCCACCTCCGGTGGCTCGGGCGGGGGAGGGTCCGCGGGAGGCGGTGGCGGAGGCGGCGGCGGGGGAGGCGTCTGAACCTGTCCTACCGAACCGCGCCGCTCGTACGCTGTAGACATGCCCGACCCATCGGCTCGCACCGCGCTCGACGTCGTCGACTGGAGGCGGCGCGTGTTCGCGATGTACGCAGCAGTGCGTGCCGAGCCCGACGCTGCGACCGCGCACGACCGGTGGCGCAGCGAGCGCGACCGGCTTATGGCTCAGCATCCGGCGTCGCCGATCCTGCCGGACAATCACGCGGCGTTCGAAGGTCTTCCGGTCGCGCCATATGATCCGCGGTGGCGGTTCGAAGTCTCGATCCGGCCCGCTGATCCGCACCGCTTCGACTTCGAGTCGGGCACCGACGGCGTTGTGTCGTTCGAACGCATCGGGATGGTGGACCTGCCGGATGCCGGAACCCTCGACGTCTGGCGTCTGACGTCGTACGGCGGCGGAATCTTCATCCCGGTGCGCGATGCGCTTGCCGGACGACCCGGCGGAACGTACGGCGGTGGTCGCTACCTGCTCGACACCATCAAGGGCGCCGACCTGGGCTCCGACGCATCCACCGACACGATCGTTCTCGACTTCAATTTCGCGTACAACCCGTCGTGCGCGTACGACCCCGCGTGGGCGTGCCCACTCGCGCCGCCCGGTAACGTGCTCGCCGTCGACGTTCCGGTGGGCGAACTTTACGGGTAGCGGCGTTGCGCCCACGTCGCTGACGCCGCCGGGCAGGACCGGTCGGATCATGCGACGGGAACCCGTCGTTGCAGTCGCTCGCGTCTGCGATGCATCGAGCCACTGACCGGCCGCCATCGCCCGTAGGGGTCGACCCAATGCGGCGCTTTCGTATGGGGAACCCCGCCGATCATCTGAATGTGCCAGCCGCTGGTCTCGAGCGAACGGTGATGCCACCAGCACACGAGAACGCCGTTGTCGGTGTGCGTGGGGCCGCCGCGGGCATGCGGCACGACATGGTGGACCTCGCACCAGCTGCCGCCGACGTGGCATCCGGGGATGATGCATCCGCCGTCGCGAGCGGTGATCGCTCGGCGCTGATGCGCGGTGAAGGTGCGTTGCGGGCTGCCCAGTTCGATGACCCGTCCGTTGTCGCCGAGAACGAGCCGCTGGATCCCGCCGGAGCACGCGATATGGCGCGCAACGAATGCCGGTACGGTGACCTCGGTGCCGTCGACGAACGCGACTGCGTCGTGCTCATCCAGATCGGCGGCCGGGATGGTGACGAGCAATGTCGGCGCCGCGCCGCCCAGAGTGGGCGATTCGGCTGCTCGGGCCGCAACCGACAGCACCGACGCCAGCACATCGTGCAGCTTCTGCGGCGTCGACCGCGGATCGTTCGGAACGACCGGTCCATCCACCTCGCCCGTGTCGACCGCCATGAAGGTCGGACCCGAGGCGGTCGTCGACCGATCCTCCACGCGGGGGTTGAGGTGCGCGTCGGCCAGACGACGGAACTGCTCCGCGACATCGGGCAGCAGCCCGCCGCGCAGCGGCACGATCCCGTCCCGCTCCCGCCCGAGTCTGAAGGCTCGATTCCGCATCGCTCGCTCGTACGTCGGCAGCGTGCCGTCCGGATCGAGCACGAGCGCCCACACCCTCGCCTGCAGAAGCGTCTCATCAGCGCCGACCGGACTGTCGCTGTCGGCGGCAGAACCCGCGGCGTCGGCGACGAGTTCGGTTGCAGCCGCCTCCAGAAGCGTCGGATCGGCGCGGCCGGCGAGCGGTCGAAGTGTGCGGACGATGGCCGAGGCACTGTCCATCCCGATGGCGCCGCGCACGAGCGCCTCGCGCACCGCCGGGAAGGCAGCCGGAATCGTGTCGCCGTACAGGTTCGTGGTCGTCGATACCGACTCAGCCAGTCGCATCCGTTCCTTCGCGGTGGATGAGGCGACTCCTGTCAGCCGAGTCATGAGTTCGACGGCGTTGGCGCAGCCGTGTCTGGCGGAGAGCCGCGATTCGCCCCGCTCCGACCGGGACCGGTCGGCGATCTCGCCCGCTGCAGCGACGCGCAGCGCATCCGCTCGCCGGCCGATGGACTCCGCCAGGGGTGCCAGGGCGACGATCTTCTCATCCGTCATGGCGCGAGGGGAGTCACTCCCAAGCAGTTCGCGGACGACGTCGCCGAGTGCCTCGTCGAGACGCGCGAGCGTCTCGCTGAGCAACGCGGGCGATCGGTTCATACAAGCCAGTATCGCGAGGGCCTCCGACACCGCCCCGCAAGATTTATGCAGGTCAGAGGCGGTTCTGTGGATAACTCGTCAGACCCGCGTTCGTTGCCCCCCTGGGGAGAAGTGGATGCGGCGCGACGGCGCGACGGCAAGAGTAAGGGCCGGTCGGAGAGGCTCCCGACCGGCCCTTGTCCCTTGCACCAAGAGTGTCCTGCAATCACATGCCGGTAGCTGCCACAGCAAAACAACTACCGTGCCTGCACTCTATAACGACGAGGTAACGGAAGGGAAGGGTTTGGCGTTACCTTTTCGTGATTCTTGACTGATTCATCAACTCGGCTGTCCAGTGCCATCGATTCTGCAGCTGGTGCCATCGATTCTGTGGTGGTGCCATCGATCCTGTAGTTGGTGCCATCGATTCTGTGGTGACGCGGTGACCCCCCTTTACCCGGTGCCAGTGAATGTGTCGTAGTGCCATCGATCCTGTCGGGGGCCGCGTGCTGCAGCGGTGTCACACTCGCGCAGTCGTATGTGCGCCGTGCTGAGACGATGGGTTGGTGCGGATGCATGATGACCAGCTTGACGTCGACGAGGACTTGGTCACGGAACTCCTCGCCGAGCAGTTTCCCGAGCTCGCCGGACTACCCATTCGGAAGGTTTCCGGCGCTGCAACCGTAAATGCGGTGTTTCGGATCGGCGACCATGCCGCGGCGCGTCTGCCGTTGCGCGCGGACGCACCCCACCGGGTGCGTGCCTGGCTGGAGTCCGAGTCTGCCGCGGTGACTGAGTTCGCGGACGCCTCGCCATTCCCCGCCCCACGTGTCATCGGACTCGGCGAAGCCGGTCACGACTACCCACTGCCGTGGGCGGTGCACACCTGGCTGCCGGGTCCGGACGCGAGCGTCGATGACCCGTCGGTCTCCGTCGGATTCGCAGAAGATCTGGCGGTGCTTCTGACCGCGTTGCGCTCGGTCGATGTGCGCGGGCGTACCTTCCGCGGTGCCGGTCGAGGCGGGACCTTGACCGACCATGACGGTTGGATGGCGACCTGCTTCGAGCGCAGCGAGGGCTTGCTGGATGTGCCGCGCCTGCGCACGCTGTGGGGTGAGCTACGCGACTTGCCTGTCGTCGACGACAACGTGTTGTGCCACGGCGACCTCACCCCGTTCAATGTGCTTGCGGCCGACGGGCGGTTGGCCGGAGTTGTGGATACAGGCGGTTTTGCCCCGGCGGACCCGGCCCTGGATCTGGTTGCGGCGTGGCATATCCTCGACGCCGACCCCCGGCAGGTGCTCCGCGACCGGTTGCATTGCGGCGACATGCAGTGGCTTCGCGGGATGGCCTGGGCGTTCGAGCAGGCCGTTGGCCTGGTGCACTACTACGTCGACAGCAATCCACCGCTCAGCCGGCTCGGACGCCGCACTCTCGCTCGCATCGTGGCCGCCTGGGACACCGCCCGGTGAACGGTAAGGCCGTCCGACCGCACCTCCACTGGTGGTGATGAGGGACTCGACAAGACCGGAAGATCAGCCAACGCCAGCGGGGGAGCCAGCTCAAATTCGGTTCTCCGTCGGGGGCGTCGACGCGCGTCTGGGCTCGCGATGCTGCACAGGTTCGGTTCGAACGGGCTGACGGGGTTCCGCACACCGCCGTCGCGAACGCACAGCGGCGCCGAGACTGCTACGGGGCGATCTGTCGGTCAATGAACGCAGCCATCCCGGGCACGGTAAATGCGATTACGCCATGCTCAGGCGCGTAAACGAGGCCCTTTGCGATGAGTGCTGCTCGGGTTGGCCCGAGACTCGCGAGTGTGCGCGAGAGGCGCGATGCGACCTCTCCGGAGGCGCTGCCCGCGTCGCCGTCAACCGCCATCGCCCGGAGGTACGCCTGCTCCGAGCGGGTCGCGCGATCCCAACGAGCACGAAAGAAGCCGTTGTCCAGCTGATTGTTGCCCTGAGAGACGCCGAGGCGCGCGTCGCCGACCTCGATCCGGGGCCCGGCAGCGACGTTCCAGGTCGCCTGCCCGAATTGCTGTATGAAGTACGGATACCGGCCCGATGCGTCGACCACGACCTCGATCGCCTGGTAATCCCACTCCGCGTTCTCGAGCGCGGCCGGTATCGTGAGCGCTTCCGCAACCACTGCTTCGGCGAGTTGCTGGACCCGCATGTACTGAAACCGCTCTGCGTACGAGCGGGCCTCCGCGAGGATGCGAGGCAAACTGGGCAAGCCAGCGAATGCGAACAGCACCGGCCAGTTGTCCTGCGCTGCGGCGTGCGCGATCGTGCACAGAGTCGCCAGCTCATCCTTGTCGAGATCTTGCGCCTCGTCGATCAGGATTGCTAGTCCAACCGACTCTTCGTGCGCGGCGTCCGCTAGATCGTTGACCAGCTTCCTCAGATCAGTCTCCAGGGTGCCGGTGTCCGCACCGCCGCCCTGAACCTCGGAAAGATCGAGACCGAACGTCCACGAGCCCGAGGTGTCGTACGACGCCTTGAAGCTCAGCGCCGTCTTCAAGGCCTTCAACAGCCGACGTCCGGCGCTGGGCCGGGCGAGATCTGCGAGCGGGGCATAGAGGGCCTCACCGAGCAGTTCGCGCAGGGTCTTCCCGTTCCCAGCCTCGATCTGAGCGACGATCCACTGCTTGCGGGCAGCGTTCCTACGAAACTCTGACAGCAGCACCGTCTTGCCGACGCCGCGGAGTCCTCAGAGCACGAACGGCTGGTCAGTGCGTCCGATCTGCGCCCGCTCCAGAGAGATCGCCCACCCGCTCAGGGCGTCCTCCCGGCCCACCAGAGCAGCAGGCTTCCGACCGGCTCCGGGAGAGTATGGATTGCGAACCGGATCCACCGCAACCACCTTCGTATAGTGAAATATAGGCAACTATAGCTAACAGCTATCCGGGGTTAGATGTCCGTACACGTACCCGGTAACCGGGCACTGCGGACCCGTTGTCGCGGTGGGGTCCAGGGTCCTCGCACCAGGCGTGGCTGGTGCACGTCGGTGTTGTCGATGACGATGGACGCGCGCTCCGCAGGGCGTTCCTCGTCACGGTAGATGCGGCACGCAGCGAGGTAGCGGCCGTCATACGCCGCCTCCGCCGCGGCGTCGCCACCGAGAGCGGCCGAATCGCGGGCGACACCGCGGGCACGAACCACGTCGTCGGCGACGTCGAGATAGAGGACCTCGTCCCACGCTTCCCGAAGCGCACCTCGTTGTATGAAGGTGCAGTCGAACAGCACGATTGCATCCTGGCCGACGACAGTTTGCACGGTCTCGACCCGGTCAGTGGCCAGCTCGTGGACGCTGACCGCAACGGTGCGGTCGCCGTCGGGTCCTAGCGGGCGAAGAACCAGGCTCTCAAGGGCCGCAAGGTTGTAGGCGTCTTCGTAGTACCCGCGCCCAGAGACGCGACCCTGCCTGTATCGAATGGTACGAGTGTGGTGAAAGCCGTCGGAGTCGAGTTCTAGGACCGTTCTGTCGAGGTGCCTGAGCTGATCGGCTAATGCTCGCCGGAACACCGTCTTGCCCGAACCGCACCAGCCGTCGATCCCGACGCGGAGAGGGTGCTCCACCTCTCGGCTGAGCAAGTAGTCGCTGATCTCGCGAAGGAGGTTCGCCCGGCTCATCTACGAGACGTTACGCACCTCGGAAGGTGTCCGTCTGAGGACCAGTTGGCGCGATGCGGAGACCGTTCAACCATGAGCAGGCGCGTGATGGCGCGGATTCAGATCACAAGATCGATGGCACCGACGACAGATTCGGTGGCAGCGGACCTGTGCCGAGCACCTTTCAGGTGCTGTCCAGTGCCATCGATCCTGTAGCTGGTGCCATCGATTCTGTGGGGGCGCAGTGACCACCGCCTTCACGAATTCCGCGAGCAGGAACCAAGCGACGGTCGACGCGCACGGCCCAACCTCCGTGCCATCTTGCCGCTTTCAGCCGTCGTTGCTCCGGCGAACTACAGATTCGCTGCCGATGCCGCTGCTCGTGAACACGCATGCCGCTCAGCGACGTCCGCGTAGTTGCGCGGAAGTCGGTCACAAGATCATTGGCACCGACGACAAGATCGATGACACCGGACACTTAGCTGGTCGTCGTCAGTGTCCTCTATCCGTCCGGTTGCCATTAGTCCGGCGGCTGTCGCATTGGCCCATTAGGGAGCTTGATCCACGAGCATTCCTCGGAGGCTGGCGGCGAGCCACGTCTCGTATTCGGCGGGTGTGCGGCCGGATTGGGTGACCAACAGGTGCCAGCTGTCGGGGCTCGACGCCGTCCACGCGAGGTCGACGGCGCGGTCGCGGCCGAGTTCGGAGCGGAATGCTGAATCCGGGATGCCGGCGAGCAGCCTGTCGACGGTGTCACGTCGCAGGGACTGCAGCCGTGCCCAGTCACCCGCAATTTCCTCGTCGACCGCGGCGGCGTCGCGGTAGAGCCGCCAGCCGAGTTGCGCGCGCTCAGCAATCGTCCTCGCCGCTGAAGCGATCTGTTGCAGTGTTCTGTCGGGGTCGAGCCCGGCGACGGTCGCAATCAGGCCTTCCGGGTAGTCGGGGTCATCGCTGAGCAGGTTGATCATGACGAGCCGCAGCAGGGACCGCTTACTGCCTACCGCGTCGTAAAGCGTTTGCACTCTGACGCCTGCTCGTTCAGAGATTCGCTCGACTGTCGCGCGCGCGTAACCGCGCTCCGCGAACTCCGCTCGAGAAGCGTCTACCAGCCGCCGCACCGTTGCTGACCGGCGCGCCGCGCCGGCGACGCTCTGCCGACTCGGAGCATGAGAATCCACAGGTTGACCTTACATGTTCTTGAGTACCACTCCAAAGCATGGCACACTGCCGAGCATGAGCCTCGTCACTGCGTCGCCTGACCCTCGCCGGCGTCCCGGAGCGCTCCGGTACGCCGTGCGTCGGCTGCGCAATATCGTGCGGCCGCCGGTGACGGTCGTCCCGGCGCCACCGGGTCTGACGAAGGACGCTGATGTGCCGGTTGTGATGCGCGACGGAGTGGTTCTGCGCGCCAACGTCTACCGGCCGGCGGGTCCCGGTCCGTTCCCGGTGATCCTGTCGGTGCATCCGTACGGCAAGGACGTGCTGCCGCGTCGTACCCGCCGGGGGTACTCCGTCAGCTTCCAGTTCCGTGTGATGAACCAGCCGGAGCCATTCGAGATCTCGAGCGAGACGGGCTGGGAGGCGCCCGATCCGGTGCGGTGGACGGCGGCGGGATACGCGGTCATCAACGTCGATGAGCGCGGAGCCGGTCACTCCGATGGCGTCGGCTCGATGCTCACAGACGCCGAGGCGGCCGACGTGTACGACGTCATCGAGTGGGCGGGAGCCCAGTCGTGGTCCACCGGGCGAGTGGGGATGCTGGGGGTGTCGTACCTGGCGATGTCGCAGTACAAGGCGGCGGCGCTGCATCCACCTCATCTGGCAGCGATCTGCCCGTGGGAAGGGTTCACCGACATCTATCGCGACTTCATGAGGGGCGGTGGCATCGAGGAGGACGGCTTCTCACGCATCTGGACGACGATGACGCGGCGGGTCACTCGGATGTCGGACGACATCGGTGCCGAGCGTCGGCGGCATCCGCTGCGCGACGAATGGTGGCGCAGTTTGGTCCCGGACCTGACAGAGATTCAGGTGCCGATGCTGGCGTGTGCGAGCTTTTCAGACGCCAATCTGCACAGCACCGGTTCGATGCGCGCGTTCGAACTGGCCGGATCTGCCGACAAGCACGTGTACACGCACCGCGGCCCGAAGTGGTCGACGTTCTACGGCGAGGGCGTTTTCGCCGTGCAGCAGGCGTTCTTTGACAAGCACCTGAAGCAGCGCACCGGCGTCGAGTTGCCGCCGGTGCGTCTCGAGGTTCGCGAGTCCAGGAGGGAGGTTGTGGAGGTCCGTGAGGAGCGGGACTGGCCTCTCGCGCGTACACAGTGGACGCCGGTGCATCTGGGCGCCGGCGGCACCCTGTCCGTAGCGCTTGGCGAGCACGGCTCGGTGCTGGTCGGGGCTGGCCGCCGGTCAGCCGCGTTCGAGCTGAGGTTCGATCGCGATACCGAGGTCACCGGTCCCACATCTGCCACGTTGTGGCTCAGCGTGCCCGACGGTGGCGATGCGACGGTGTTCGCCGCTGTCGAGAAGTGGTCGAGTGGACGGTGGGTGCCCTTCGAGGGGTCGTATGGGTTCGGTCGCGACCGCGTAGCTATCGGCCGTCAACGCGTATCGCTGCGCTGGTTGGATGACAAGGCGTCGACCATCGGGCGACCGGTGCACACCTTCGATCGGGTCGATCTCGTCGAGCCGGGTGAGGTGGTCACGGTGGACGTCGCGCTGACGAACTCGGCGACCGTGTACCGAGCCGGCGACGTCTTGAGGCTCGTTCTTTCTTCCGGAAACCTCGACCCTATCAACGTGCTATTCGGGCACTTTCCCGCCCGCTACCGCGCCGACAAGCGCACCGGATTCGTCGTGCACATGTCCGCCGACCGGCCCTCGCACCTCCTGCTACCTGTCGTACCGGGCAGCACCACGACGGCGTGACCTCACTCGACCGGAAGCTGCCGGGTCCCCGTCCTGGACGGACAGCGAATGTCCGAATGGCCGTGGCGGCGGGATTGGTGCTACTTCCCCTCGTCGTCGTGGCCCTCTCACCGTGGCGCGCGGTCACGGCACTCGTTCTGCTCGCCATGATGCCGGCCCTGGCTGTCTCTCCCATCAGCTGGAGGGTCGCAGCGCGAGCGATCGCACCGATAGGTGCGGTGGCTTTCGCCGCGATGATGCTGACGGCATCCGGCTCACTGCTGCCGGCGCTCGGGACCGGACTAGTGGTGTCACTGGCGTTGTGGACGGCGCGGGCAGCTCCAGGCGGCACTGCGTCAGCGCGAGCAGTGCTCATCATCATCGCGGCACACCTGCTCGTAGCTCCGGCCGGTCTTCTGCCGGGCGCGGCGTCCGAGCCCATCCTCGTCTCGGCGGGCACCGTGTCTATCGTCCTCACCTGCTCGGCTGCCTGGATCGCCGCGGTGACAGCCGTTCTCCTACCGGGAGCTGAAACGTCCACCGTCCTGCTCGCTGACACGCGCTTCGCCGCTGTCTTAGCGACAGTCTGCGGGGGTCTCACGCTGCTGTGCCTGCTCTGGTTCCGCGGAACACAGATGTGGTGGACGGTGCTGACCGCAGCGCTCGTACTGCAGCCACACCTCAGCAGCACCGTGTCGCGCGCCGCACACCGCGTCGGCGGAACCGTCCTCGGCGCCACGATCTCGGCTGCGGCGGCAGCCATTGCACCCACCGCGGCACTCGTGTGGATGGGTCTGCTCGCAGCATGCGCCTGCGCAGTCCTGTCTGTGTGTCGCGCGCCGTACTGGACTTTCACGACCGCTGTCACCGCCGCGGTGCTGACCCTGAGCTTCACCGGCTCACAGATGCTCGCAGCAGATCTGGAGCGCCTCTTGTGCACCGTTTGCGCGGCAGTCGCCTCAGTCGCTGCCTGGGCAGCGTGGCCGACTTGGATGCGACGGGCTCAGAAGCGTCACTGACTGAAGACAGACGGGCGGAACTCCGAAGTTCGGCAGAGTACACGTTGGCAGCAAGGAAGATCAGCCCCCGTGTAGATCTGACCGCTGACAGGAGCGCGATGCCGCGCACCGGCGAATCCAGCTCCGGCGAACTACACGATCAATGGCAGCGACGAAGCCGCTCAAGAATCCTGCCGCTGCTCGGTGTGCTGAAATAGCGCGAGTCTCCGCCACAAGATCAATGGCACCGACTACCGAATCGATCGCAACGGACACTGATTCATCAACTCGGCTGCGGCGGACTGTCGGGGCAATCCGATCCCCGTCCCCCGCGACAGAGATCCTGTCGCCGTGACATCGCGCAGTCGCTCGTCGTAAGTCTTGTCGACCGACTCGGGTCGGCACGACCGTGAATCGGGTCTTGGAGGAGGCCGTCGCGGGCTGCGGCGTAGACCGAGGGCACGCTGGGCGAGAAACCGAGTTCGCGGATGAGCGTGCCGTCCATGCGCCCGAACCACGGGTTCTGCAAGGCCTCATTCGACCCTTCCAGTGGCCGGCCTGCCAGAAGGGCGAGCTCGTAAACGGTGGTGGGGGAATCGTCGGTGACATTGACGATACGGCCGTCCATCACCCCGGTCAGGGCGAGGCGCACGGCGCCCGCGATGTCGAGGTGGTGCGCCAACGAGTACGTCTGGGCTGGGTGCAAGCCGTACCGCGAGGCGAGCACGGGGATGCTTTCGATGTGACCGTCACCCTCGCCATACACGAACGGGAACCGCAGGATCGCCCACGTCAGGCCGCTGCCGCGCAGCAGCTGCTCAGCGGCCACCTTGCTCGCCCCGTAGGCGGGCTTCGGCGAGACTTCGTCGGTTTCGAGCGCCGGGCCGGTGGCATCCGGGTTGTAGACGTTGCTCGTGCTGCTCATGATGAATCGCGCATCCGGCGCATACTCCTTCACCGCATCGATGAGGTTGCGGGTGCCGTCGAGGTTCGCGCGCCAGATCGCAGCCTCGTCCTCGGTGCGGAACAGCGCCGCGAGGTGGACCACCACATCGACGCCTCCTACCGCCGCACGAAGAGCGTCAGGGTCGGCGAGGTCACCGCGGGTGCCGGTCGCTCCGGGCGGCAGCTCGACATCGCGACGGACGAGCGCGCGGCACTCGAAGCCGTCCTGCACGAGACGCGGCAGCAACCGTGAACCCACGAGGCCGGTAGCGCCGGTGAGCAACAGAATGGCCATAACCTTCTCCTTGACTGATCGTCAGTTGTACTGATGATCAGGGTAGCTGTATTCTCGAAGGGTGGCAACTAACGGCAATCGAAGCTCGCCACTGAGCACGCGTCTGATGTATCTGCTCAAGCGGGCCCTCCTGAACCTCGAGGACCTGCATGCCGAACACCTGGCGCCGATCGGAGTGAGCGGGCGCGAGCTGGGCGTCCTGCTCCTGCTCGATGGCGAGGGTCCTGAGTCGCAGCAGCAGACAGCAGCACGCCTCGAAATCGACCGCACCACGAT
>CAXTES010000043.1:0-17566 GCA_964243215.1 uncultured Microbacterium sp. | reverse complement strand
TACCTGCGCGAGTCCGGCGACAGGCTCGGCGTCTGACGGCGCGGCGGCAGCGGCACGAGCATCGATGTCGTCCGCTTGTATTCCGCGTACGCGGGATACTTCGACGCCGAGATCGACTCGGTCAGCACCGTCGAGCCGACGAACAGCGCCGTGAGCGCGAGCGCTCCGACGATGCTGGCGTTGAGGATGCTGCCGGCCGCGACGGCGCCGAAGACGTAGATCATCCACCACTGCCCCTGCTCGCAGAAGAAGTTCGGATGCCGGCTGTACCGGAACAGGCCGGTGGTGAGGAAACCACGGTCGGCGTCGCCGCGCTTCTTCGCCTCGTGGAACCGCCACTGCTGCTGGTCGGCGACCGTCTCGCCGCCGAGGAACACCACGAACATCGCCGCCACGGGGATGTCAGCCGCCGTCAATGGCGACGGATGCTGCCACGCCACAGATGCGGGCAGCGTGATCGCCACCAGCAGCGCGTTCTGCGCCAACACGATGAACAAGATCGTGAAGAGCCGATACTGCCCAGGCGTCATCCGGCCCCGGACGACCTCCCACCGGTAGTCCTCGACCCCCGAGTAGCCGCCCTTGCGCGCGAAGTTGAATGTCAGGCGCGCGCCCCACGCGGTCACCAGGACCGCCATCACGATCAGCCGCGAGGCATCCTGGCCGGTGACGATCGCCGACCCGGCGAAGATCCACACGTAGATCACCGGCAGGATGGACCACAGCCGATCGACCCACGACGAGTCGTGCGTGACGAGCGAAGCGACGGCCGTGAAGCCCGACGCGACGGCCGCGACGATCAGGACCGGCGCGAGAGGATCCATGGGGCCAGGGTACGGCGTGGTGACGATCTGCGAGGGGGCTGATCGTCAGGCGCCGGCCATCGACGGCAGGTTCTGCGAGATCGCCGCCGCGGACGCGTGCGCCGCCCGGAGCAGCCGCGCGCTGACGAACCTCGGCGTGCGGTCCACGACACCGAGCACCGCGACGGTCTCGCCGCTCTTGCGATCCGTGATCGGGACTGCGAGGCACGACCAGCCGAGCCGGAATCGACCGTGTTCGACCACCTCACCGGCATCCCGGGCTCGGCGCAGCGCCGACTCGATGAGCCGCGGGGCCACCTCGGTGTACGGGGTCAGGCGCGGCACGCCGGCCCGCAGCAGCGGCTCGACGTCGCCGGGACGCTGCGAGTAAGCGAGGATGCCGAGTGCCGAGCCGAGAAGCGCCGGATTGTCGGGGCTGTGCGGCCAGCTCTCGGCATACCGCGTCCGGGCCACGACGGTGTCGTAGATGGAATCGACGAGGGGCCAGTCGACGTCGGATCGGACGTCCACCGCCCACACCGCGGCGCGGGTCTGGCGGTGCAGGTCGGCCAGCTGCGGGGTGATGGCAGCCCGCATCGCGCTCTGTTCGGCGGCTCGATCGCCCAGCACGACGAGCCCGACACCGCTGGTGTAGCCGTCGACCGTGTGATCCAGGAGGTGCCGGTCGACGAGGCTCTGCGCGATCCGCCATGCAGTCGGTTTCGGAAGCCCGGTGGCCTCCGCCATCTCGGCCAGCGAGACCGGCTCGGTCTGATCGAGGCAGAAATCGATGACGGCCAGGATGCGTCCGAGCATCGAGTGGTCGTCCGTCACAGCCGTACCCCGGTCACCACGAATGACCTGATCATCCCACCGTTCGGGCGCCAGGGATACAGGGCTCGCAACGACCGCCCGCGCGGGCGATTTCACTCATCGGAACGATCTTTCACCCTCGGGTGGAGGGAGCCTCTAGCATTGCGCGGTCGCCGATGTGTGCGCCGGCGCTCCGGGGGAGAGCGGCACCGCGATGGACGGGACGATGGGGAGCAGCCCGGCCACTGCGGTGTCCCTCTCGGGATGTCTTCAACCGACCAGCATCCCCAGCGCGGGGTTGTCCACGTCGTCGGCCAGCAGACGCGCGGCGGCACCGTCGCCGTCGCGACCCAGTGCCGCCCCGTGCAGCAGCGCCCGGACCTGCAGCTCGTGCATGCCGCTTCGGGAGGCGAGCTCGTTCAGGGAGTCGACCCAGCCGGCCGTCTCCGGATGCCCGTACCGCCGCCCGAGGGTGCACTGCGCGTCGAGGATGTATCCGTCGAGCCAGACGTACGGATCCGCCAGCCTGTCGGCGCGGCGCCGCGCGTCGGCCAGCACGCGGAACGCGGTCGCGCTGTCATCGGCGGCGGCTGCGATCAGGGCGAGGCCGCGCGCCGACATCCCCTCCCAGCACGGATCGCCGAGCTGACACGCCCGGGCGAACGCCTGCTCGAGGAAGGCGGTCGCGCCGTCGATCTCGCCGCGCGCCAGCTCGACCTCACCGCGCAACGCCTGCGGCCACGCGAGGAAGGACAGCCAGTGATCGTCCGTCGCCAGAGCCAGTGCCTCGTCCAGCCGGGCTGCCGCGGCATCCCACTGTTCCAGAAGCAGGTGGGCGCGGCCGATCATCGCGAGCCCGTAGGCCGCGCGTCGGTCGTCCCCGACCTCCCGGGAGAGCCGGACGCCGGTGCTCAACAGGTCGACCGCCTCGCGGTAGCGGCCCTGGTCGCTGGCCACCATGCCGAGGTACGTGGTCGCCTTGGCGGCCACCGCCGTCGCCGGGTTGGTGTGCTCCAGCGCTTGCGTGAGCCACATCCTCGCCCGGTCGTAGCGGCCGCGCAGCAGGTCGACGTACCCCAGTTCGGCGCGCGCCTCGGCGACCGCCTGACGATCACCCTCGGCCGAGGCGATGTCGTCGGCGGCCTGCAGCGCCGCCATGCCCTCCTCGTCGAAGCCGCGGAGCGAGTGGATGAGCGCCTCCGCGAGCACGAGTCGGCAGCTGATCCGCAGCCGCGGGTCGCCGGCGCGATCGGCGAGCCGCACCGCCGCGCGCAGCGAATCGGCTCCGGTCTGAATCGCTCCGGCCGACACGGCGGCGCGTCCGGACTCGAGGGTCGCCCGCACCGCGGGCAGGTCGAACGGTGCCGAGGCGTCGAGCGGACTCTCGCGCAGCGCGGCTCGCACGAGCGCACCGGGCGCCGTGCCGAGTTCGCGACCGAAAAGCTCGGTGCAGGCGACGAACTGCTGCTGCGCCGCGTCGTTGTCCCCGGCCATCCGGTACAGCCGGATCAGCAGCGCGTGGACGTTCTCGTCGAGCGGTGCCAGCGTCAGCAGCTGAACCGCGTACCGGATCGCCTCGCCGAGCTGTCCGCGGGCCAGGAAGCCCAGCGATGCCTCGTGGAGGATCTGTTCGGTCGCGGCGCCGACGCGGAACCGTTCCGACAGCAGCCAGGACTCGAACCCCGCCGCGCCGTTGATGCTCGAGCCCTCCAGAAGCTGGGCGCCGAGCGTGGGAAGTCCGATCGCTTCCGTCCACGCACGACCCGTCAGCACATCGACGTCGACGACGGTCCGCGCCGGCAGTGTCACGATCACCGGATCGCCCTCCACCACAGCCCCGTCGCCCAGCGCGCGCCGGATCTCGGCCAGTGACCAGCGCAGGGCTCCGAGCGGATCGTCTGCGGTCTCGAACAGCAGCGCGGCCAACTGCGCGCGGGTGGGTGGGCGCTCCGAAAGAAGCAGGTACGCCAGCAGAGCCCAGCTCTTGCGGCTGCGCATCTGATATCCGCCGTCGGGTGCGCCGTGGATGCGGGGCGGACCGAGCAGCTGAACCGTCAGGCTCATGGGAACGACCTTCCCACACGCTCTCTCATCCCACGACGACCGTCACCGCGGCAGGCGCTGCCGCGGTCCGGCGCCCGATGCCGGACCGCCGTCGCTCTCGCGCGCCTTCGCTCACCGGGTAGATCTCGTCGGCCACCAGGCCGTGCGCTTCCCGGTGCACCGCGTTCGCGGCATCCACATCCGGCGCGTCCACCAGGCAGAAGATCTTGCCCGCTGCGCCGTCCACCCAGTAGCGCAGGTAACTCACGTCGTACGGGCCCTGGGTGGCCACATCGGCCGCGTGCGCGGCGGCGACGTCGGCGGGGTCGACCCCGCCGTCGATCGTGTGCACGTCCATGAACAGTGTCATGACAACTCCTCGATTCACGCCGCGACGCCTCTCGCCGCAGGCTGTGCCGTCAGCACATCAGCCGACCGTGTGACGTGTCGTGTGACGGCGCGGGATGCGGAAGAGTGCGCGGGTTGCGTGGTCAGACCACGACCGCTTAGTGTGGTCGGACCACCCGAGGAGACCCGTGAGCGACGATGCCCCCGCCCGTGCCTGGCGCACGGTGCTCGAGACCATCGAGCGCGATCTGCTGGACGGGCACCTCGGTCCGGGCGACCGGCTCGCGTCCGAACGCGACCTCGCCGCGCAGCTGGGCGTCGGCCGCTCTAGCGTGCGCGAGGCCCTGCGGGTGCTCGAGGTGCTGGGGCTGATCCGCACGTCGACCGGGTCGGGTCCGTCGGCCGGAGCCGTGGTGATCGCCACCCCGACCGGTGGCATGTCGACGCTGCTGCGCCTGCAGGTCGCCGCCCAGGGCTTCGAGTTCGATGACATCGTCGCGACCCGGCTGGTGCTGGAGGCCGCCGTCGTCGCCGCGCTCGCGACCGATCGCGGCTACGCCGGCGACGACGCGCACCGGGTGCTGGAGGCGATGGAAGCGGCGCAGTTGAGCCCCCCGGAGTTCCTCGCGCTCGACGCCCAGCTGCACCTGGCGCTGGCCGAGGCATCCGGAAACTCCGTCGTCGCCGCGATCATGGCCGGGCTGCGCACCGCGATCGAGTCGTACGTGCTCGCCGGGGCGGCGCGGATCGACGACTGGGATGCCGCCGCCCGTCGGCTGCGCGCCGAGCACCGCGCGATCGTCGCCGCCGTCGACGCCGGCGACGCCGATCGCGCTCGCGCCCTGATCACCGACCACATCACCGGCTACTACCGGGACGCCGGACTCGCCCGGACCCACTGAAAGAGGACACCCATGGTCACGCGCCAGCTGCCCCAGATCACCGAGCTGCTCGAACTGATGCAGTTCAAGAAGCCGGAACTGAACGGCCGCAAGCGCCGGCTCGACGCCGCGCTCACGATCGCCGACCTGCGCACGATCGCGAAGCGCCGCACCCCGAAGGCGGCGTTCGACTACACCGACGGAGCCGCCGAGGCCGAGCTGTCACTCGCCCGGGCGCGGCAGGCATTCGAGGACATCGAGTTTCATCCCGACATCCTTCGTCCCGCCCCCACCGTCGACACGTCGACGAGGATCCTCGGCGGGCCGTCCGCGCTGCCGTTCGGCATCGCGCCGACCGGTTTCACGCGGCTCATGCAGACCGAGGGGGAGTCCGCCGGAGCCGCCGCGGCCGGAGCCGCCGGCATCCCCTTCACCCTGTCCACCCTCGGCACCAGCTCGATCGAGGACGTCAAGGCCGCTAATCCGGACGGGCGCAACTGGTTCCAGCTGTACGTCATGCGCGATCGCGACATCTCGTACGGCCTGGCCCGCCGCGCCGCCGAGGCGGGCTTCGACACGCTGATGTTCACCGTCGACACCCCGATCGCCGGCGCGCGGCTGCGCGACAAGCGGAACGGGTTCTCGATCCCGCCGCAGCTGACCCTCGGCACGATCGTCAACGCGATCCCGCGGCCGTGGTGGTGGATCGACTTCCTCACCACGCCGAAGCTGGAGTTCGCCTCGCTGTCGACCACGGGCGGCACGGTCGGTGAGCTGCTCAACTCCGCGATGGACCCGACGATCAGCTACGACGACCTGTCGACCATCCGCAACCTGTGGCCCGGCAAGATCGTGATCAAGGGTGTGCAGAACGTCGAGGACTCCGTGCGCCTCATCGACCTCGGCGTCGACGGGATCGTGCTGTCGAACCACGGCGGGCGCCAGCTCGATCGGGCGCCGATACCGTTCCACCTGCTGCCGCACGTGGTGCGCGAGGTCGGCCGCGACGCGACCGTGATGATCGACACCGGCATCATGAACGGCGCCGACATCGTGGCATCCGTCGCGCTCGGCGCGAAGTTCGCGCTGGTCGGTCGCGCCTACCTGTACGGCCTCATGGCCGGCGGCCGCGAGGGAGTCGACCGCACGATCGCCATCCTGCGCAGTGAGATCGAGCGCACGATGGCGCTGCTGGGTGTTTCATCGCTCGAGGAGCTCGAGCCGCGGCACGTCACGCAGCTGACCCGCCTCGTGCCGGTGGGAGGCGACGCCACCGCGCCGGTGCGCTGAAAAGCCGCCTCGGCGTGCGTGGATGCCGCGCCCTACCGCGGCGGCGGAAGCGTGGGAATCAGCTGCTCGAGGTAGGTGACGGTGTCCTCCCACCCGCCGACGTCGTGGGACGGCACGCCCAGCTGCAGCACCGGGTAGTCGTTTCCGCCCGGATCGAGCCGATCGCCGACGAAGAGCATGTCCGACAGCGGGATGCCGGTCTGCTCGGCGAGCTGGCGCATGCCGTAGGCCTTGTCGATGCCGTGGTGGGTGATGTCCACCGAGGTCGAGCCGCCCGAGCGCACCTCGAGGTCGGGCAGACGCGCCGCCACGGCGGCGGCGAGCGCGGCCTTCTTCCCCCCGGTGGGGTCCCAGGCCCGCTTCGCGTCCAGCGGGGCGTGCTGGCCGAGCGCCGAGAAGGTGATCTGCGAGCCGCGGTCCTCGATCACGTCGCCCCAGGTGTGCGTCTCCCACAGCCCGAGCCGGCGAGCCTCCTCCTGGACCGCGGCGATCGCCCTGGCCTTCTCGTCGGCGCCGAGCTCGTGCGCGTACACCTCCTGGATGCCGCCGTCGCGCAGCCGGTAGAACTGCGTGCCGCACGTGGGCAGCAGATCGATGTGCGAGAGCGTCTCGGGCGAGGCATCCGGCAGCCGGTCCACCACCTGCGTGCGGAACTGCTCCAGCTGCCCACCGGAGATGATCGCCACCTCCACGCGCTCGGCCAGATCGATCAGCAACTCGCCGATGCGAGGAGGGATCGGACTCTTCGACGGCGCCAGCGTGTCGTCCAGATCGAACGCGACCAGTCGGGGTGCAGGCATACGTCTCCTGTAAGGGCTGGATGAACTCTTTGTTACAGGCGGCGATGCCCCCGGCGTCGTGACTTAGTTTAAGCGGACGGACCGGAAGCTCCACGCGTGTCCCCGAGCATCGGCGCTCTGAAGGTGATCAACCGCCAGCCAGAGGGGCTCCGATGGTCTCGAGCGTTACCAGAGCAGCATCCGGATCCGCCCCCCGCGTCCGGCGCACGCTCGCGCAGTACGAGTCCGCCTACGCGAACCGGGTGCACGTCACCGATGCGATCGCGGTTGTCGCCGCGGTCTTCGCCAGCCAGTGGGCCTGGCTGGGCGACGGCCGGCGCGTCGCGGCCTACGGCAAGCTGAGCGCCGTCGACCTGAACTACCTGTTCGTCTCGGTGGCGATCGGCGTGCTGTGGCTGGTGATGCTCGAGATCGACGGCACCCGCAGCAAACGGGTGATCGGGCTCGGATCCACCGAGTACCGACTCGTGACCGCGGCGACGTTCCAGGTCTTCGGCACGGTGGCGATCGTGTCGTATCTGCTGCAGTTCGACGTCTCGCGCGGGTACGTCTTCCTCGCCTTCCCGACGGGCTTGGCGGCCCTGCTGCTGGCGCGCTGGCGCTGGCGGCGCTGGCTGTGGTCCAAGCGCGCGAGCGGAACCTACTGCTCCCGGGTGCTGCTGGTGGGCTCCGAGGCGGCCAGTGTCAAAGTCGCCGCCGACCTCGCCCGCCAGCCCGAGGCCGGTTACCGCATCGTCGGGGCGTGCACGCCGGCAGGCACGTGGGGACGCCTCGGCGACACCGAGATCCCCGCGTTCGGCGGTTTCGACCGCATCGAGGATGCCATCGCCGCGTCCGACGCCGACACCGTCATGGTCTCCAGCAGTGAGCACCTACCCGCCCAGCGCGTCCGCGAGATCAGCTGGAGCCTCGAGGCGGGGCGCCAGCACCTGGTGGTCGCCCCGAGTCTCACCGACATCGGCGGTCCTCGCATCCACACCCGTCCGGTCGCCGGACTGCCGCTGATCCACGTCGAGACGCCGCGGTACTCGGGCCGCGCCTGGTTCGCCAAGCGCGGGTTCGACATCGGCGGAGGGGTCGTCCTCCTCCTCCTGCTCGCGCCGGTGTTCGCGGTGCTCGCGCTGCTGGTGAAGGCGTCCGGCCCCGGACCGGTGCTGTACCGGCAGGAACGGATCGGGATGCAGGGCGAGCCCTTCCACATGGTGAAGTTCCGCTCGATGCGCGACGGCGCCGATGCGCAGCTGATGACGCTGCTGGCCGCGCAGGGCTCGAGCGATCGGCCGCTGTTCAAGGTCGACGACGACCCGCGGGTGACCGGCATCGGCCGCGTGCTGCGCAAGTACTCCCTCGACGAGCTGCCGCAGCTGTTCAACGTCATCGCCGGCAGCATGAGTCTGGTGGGGCCGCGGCCGCAGCGCGACGGCGAGGTGGCGCTGTACGACGAGGCGGCCAAGCGGCGCCTGATCACCAAGCCCGGGATGAGCGGACTGTGGCAGGTCAGCGGGCGGTCGTCGCTGTCGTGGGAGGACAGCATCCGGCTCGACCTGTTCTACGTCGAGAACTGGTCGCTCGCGGGCGACCTCGCGATCCTCGCCAAGACCGCACGCGCTGTCGTGGCGCCCGGACGAACGGCCCACTGAGTGACGCGCACCACAACCAGGCTCCCTCGATGGGCGCTCGTACCACTCGCCGCGGGCGCCCTCGTGCTGGCCGGCTGCGCGGCCGATCCGGCGAACGGCCAGCCGCCCGCCGACCCGTCGTCTGCTGCCGCATCCCCTCCGGCGTCGGCATCCCCGACCGAGTCGGCCGCCGCCGACGTGCCGGCGGGGCTGCCGCTGCGCGTCGCCGTCGTCGGGGACTCGAACACGACGGGGCACGAGACCACGCTCGCGGACGGCATCGGTGCCGGCATCTCATGGATCGCGATGGTGCCGCAGACCGAGATCAGGTTCGCCGGCGGCTGGGCCCACAACGGCTGGACGTCGACGGCGATGCGCGAGGCGGCCACGCCGCTGGACGGCGTCGACGTGCTGGTGATCATGGCAGGCACCAACAACATCGCGCGGGGCATGCCGGAGGCGACGCTGGATGCCGACCTCGCGGCGATCGCGGGAACCGTGGGGGCGACGCATACCGTGATCTCGGCGATCGCACCCTTCGATGCGCGTCCGGACGACGCCGTCGGCCTGAACCAGCATCTCGCGACGCTCGCCGCCGCGAACGGGTGGGACTTCGTGGATCCCTGGACGCAGCTGCGCGGCCCGGACGGCAAGTGGGTGGATCAGTACCACGCCGACGGCCTGCACACCACGAAAGCGGGATACCAGGTGATGGCACTCGCGATGCGCGATGCGCTGCTGACGGCCTTCGGTCCGACGCCCTGACCCCGGGCCTCGCCCGTGTATCAGGAGCCGGTGCCCAGCAACGGTTGCAGTTCCTCGGCCAGCAGGGGCGCGGATGCCGCGGACTCGGCGGCGGTCAGGTGGATGCCGTCGGCCAGCACCGGAGTCGTGCCGATGTACGACGGGCACTGGCCCTGGCTGCAGAACCACGCGAGGGTGTTGATGAGGGTGAAGCCGTCGCCGAGGTCCGACACGACGTCGCGCAGGGCCACGGCTCGCCGGTCGAAGCCCAGGTCCACGCTCGCGATGCACGACTGCGGCGTCGACGACGGCGTCTGGCAGTCGTAGAGGCTGACGCCCGTGGACGGCCGGGTCATGACGACGATGTGGGATGCCGAGCCCTGCAGGTTCTCGAGGCTCTTGCGCGTGGCATCCGTCCACTCCGCCACCGCGGCGTCACCCTCGGCCTTCGATGCGAGCCGCGAATTGTCGGTGGCTTCGGCGATGAACACCAGCGCCGGTGAAAGGGTGCGGATCTGCGTCTGCGCCCACGCGCGGAAGTCGCCGCACTCGGGGTAGTCGCCGCCGCCGACCTTGATCACCGGGGTGTCGGACACCGGGCATCCCGCGACGGTAAACACCTTCACGGCCCACTGGTCCCCGAGTGCGGCCCGCACCATCGGCACGTAGCTGATCGCGACCGAATCGCCGTACACCACGGCGGTGTGGGCGGCGTCGGCCTGCAGGTTGCCGTAGGTGCACCGCTGCGCGTTGCTGCGCGGGTCGTCCACCTGCGCGCCGTCGAGGCCGAGGCATCCGTCGACCTCCCACTCGGTCGCCACGACGTCGCGGCCATTCTCGCCGAACTGCGCGACGGAGGGGCTCAGCTCGGGCCATGCCGTGTCGCGCAGCGCGGTCTGGATCTGCTGCGCGCGGGCATCCAGTGCGCCGGTGCCGTCCGCGGGAGTGGCCGCCGAGGCTCCCGGCGCGGGCGTCGCGGCGCCGGCGAGCGCGGGGGTCGCAGCGACCGGACCGACGCGCAGCAGAGCGAGGATGACCAGGGCGACCGTCGCGGCGGTACCGACCGTCAGGGCGCCGTACGACAGCTTGCGCCGGTTCAGCTTGGTGGTCGTCTCCGCCGACGGACGCGAGGACGACGTGGACTTCACCGTCCGCCGCCGCATGGTGCGGAAAGGCTCTTCGACGAGGTGGTAGGACGCGACCGACAGCACCACCGTCAGTGCGAGGGCGAGCGGGGCGACGAGGGGGTTGTCGGCGCCGAAGACGATCCGCGAGTAGATCACCACCGGGAAGTGCCACAGGTACAGCGAGAACGAGATGCGGCCGATGTACCGCGTCACGGGGTTGGTCAGCGGCCACAGCCCGCGCTGGCCGCCGATCCCCGCCGCGATCACCAGCCCGGCGCCGGCGACCGCGACCAGCGCGGTGGGCGCCGGCAACGGCATCGCCGGCGAGGTCAGCACCGCCGCGACGATCAGCACCGCGAGCCCCAGCCACGCCAGCACCGGACGCGACCACGAGGGCAGCTGCGCCCAGGCGGCGGCGGATGCGGCGATCAGTGCTCCGGCACCCAGTTCCCACACCCGACCCAGCGTGTCGAAGTAGGCGAAGGTCGGTGCGGTGAAGGCGAACACCGCCGACCACACGAACGACGCCGCGACAGCGACGGCGAGCGCCGCGGTCACCGTGCGGGCGGCCGCGGTGCCGCGCCGCCGGGCGCGGGCGGCCGCGATGGTCAGCAGCAGCAGGAGCAGAAGCGGCCAGAGCAAGTAGTACTGCTCCTCGACCGCGAGCGACCAGTAGTGCTGCAGCGGCGAGATGGCGGCGCTCGCCTGGAAGTAGTCGGTGCCCTGCGCGATCAGGTGCCAGTTCTCGGCGAACAGCAGCGACCACACGCCGTCGACCGCGACCGATTCGGCCTTCGGCCGGCTCAGCAGCAAGAATCCGACGCCGACGGTGACGATCAGCACCACGATGGCGGCGGGCAGGATGCGCCGCACGCGGCGCGCGTAGAACTGCGCGAACGAGAAGCTGCCGGTGCGTCGGTACTCGCGCATCAGCAGGCCCGTGATGAGGAATCCGCTGATGACGAAGAACACGTCGACGCCGAGGAATCCACCCGCCGGCACCAGGACGGTGTGGGCCAGGAGTACGAGCACGACCGCGACGGCGCGCAGCCCCTCGATGTCCGGGCGGTAGCCGCCCGGCCGCCCGGGCGCGACGGACCCCCGTGCCGGGAAGTCGGCACCGATTCGAATCCGGACGTCGCCGGTCCGTGGTTCGAGGACCGTCTCCGATTCTGTCTCGCCGATGAGCTGTCGCAACGCGTTGGCCATGAGCGGTCCCCTCGCGGTGGTGGGACGGCCACGCTAACACCGGCGTATTACCGCTTTGCTACGAGTTCGTGACCGCGAATGGTTCGGGCGGATCGCTGTGCGACACTGGCGCAGACGGAGCTCTCCGTCGCAGTGGTCCCGACGACGTGGCCGGCAACGCCCGACACATCGTGAGGTGGAACCGCGTGAACGTGAGAGAGATCTGGAACGTCATCCGGCGCAACTGGTACCTGATCGCCGCGACGACGGTGGCGGCGGTGGCGTTCGCGGCGCTGTTCACGCTCGTGCAGACGCCCAAGTTCGAAGCAACCGCGAAGGTGTTCGTGTCGACGCAGTCGTCGTCGACGGTCGCCGAACTGTCGCAGGGCAACACGTTCACCCAGTCGGCCGTCAAGAGCTTCGCGGATGTCATCACCACGCCGCTCGTGCTCGATCCGGTGATCTCGCAGCTGAGCCTGGGCGTGCCGTCGGACGAGCTCGCCGAGAGCGTGCGCGCCACGACGCCCCTGGACACCGCGATCATCGAGATCACCGCGATCGACACGTCCGCGCGCGGTGCGGCCGAACTGGCCAACGCCATCAGCGCCTCCTTCGCGGATGCGGTGGCCGGGCTCGTTCCCGAGAGCGCCGACGGCACCGCACAGGTGCGCATCTCGGTGCTCGCCGAGGCGGCGCCGCCCGAAGCACCCTCCAGCCCGGACGTGCCCGTCACGGTGGCGCTCGCGGCCCTGCTCGGCGCGCTCGGCGGGATCGGCATCACGTACCTGCGCCGCGCGCTGGACACCCGGGTGCGCGGCATCGCGGACGTCGAGTCGGTCACCGACCTGCCGATCCTCGGCGGCATCCCGCAGCGCGACGACGCCGACATCGACCCGCTCGTGGTGGCCACCGACCCGACGAGTCCGCCCGCCGAGGCGTACCGGCGCATCCGCGCCAACCTGCGCTTCCTCGCCGGCGACGAGGAGTCGCACGTCTACGTCGTGACGTCGGCGATCGCCGGCGAGGGCAAGACCTCCACGAGCGTCAACCTCGCGATCGCGCTCGCGTCCGGCGGGGTGACCACATGCCTCGTCGACGCCGACCTGCGTCGTCCGACCGTGGCGAAGAAGATGGGCATCGAAGGCGCGGTCGGACTGTCGGACGTACTGGTGGGTACCGTGCGGCTCGTCGACGCGCTGCAGCCGTGGGGCGACGCCGACCTGTTCGTGCTGCCGTCGGGCTCGCGACCTCCCAACGCCGGCGAACTCGTCAGCTCCGACGCGATGGCCGAGCTGATCGCCGCGCTCGGCTCCCAGTTCGACACGGTCGTCATCGACGCCCCGCCGGTGCTGCCGGTTGCGGATGCCGCGGTGATGAGCCGGCTCGGCAACGGCGCGATCGTCGTGGCGAGCGCGCAGAGCGTGACCAAGACGCAGCTTCGGCAGGCACTCGGGTCCCTCGCCGGGTCGGGTGCGCACACCCGCGGGGTGGTGCTGACGAAGGTGCCGCAGTCCGGCGCGGCGGCGTACGGCTACGGGTCGTACACGTACACCTACGAGAGCGTGTCGTGATGGATCTGGACCTGTCGACCCTCAGCGCGCCCGCGCCGGTCCGTCGCGGCCGGCCGTTCCGCATCCTCGTCGTGTGCACCGGCAACATCTGCCGCTCGGCGTACGCCGCGGCGCTGCTGCGCGCCCGGCTCGACGCGGTGCTGTCGCGCGGCACCGTCGAGGTCACCTCCGCCGGCACCGACGTGGCGCCGACCGTCGCGATGCCGCAGGTGATCCGGGAGGGGATCCGTGCCCTCGGCGTCGACCCCGACGAGCACCGCATCACCGCGCTCGAACCGGACGCGATCGAGGATGCCGACCTGGTGCTGACGATGACGGCTCGCCAGCGCGCGGCCGTCGTGCGCATCGCGCCGTCGGCGGCATCCCGCGTCCAGATGCTCACCCAGTTCCTGCGCCTGAGCCGCCCGGTGCGCACACCGCCGGCAGCGGATCCCGCGGACGGCATGCGGGCGATGACCGCCGCCGCCGCCGCCCGACGCGGGCTCGATCCCGGCGTCGACGAGGACATCTCCGACCCGTGGGGACGCGACGACGCGTTCTTCCGGCGGTGCATCGGGCAGATCCGCACCTGCGGCGACGAGATCGCCGACCGGCTCCTGGCGGCCGGCCGCACCGCATGAACTCGCTCATCGTGCACGAGTGGATCGCCCGCGACGGTGGCTCGGAGCGCGTGCTGGATGCCATGGTCGACGCGTTCTCGGAAGCCGACGTGATGTGCCTGTGGAAAGACGATCCGGACCGCTACCGGGATCGCCGGGTGCGCGAGAGCTGGCTGTCGCGGGTGCCGCTGCGCCGCTCGAAGGCGCTCGCGCTGCCGTTCATGTCGGCCACGTGGGCGCGCACCGACACCAGCGAGTACGACTGGGTGCTCGTCAGCTCGCACCTGTTCGCCCACCACGTCGCCGGTCCGCCCGGAGCCGACCGACCCGACACGTTCGTGTACGTGCACACACCGGCGCGCTACCTGTGGACGCCCGAACTCGACCCGCGCGGGTCGGGACGGCTCGCACGCGCCGCGTCGGTGCCGCTGCGCCGCCGCGATCGCGCCTTCGCCGGGTCGGCGTCGGTCATGGCCGCCAACAGCGACTTCGTGCGCCGCCGCATCCGCGACTGCTGGGGCCGCGACGACGTCACCGTGCTGCATCCACCGGTGTCGGTCGCCGAGATCACCGCGGTCCCCGACTGGACATCGGTTCTGGGGCGGGCGGATGCCGCGGCGCTGGCCGACCTGCCCGAGACGTTCCTGCTCGGCGCGTCGCGGTTCGTGTCGTACAAGCGGCTCGACCTGGTGATCGCGGCCGGTGAGGCGGCCGGGGTGCCGGTGGTGCTGGCCGGCCGCGGACCCGAGCGCGAGAGCCTCGAACGGCTGGGTGCGGAGGCATCCGTGGACGTCCGCTTCGTGGACCGTCCCAGCGACGCGCTGCTGTACGCGCTGTACCAGCGGTGCCTGGCGTTCGTGTTCCCGCCCGTCGAGGACTTCGGGATCATGCCCGTGGAGGCGATGGCCGCCGGCGCTCCGGTGCTCGTGAACGCGGTCGGCGGCGCCACCGAATCGGTCGTCGACGGGGTCACCGGATCCCACGTCTCGACCTGGCAGCGCGACGAACTGGCGGCGGCGGTCGCGAACGTCGCCGGCATCGATCCGGACCTGCCTCGCCGCCGGGCCGCCCACTTCGATACCTCCCGCTTCCAACGGGAGCTTCGCGAGTGGACGGGGAAGGCCGCGTGAACCGGGCGGTGCCCCCCGGTCGGCGCCGCCGGGCGCTGGTGAACGAGGCGTTCCGGCCGCAGCGGGTGACCGGCCAGCAGCGGTACGCCCGCGAGCTGTCCGACCGCATCACCCGCCACGACGGCATCGCGCCGGTCGCCCCGGCCGGATGGTGGGCGCGGGGGAGCCGGGTGTGGGGATGGGCGCTCGCGGTGCTGCCGCTGCGCGCCCGCGGGCGGGTGCTGGTGTCGCTGACGTCGCGGGCCCCGCTGTGGCACCGCCGGCACGTGGTCGTGGTGCACGACCTGTTCGTGCTCACCGACCCGGCGTGGTACTCGAGGCGGTACGTCTGGACGCACGCGCCGTTGCTGCGCGCCCATCTGCGCTCGGCCTCGGCGATCGTCGCGGTCAGCGAGCCGGTGGCCGAGCAGGTGCGAGCCCACACGAGGGCACCGGTTCGGGTGGCACCGAACGCGCCGAGCGAGCTGTTCGCCCGCGGCGCCGCGGCCGACGGCGTGCTCGCCGCGCGCGGGCTCCGTCGACGCGGCTACCTGCTGACGGTCGGCAGCCTGGATCCTCGCAAGAACCTGCGCCGGCTGGCCGAGGCGTATGGACGGTTGACGACGGCGGAGCGGGCGGCGATGCCGCTCGTGGTGGTCGGCGGCGGATCGGCGATCTACGCCGACGACGCGATCGACTGGCCCGGCGGCGCGGTGCGGACCGGATATGTCGACGATGCCGAGCTCGCCCAGCTGTACCGCGGCGCCGCGGGGGTCGTCTTCCCGAGCCTCGCCGAGGGGTTCGGGCTGCCGGTCGTCGAGGCCGCCGTCGCGGGCGCACCGCTCGCGGTCAGCGACATCCCGGTGTTCCACTGGATCCTCGCCGACGCGCCCGCCGCTTACCTCGACCCGACCGATGTCGACTCGATCTCGGCAGCGCTGCGGCGGCTCGCGGACGGCGAGGTGCCGGCCCTGGACGACACGGCCGCGGCGGCGCTGACGCAGCGGTTCTCCTGGGATGCCTCGGCGGCGGTGCTGGCCGATGCGGTGCGCGAGGTGGCGGTGAGAGCATGATGCGCCTCGCCCGACTCGCGATGCCCGCCGCCGCGGCGGGCGGGTCGCGTGCCGTGCAGCTCGTCGTGCTGCTCGTGCTGCTGGCCACCGCGACCGGCGGTGAGCGCGCGACGCTGGTGGCGGGATTCGGGGTGCTCAGCGCGTTCGCGATCTTCACCGACTCCGGCGCGTCGCCGTTCCTGCTCCAGACGCCGCAGTCCCAGCTCGGCCGGGCGCTGCACGTGCGCGCGACCGCCTTCCATCTGCTCCTCGCCGGCGGCGGGGCCGTCGCCGCGCTCGTGACGATCGCGCTCGCACCCGGGTCGCGCACCGGGATGTGGCCCGTGCTCATCGCCCTGGCCGTCAGCGGGGTGTGCGACTCGGTGACCCGCACCACCCGCGCACCGCTGCTGGTGGCTCGCCGCGACGCGGCGTACGCGGCGCCCGAGGCCGCGCTCGTGGTCCTGAAGCTGCCGCTGCTGGTCTGGGCGTTCGCCGCGTCGTCGCCGATGCCGCTGATCGGCCTGGCCGCCGCGAGCGCGGCCGTGCTCGCCGTCACGTTCGTCCGTGCACGGCGGACGCTGCCGCGGGATGCCGTGCTGCCGCGCCGGGTCTACGCGCGCATCCTCGAATTCGGCGTCTCGGGCTCGCTGTCGAGCCTGTACTCGCAGGCGCCGCTCGTGATCGGCACGCTGCTGCTGGGGGTTGCGGCCGCCGAGCCACTGGCGGTCGCGTATCGACTGGTGCAGCCGCTGGAGTTCCTGCCCGCGACGGTCGCGGCGCAGCTGATCCCGCGGCTGCGCGCCGGCGCGGTGCGGGCGATGCCGTGGCTCGCCGGGTTCGCGGGCGCCGGACTCGTCGCCGCCGGGGGACTCGCGCTGCTGTTCCTGCCGCTGAACGCGTTGACCGGCGGCACGCTGGCCCCCGCGGTGTTCCTGGTCGTCGCGGCATCCGTCATCCCGAAGTGGACCAACTACTTCGTCGTCGCGCTGGCGATGGCGTGGGGCTTCATCCTGCAGCGACTCGTGGCGACCTGCGCGGTCGCGACCGTCGCGATCGGGTCCGCCGTGCTGGCGGCGACCCTGGGCGGCGCGTCCGCGCTCGCGTGGGTCAGCGTCGGATGCGAGCTGCTGCTGTTCGCGCTGCTGGGCGGACTGGTGCGCGGCAGGGCGCGGCTGCCGCGTTCCGAGCCGGTGGCCGCATGAGGATCCTCGTGGTGTCGGCGGACCGCACCGCGGCGGACGGTCACCCCCAGAACCTCGGCGACGCCCTGCTGACCGACGCGCTCGTCGACGCGCTGCGGGAGCGGGGCGCCGACGCCCGCGCACTCGATCTCGGTGCGGTCGGACGCCGGGTCGGCGCACCGCGACTGCGGGCATCGGGTATCGGCGGGATGTCGGCCGCGATCGGTTCCGCCGACGCGGTCGTGCTCGGCGGCGGCACGCTGTTCGCGGACGACCAGCCCACGGCGGCGTTCGCGGGCCTGCCGCGGCTGTGCGCGGTCACCGCCGGCATCTCGGGCCTGCACCGGCGGCGGTTCGCCGGCTTCGGCATCGGCGTGGATCCGATCGCCCGGCAC
>CAXTES010000042.1:5957-17724 GCA_964243215.1 uncultured Microbacterium sp. | reverse complement strand
CCCAGCCCGACACCGGTGAGCAGGCGCTCGAGATCGCCGACATGCTGGTGCGCTCGGGCGCGATCGACCTCGCTGTCATCGACTCGGTGGCCGCTCTCGTGCCGCGTGCCGAGATCGAGGGCGAGATGGGCGACTCGCACGTCGGACTCCAGGCGCGGCTCATGTCGCAGGCGCTGCGCAAGCTCACCGGTGGGCTGAACCAGACCAATACGACGATGATCTTCATCAACCAGCTGCGCGAGAAGATCGGCGTCTTCTTCGGATCGCCCGAGACCACCGCCGGCGGTAAGGCGCTGAAGTTCTACGCGTCGGTCCGGCTCGACATCCGTCGCATCGAGACGCTCAAAGACGGCACGGACGCGGTGGGCAACCGCACCCGCGTCAAGGTCGTCAAGAACAAGATGGCGCCGCCGTTCAAGCAGGCCGAGTTCGACATTCTCTACGGCACCGGCATCTCGCGCGAAGGCAGCCTGATCGACTTCGGCGTCGAGCACGAGATCGTCAAGAAATCCGGCGCCTGGTACACGTACGACGGCGAACAGCTCGGCCAGGGCAAGGAGAACGCGCGCGCGTTCCTGCTCAAGAACGAGGACATCGCGGCCGACATCGAGTCGAAGATCAAGGCGAAGCTCGGTATCGGCGTGCCCAAGACGGCGGAGGGTGCCGCTCCCGCGGCGATGGACGAGCTGGCCAAGCGCCGGCCGGCCTGACCGTGACGACTCCCGACGGGGGCGAGCGCAGCGCGCTCGCCCCCGTGATACCTCTTTTCGGCGACGCCGGTCGGTCCGACGATGAGGCCGAGTACACCGAGTACGACGACGACGGCTACGACGCCTGTGGCCAGATCGAGCGCGATATCGCCGAGCGCAACCTGCTGCGCAAGCTGCGCACGCGGTCGCTGTCCGTGCGCGAGGCGCGCGCGGTTGTCGCAGAGCGAGACCTCGACACGACGGCGGTCGAGGAGGTCCTGGCCGGATTCTTGCGCCGCGGCTATCTGGACGACGCCGCCCTCGCCGAGCAGCTGGTCCGCTCGGGCACGGAGCGCAAGGGGCAGGGACGTCAGGTGCTCGCCCAGACCCTCGCGAAACGCGGCATCCCGCGTGACGTCGCCGACGCGGTCATCGCCTCGCTGCCTGACGACGACGCCGAGCGGGCACTCGCGTTCGCGCGCCAGCGCGCCACGGCGATGCGCGGGGTGGACCCGGATGCCGCGCTCCGGCGACTGGCAGCACAGCTCTCGCGGCGTGGATACCGCAGCTCCGTGGCCATGGATGCCGCGCGCGAGGCGCTTGCGGAGGCCGCCTCGGAGCGCTGACGGCTATGCGAGACTGCAACGGTCCAGCAGGACGGGGAACGGGGCGGTATGGGGATCGAAGTGCGTGGCTTGTCCAAAAGCTACCGCGCGGTCACGGCGGTCGATGACATCACCTTCACGGTGGGCGACGGCGAGGTGTTCGCTTTCCTCGGCAGCAACGGTGCGGGCAAGTCGACGACGATCGGCTGCCTGACGACGGTGCTTCCCTTCGATCGGGGAACGGTGCGTGTGGCCGGCTTCGACGTGCGGCGGGACGGTGAGCAGGTCCGTAGACAGATCGGCGTGGTCTTCCAGCAGTCGCTGCTCGACCCCGAACTGACAGCGTTCGAGAATCTGCGCCTGCGCGCACGGCTGATGGGTCTGGACCGCCGACAGGAGTCCGACCGTGTCGCGCGGCTGAGCGATCTGGTCGGACTCGGGTCGTTCCTCACGCGTCCCTACGGCCGGCTGTCGGGCGGCGAGCGCCGGCGGGTCGACATCGCCCGAGCGCTGCTGGGCGACCCGGTGATCCTGTTCCTCGACGAGCCGACCGCGGGCCTGGATCCGGGCAGCCGTGCCGCGGTCTGGTCCACCGTGCAGCAGCTGCGCCAAGAGCGCGGCATCACCGTCTTCCTCACCACCCACTACATGGAAGAGACCGAGGAGGCCGACCGGGTCTGCATCATCGATGCCGGCCGCATCGTGGCCGAAGACACCCCCGCCGCGCTGCGTGCCCGGTACAGCCGCAGTGTCCTGACCGTGCTGTCCGCGGCGCCGGACGAACTCGCCGCGGCCGCGAGCGCCGAAGGTTTGACCGTCGAGCGCGACGCCGGCCGTCTCGTCATCGCGGTCACCGACGCCGCCGAGGCGCGGCGGCTGCTGGCATCACACGGCGACCGGGTGCTCGACTTCGAATTCCTACACGGCCGCATGGACGACGTCTTCCTCTCCCTGACCGGGCACTCCCACGACGATGCCCCGGTCGCGGCATGACGGTCGTCCTCGCGCTGATCGGACGGAACCTGCGGCTGTTCTTCCGTGACCGTCTCAACGTGTTCTTCTCGCTGTTGAGCGGCATCGTGCTGTTCCTGCTGTACACGCTGTTCCTCTCGCGGCTGCAGGTCGACGGGCTGCAGCAGACCTACCCGCAGGCGACCGCGATCCAGGTCAGCGGCTTCGTCGACAGCTGGATGTTCTCCGGGATCGTGCTGCTGTCGACCATCACGACGGGTCTGGGCGCCCTGACGGTCATCGTGGAGGATCGCCAGTCCGGCCGGTTCGCCGACTTCCTCGTCTCGCCGATTCGTCGCGGCCAGCTCGTGCTCGGGTATCTGGTCGCGGCGATCGCGGTGGCGCTGATCATGTCGACGGTGGTCCTGACCCTCAGCATCTTGTACCTGGGACTGGTCGACCAGGTGTGGCTGACGCCGGTGCGCGTTCTGCAGATCGCCGGAATCACGGCGCTGTGCTGCGCCGGATTCACCGCCCTGTCGTCGCTGGCGATCTCGTTCGTGCGCACCACGAGCGCTTCGTCCGCGCTGAACACGGTGATCGGCACCGTGCTGGGGTTCATCGCCGGCGCGTACATCCCGGTCGGATCGCTTCCGGACTCGGTGGCCTCGACGGTCAACGCGCTGCCGTTCGCGCAGGCCGCGATGCTGCTGCGCCGCCCCTTCACCGCCGACACGCTCGACACTCTCACGGGCGGCGTCGCGCAGGCCGCGGACGCCCTCCGCGACTTCTACGGCGTCGACATCTACATCGGCGATGCGATCATCCCGGCATGGGTGGCCCTGGCCGTACTGGGCGCGATGGCGGTCGGGTTCACCGCGCTTTCCGCGGGCCGGATCCGCCTGCTCATCCGCTGAGCCGTCGAACGGTCAGCCGCGGTGCGACCCCTCGTAGAATGGGCGCACCATGACTTCGGCCCCGCTCACGACCGTCCTCGCCGCGCAGACCGCGCGTGCTGACGACGGTTCGGTGCGCACGTACGAGGTGCGCACGTTCGGCTGTCAGATGAACGTGCACGACTCCGAGCGGCTGTCCGGGTCGCTGGAGGCGGCGGGCTACGTTCCGGCCGGACTCGGCGACGAGCCCGACGTGGTCGTCATCAACACGTGCGCCGTTCGCGACAACGCGGCCGGCAAGCTGTACGGCACGCTCGGTCACCTCAAGTCACGCAAGGACCGCCACGACGGGATGCAGATCGCCGTGGGCGGCTGTCTCGCCCAGATGGACAAGCAGACCGTGCTGGACAAGGCCCCCTGGGTCGATGTGGTGTTCGGCACGCACAACATGGGCTCACTGCCGGGCATGCTCGAGCGCGCGCGTCACAACGGCGCGGCCGAGCTGGAGATCCTCGAGTCGCTCGAGGTGTTCCCCTCGACGCTGCCGGCCAAGCGCGACAGCGTGCACTCGGGATGGGTGTCGATCTCGGTCGGATGCAACAACACCTGCACCTTCTGCATCGTGCCCAGCCTGCGAGGCAAGGAGAAGGACCGTCGGCCCGGCGACATCCTCAACGAGATCCGCCTCCTCGTCGACGACGGTGCGATCGAAGTGACCCTGCTCGGACAGAACGTCAACTCCTACGGGGTCGAGTTCGGCGACCGGGAGGCGTTCGGCAAACTGCTGCGCGCCGCGGGCGAGATCGAAGGGCTCGAGCGGATCCGATTCACGAGCCCGCACCCCGCCGCATTCACCGACGACGTCATCGACGCGATGGCCGAGACGCCCGCTGTCATGCCGCAGCTGCACATGCCGCTGCAGTCCGGCAGCGACCGCGTCCTGAAGGCGATGCGCCGTTCGTACCGCAGCGAACGGTTCCTCGGCATCCTCGATCGCGTCCGCCACCGCATCCCCGACGCTGCCATCTCCACCGACATCATCGTCGGATTCCCCGGCGAGACCGACGGGGACTTCGAGGACACGATGCGAGTCGTCGAGCGCGCGCGGTTCGCCTCGGCGTTCACGTTCCAGTACTCGATCCGCGAGGGCACACCCGCCGCGACCATGCCCGATCAGGTGCCCAAGGCGGTCGTGCAGGAGCGCTACAACCGGCTGATCGCGCTGCAGGAGCAGATTTCGCTCGCCGAGAACGCCCGTCAGGTCGGTCGACGGCTCGAGGTGCTCGTCTCGGTCGGCGAGGGCAAGAAGGATGCCGCGACGCACCGTCTCACCGGACGCGCGGAGGACAACCGTCTCGTCCACTTCGAAGCTCCGCCCGCCTCGGACGCTCCGCGCCCGGGCGATGTCGTCACCGTGGTGGTCACGCGCGCGGCGCCGTTCCACCTGCTGGCCGACGCGCCGCTGCGGATCCGCCGCACGCGGGCCGGCGACGCGTGGGACCGGACGCAGAGCGAGTCGTGCGCCGTGCCGGCGGCACCCGGGCAGGTGTCACTCGGGTTGCCGTCGCTGCGCGTCGGCGTGTGATCGGACCGGTCGAGACGGCGGCACCGGACACGAACGAGCCGAGGCTGTGGGCGGTCGTCGGTGCGACCGGCACGGGCAAGTCCGCGCTGTCGCTCGACCTCGCCGAGGCACTCGCCGGCCGGGGCCGCCGGGTCGAGATCGTGAACGCGGATGCGATGCAGCTGTATCGCGGCATGGACGTCGGCACCGCGAAGCTCCCCGCCGCCGCGCGGCGCGGCATCCCGCACCACCTCCTCGACGTGCTCGACGTCACCGAGGAGGCCGCGGTGGCGTGGTACCAGCATGCCGCGCGGAACGCCGTCACCGGGATCCACGGTCGTAGCGCGGACGCGATCCTGGTGGGCGGCTCGGGGCTCTACGTGTCGAGCGTGCTCTACGACTTCCGGTTCCCGCCGCGCGATCCCGACACGAGACGGCAGCTGGAGGGCGAGTTGCGGAGCGGGGGCCCCGGTGTGCTGTACGAGCGCCTGCGACGAACCGACCCGGCGACCGCGTCGCGGGTGGACCCGCGCAACGGGCGCCGGATCGTCCGCGCGCTGGAAGTGCTGGCGCAGGGGGCGGCGACGCACGGCGCGACGCTGCCTGACGAGCCCGCGCTGTGGCATCCGCACACCACCGTCATCGGCACGCAGGTTCCGCGTGACCGACTCGTCACCGACCTGGACACCCGCGTCGCCGGGATGTGGGACGACGGTCTCCTCGAGGAGGTCGCGCGCCTTCGCGAGCGGGGGCTCGAACGCGGGGTGACCGCTTCGCGAGCGATCGGATACGCGCAGGCACTGGCACAGCTCGCCGGCGTGGCGACCGAGGCGCAGGCCGTCGCCGAGACGCAGGCGCTGACCCGCCGCTACGCGCGCCGGCAGGTGTCGTGGTTCCGCCGGTATCCCGGCATCCACTGGGTCGACCGCGGTGCCGATGCGCGCGAGCTGGCCGGGGTGGTGTGACCCCCCCACCGTAGACTCGGGGGATGCCGCAGACCGTGCCGTTCAGCAAGGGGCACGGCACCGGGAACGACTTCGTCGTGATTCCCGACCCGGACGGCACGCTCACCCTCTCCGACGACCAGGTCGCCGCGATGTGCGACCGCCGGTTCGGCGTCGGGGCCGACGGTGTGCTGCGCGCGGTGCGCGCGTCCGCCATCGACGAGGGCGCGGATGCGGTGGGCGCGGGGGCGGACTGGTTCATGGACTACCGCAACGCCGACGGCTCCGTCGCCGAGATGTGCGGCAACGGCATCCGGGTCTTCGTGCACTACCTCATCGAATCCGGTCTCACGCGGCTTCCCGACGCGGGCGCGATCGTGATCGGGACCCGCAACGGACCGCTGCCGGTGACGCGCAGCGACCTCGGCTACGAGGCCGACCTCGGGCCGTTCCGCATCGAGCCGGGCGACACGCTGGTGCGAGCTCGCGGACTGCCGGTGCCGCGACCCGGCCTCGGCGTCGACGTCGGCAACCCGCACGTCGTGGTGGCGCTGGGCTCGGAGGCGGAGTTGCACGCGCTGGACCTCTCCGGCGCGCCCGTGCTGCAGCCCGAACCCCAGCGCGGCGCGAACGTCGAGTTCGTCGTGCCGGCCGATCCGCTCGTGCGCGACGGCGTGGGGTTCGTGCAGATGCGCGTGTACGAGCGCGGCGTCGGCGAGACCCTCAGCTGCGGCACCGGCGTCGCCGCCGCGGCGCTCGCGGTGCGCGAGTGGGCCGGACCCGCAGCCCCGAACCGGTGGACGGTCGACGTTCCGGGCGGACGTCTCGGCGTGCGCGTGGACCCGGCCGGCGCGGGTCCCCACGTGCTGCTGTCCGGACCGGCGACGCTGGTGTTCTCGGGCGAGCTCGCCCTGGCCTGAGCGTCAGGCGATCGCCGGAAGCGCACCCGTGCGCGGCGCGCCGTGACGACGCACCTTCAGGACCCGGTAGCCGCGCCCGGTCGCGGTGCGGTAGACGCTGTATCCGCGGTCGAAGGTCGTGGCGATCCACCGCTGCAGCGAGTCGGACCCGAGATTGCGCTGCACGACGAGCCAGGCGTCGCTGCGCTCGTCCATCCGCGGCAGCCAGCGCTCGAGCAGACCGTGCAGTTCGTCCTTACCGACACGGATCGGCGGATTCGAGCGGATGCTGCGGAACGCGATGTCCGCGGGAACATCGTCGGGCGTCACGGCGTTGACGTTGTCGAGTCCGAGCGAGCCGGCGTTGCGGCGCAGCAGATCCAGGGCCCGCTCGTTCACATCGACTCCCCACACCTCGGCGTGCGGAGCATCCATCGCCAGTGACAGCGCGATCGGACCCCACCCGCATCCGAGGTCCAGAAGGTGGCCGCTGGCAGGCGGCGGGGGAGTGTTGGCCAGCAGTACCGCGGTGCCGACGTCGACGCGATCGGGACTGAAGACACCGCCCGCCGTCGCGATATCGACCTCGCGGCCGGCGAGGGTGACCCGGATGGTCCGGGGGTTCGCGGGGCTGTTCGGTGAGGCGCTGAAGTAGTGATCGCCTCTCATGGATGCGAGCGTAGCGGGGACCGCGACGGCACGGGAGGCTAGAATTCACAGATGCTCGGGGGGCGGCAGCCCGCGCCCGGGAGGCAGGACATGACGGAGATGACGACACCTGTGGGAACGGACGAAACGCCGATGGATGCGGTCGACCGCGTGCTCGCGCGCGCCGACGCGCACTCCGGCCTGCACATCTTCGGCGCGGCGCAGGCGCTGCAGGACGACGACACCGTGGTCGCCGTCGACACCGACGGCGAGCAGTGGGACCGCGAGGAGCGCGCGGCGCTGCGCCGCATCCCGGGACTGTCGACCGAACTCCAAGACGTCACCGAGGTCGAGTACCGGCAGCTGCGCCTGGAGAACGTCGTGCTGGTGGGCGTGCATCCGCAGGGCGAGCAGACCGAGGCCGAGAACTCGCTGCGCGAACTCGCGGCGCTGGCCGAGACGGCCGGTGCCGTCGTGCTCGATGCGATGCTGCAGCGGCGTCCGCATCCGGACCCGGCCACCTACGTCGGCCGCGGCAAGGCGGAGCAGCTCCGTGACATCGTCGCTGCCGTCGGCGCCGACACCGTCATCGCCGACGCGGAACTGGGCCCGAGCCAGCGCCGTGCGCTCGAGGACGCCGTGAAGGTGAAGGTCATCGACCGCACCACCGTCATCCTCGACATCTTCAGCCAGCACGCCAAGAGCCGCGAGGGTAAGGCGCAGGTGGAACTCGCGCAGCTCGAGTACCTGCTGCCGCGGCTGCGCGGCTGGGGCGAGTCGATGAGCCGGCAGGCCGGCGGCCAGGTCGGCGCCGGCGGCGCTGGGATGGGTTCGCGCGGCCCCGGCGAGACCAAGATCGAGCTCGACCGCCGCCGCATCCGCACGCGTATGGCCCAGTTGCGGCGTCAGATCCGCGACTTCGGACCGGCGCGCGACGCCAAGCGCGCCGAGCGCAAGCGCCACACGATCCCGTCGGTGGCTATCGCCGGCTACACGAACGCCGGCAAGTCGAGCCTGCTGAACCGGCTGACCAACGCCGGTGTGCTGGTCGAGAACGCCCTGTTCGCCACGCTGGATGCCACGGTCCGCCGCTCGGAGACGTCCGACGGCCGCGTCTACACGCTCACCGACACGGTCGGGTTCGTGCGGAACCTGCCGCACCAGCTCGTCGAGGCTTTCCGCTCCACGCTCGAAGAGGTCGGTCAGTCCGACGTGATCCTGCACGTCGTGGATGCGTCGCATCCGGATCCGGCGGCCCAGTTGGCGACGGTGCGCGACGTGATCGGCGACGTCGGCGGCCGCGACATCCCGGAGATCGTGGTGTTCAACAAGGCCGACCTCGTCGACGAAGGAGCCCGGCTCGTGCTGCGCGGACTCGCCCCGGACGCGCTGTTCGTGTCGTCGCGCACCGGCGAGGGTTTCGAGGCGCTGCGGGCCGCCATCGAAGCGGCGCTGCCCCTGCCGGAGGCCGAGGTGCTCGCGCTGGTGCCGTACGCGCGGGGTGATCTGGTGTCGGCGGCTCACGAGCAGGGGATCATCCTCGATCAGGAGCACCAGCCCGAGGGGACACGGCTGCACGCGCGCGTGCCCGCCGTGCTGGCGGGCCGGCTCGCCCCGTACGCGCTGCGGGATTAGGGCTCAGCCGGACCCTCGAGCGTCAGAAGCGGCACGCCGGGAGGCTCGAAACCGAGCGTCTGACCGAGGAAGCTCAGCTCTGCCTCGAGCGACCGGATGATCGTCTCCGCGCGGCGGAAACCGTGCGACTCGCCCTCGAAGGCGAGGTACGCGTGCGGGATCCGGTTCGCGACGAGTGCATCGCGGACCGCCTCCGACTGCGAGGGTGGCACCACCTCGTCGTCCAGTCCCTGCTCGATCAGCATCGGCGTGGTGAAGCGCTCGGGGTGCGACAGCGGAGACCGCGCGACGAAGACGTGCTCGGTGGCGGGCAGGGGCCCCAACAGTGAATCGAGGTAGCGCGCCTCGAAGTCGTGCGTCTCAGCCGCCAGCGCCCGCAGGTCCGCGACGCCGTACCGGCTGATGCCCGCGGCGAACCGATCCGAACCGGTGAGCGCGCACAGCACCGTCCACCCTCCGGCCGAGCCCCCGCGGATCGCCAGGCGGGCAGCATCCGCCAGCCCCAGCTCCGCGATCCCGGATGCCGCGGCCACGACGTCGTCGCGGTCGACGATGCCCCACTGACCGTTGAGGCGCTCGCGGTAGGCCCGGCCATAACCGGTCGAGCCGCCGTAGTTGACGTCGAGCACGCCGATGCCCCGGCTGGTCCAGAAGGCGATGTCCGGGGATGCTCCACCCGAGGCGTTGCTGGTCGGGCCGCCGTGCGCGAGAACGAGGTAGGGCGGGCGCTCATCGTCGGGGCCGGTGACCTCGGGATGGGTCGGGGGATAAGCGAACGCGTGCACAGTTCCGCGGGGTCCATCCGCCTCGACGGCGCGCGCGATAGGCAGCCAGGCGGCATCCGGCTCGGTGTCGACGGCACTGCGCAACAGGTGCGGACGCGGGTCGGACCCGTCGAGGTCGACAAGCCACAGGCCGCCGCTCGTACGGGCGCCCGCACCGTGCAGCAGCACCCGTGATCCCCGCGCGTCGTCGAGCAGCACCCGGGACGTGGCATCCGATGTCACCGGTGCGACCGCGCCGGAGGCCGGATCGATCAGCACCAGGGCGTCGGAGCCGTTCGTGCGCACCGCCAGGATGCGTCCGTCGTCCAGCGGCAGGAACCAGCGGGTGCCGAGATTCCACAGCGGGCCGCCCGTCTCGGACTCGGCCGCTGCGATCGGATCGACGCGGCCGCCGGAGAACCGGTAGAGGTTCCACCACCCGGTCCGGTCGGAGCTGAACAGCAGGTCGTCCCCGACCCACTCCGGCTGCACGACCGATTCGCCCGGGCCGCCGGCGACGACGTCGTACGTGTGCACCGCGTCGTCGACCAGCTGTCCGACACGAAGCTGCGAACCGTCCCACGGCATGTTCGGGTGGTCCCACGCGATCCACGCGAGGCGCGATCCATCCGGGCTGATGCGCGGGTACGCGAGGAAGTCGCTGCCCGCCACGAGCGAGCCGATCCGGCTGGGATCGTCCGCGCCCGAGCCGTCGAGGGGGATGCTCACGATGTCGCGCGGCGGAACACCGTCGCCGGTGCCGTGCGTCTCGCGCACGGCGACGAGTCGCCCCGCCGTCACGGTCAGGTCCCCGAAACGCATGCCGGCCCCGGCGGGGGTCAGGGGCCGCGGCTGGGACGACGCGGTCATCAGCCACACCCGCTGGTCGCTCTTCTCGACGAACACCAGCGCCTCGTCGTCGGTGACGGCCCATGCGCCGCCACCGTATTCGTGGACGCGGGACCGCGCATCCCACGGCTCCGGCAGCAGCGTTTCGAGTCGCCCGTCGCGCGCCCACCGGCGGACGGCGGTGCGGCCGCCTTCGGCGGGAATCCGCTCCGACCACCACACGTCGTCTCCGACGAAGCGGGCCGCGTCGACCGGGTGCGTCCCGGCGGCCACATCCGCGGCCGAGATCGGCGACGGCCAACTGCCGTAGGGGAGGGTCTTCGTCACCCCATCACGGTAGCCGTGCGATCGGACCGGGCGTCAGACCGCCCGCAGCACCGCGACGACCTTGCCCAGCACGACGGCTTCATCACCGAGGATCGGCTCGTACGCCGAGTTGCGCGGCAGTAACCAGGTGTGTCCGTCGCGCTGACGGAAGGTCTTGACCGTCGCCTCGCCCTCGAGCATCGCCGCGACGATGTCGCCGTTGTCGGCGGTGCCCTGCGCGCGGATGACGACCCAGTCGCCGTCGCAGATCGCCGCATCGATCATCGACTCCCCCGAGACCTTCAGCATGAACAGCTCGCCCTTGCCCACGAGCTGGCGCGGCAGCGGGAAGATCTCCTCCACCTGCTGCTCGGCGGTGATGGGCACACCGGCGGCGATGCGTCCGACCAGCGGCACCAGCGCCGCGTCTCCGAGTGACGGCGAGGTGTCGGCGGGACTCTCGGTGGCGGTGCCCGGCAGGTCGATGAGCACCTCCATCGCCCTGGTCTTGCCGGCGTCGCGGCGCAGGTATCCGCTCAGTTCGAGCTGATTGAGCTGGTGGGTGACGCTGGACAGCGACTTCAAGCCGACCGCGTCGCCGATCTCGCGCATGCTCGGCGGATAGCCGTGGCGGGCGATGGAACGCTGGATCACCTCCAGGATCGCGAGCTGCTTGTCGCTGAGGCTCTTGCGCCGCCGGGTGCGCGGCTTCTCCCGCTCGCCGGTGCGCTGTACGGCGTCGCTCATGGTTCTGCTCCTGTCTCCGCGTGCAGCGGTCTTCGAATGTCGGAGGTCTGTGATGACGTTGTCTCATCGAAACGGTATCCGCACGACGGTCCGATTCGCGGCACCTGCGCCGCGTGTCGTCTTCGAGCGGATTGCGATCCGCTTCGCGCTTGACAGTGTACTACATCGAAGATAGATTCGGAAAAGAGCTTCGCATCCGACTCTCCCGGCCGAGCGCCGGATGCGAAGCTCCACACAGCCAGGAGATCCCCATGAGCACCATCGACATCG
>CAXTES010000042.1:0-5857 GCA_964243215.1 uncultured Microbacterium sp. | reverse complement strand
CCGGCGGGTTCTTTCGCCACGGTCACCGTCGGCTACGGCGAGTCGCTGTGGTCGATCGCCGAGCGCGTGGCTCCCCGGGCCGACCCGCGAGACGTGGTCGACGCCATCGTGCGACTCAACGCGCTCGACGGGGTGACGGTGCCGGCCGGGCAGCAGCTGTCGATCCCTGCGGAGTACACGACGGCGAGGTGAGGCGGCCCGACGGGGGTGCGTCCAGCGCCGCCTACCATGGGACGGGTGACCCCGCGACTGGACGATCTGCCCCTCCGCGATGATCTGCGGGGCATGACGCCCTACGGTGCACCGCAGGCGCCGCTTCCGATCGCGCTGAACGTCAACGAGAACACGCATCCGATTCCGCAGGACGTCGCCGATGACATCCTCGACTCGGTCGCCCACGCCCTGCACGACATCAACCGCTACCCCGACAGGGAGTTCACCGATCTGCGCGAAGGGTTCGCCGAATACCTCGGGCACGGCCTGACCAGCGACCAGATCTGGGCCGCGAACGGGTCCAACGAGGTTCTGCAGCACCTGTTGCAGGCCTTCGCGGGGCCGGGGCGCACAGCATTCGGCTTCCCCCCCACCTACTCGATGTACCCGCTGCTGACGCGGTCGACCGGGGCTCGATGGCTCGCGGGCACCCGCGGCCACGACTACACGATCGATGTCGACAGTGCGTCCGAGCAGGTGGCGGATGCCGAACCCGACGTGGTGTTCCTGTGCTCGCCGAACAATCCCACCGGCACGCCGCTGCCGCTCGAGGTGATCGAGCGCGTCTACGACAGCACGGCCGGCCTCGTCATCGTCGACGAGGCCTACTGGGAGTTCGCGCCGCGCGACGCCAGGTCCGCGCTGACGCTCCTGCCCGGCCGCGAGCGGCTCGTGGTGTCCCGGACGATGAGCAAAGCGTTCGCGTTCGCCGGGGCACGGGTGGGCTACCTGGCCGCCGACCCGGCCGTCATCGACGCGCTGCGGCTCGTCCGGCTGCCCTACCACCTGAGCTCCCTCACGCAGGCAGCGGCATCCGCGGCACTGCGGCACGCTCCGACGATGCTCGCCATGGTCGATGACATCGTCGCTCAGCGCGATCGGATGTCGGCGACCGTGGACGCGCTCGGTTATGAGCCGTTCGAGACCTGGACGAACTTCGTACTGTTCGGCGGAGTCGACGATCCGGGACGCACGTGGCGCGCGCTGTACGACCGCGATGTGCTGATCCGCGACGTGGGGATTCCCCACGCGCTGCGGGTGAGCGCGGGCACCGAGCAGGAGACCACCGCCTTCCTCGACGCACTCGCGTCGATAGACTCGGCGCCATGACGACCGGCCCGCGCACCGCCTCCTTGCGGCGCGCGACGACCGAGTCGACGGTCGAGTTGGATCTGGACCTCGACGGTACCGGCATCAGCTCCGTCGACACCACCGTCCCCTTCTTCGACCACATGCTCACCGCGTTCGCGAAGCACTCGCTGACCGACCTGACCGTCCGCGCGTCCGGTGATACCGACATCGACGTGCACCACACCGTCGAGGACGTCTCGATCGTGCTCGGCGCTGCGATCGGGCAGGCACTCGGCGACAAGTCCGGCATCGGGCGCTACGGCGATGCCGTCGTGCCGCTGGACGAAGCGCTGGCGCAGGCGGTGGTGGACCTCAGCGGCCGGCCCTACCTCGTCCACGGCGGCGAGCCAGCGGGATTCGAACACCACCTCATCGGCGCCCACTTCGCCGGCTCCCTGGTGCGTCACAGCCTCGAGGCGATCAGCGTCAACGCGCGGATGACGGTGCACGTTCGCGTGCTCGCCGGCCGCGATCCGCATCACATCGCCGAGGCGGAATACAAGGCGTTCGCGCGCGCGTTCCGGCAGGCGAAGGCTCCGGATCCGCTCATCCACGGCATCCCGAGCACCAAAGGCGCTCTGTGACCGCACGTCCGCTCGTCGCGGTGCTCGACTACGGCTCCGGCAACGTGCACTCGGCGGTGAAGGCGCTCGCGGCGGCGGGTGCCGATGCGCGGCTCACGTCGGACCGTTCGCTCGTCCTCGACGCCGACGGGCTGGTCGTGCCGGGGGTCGGGGCGTACCGCGCCGTCATGCAGTCGCTGCGCGCGACACGCGGCGACGAGCTCATCGACCGGCGTCTGGCCGGCGGACAGCGCGTGCTCGGGATCTGCGTCGGGATGCAGGTGCTGTTCGGTCGCGGCGTCGAGCGCGGCATCGACACGGATGGGCTGGGGGAGTGGCCCGGGGTCGTGACCGAACTGGATGCGCCCGTGCTCCCGCACATGGGGTGGAACACCGTGGCCCCGGATGCCGGATCGACGCTGTTCGCGGGCATCGAGCACGAGCGGTTCTACTTCGTGCACTCGTTCGCTGCGCAGAAGTGGATGCTGCCGACTCAGCCGCCCTTCCCCATTCCCGTGTTGACCTGGTGCACGTACGGCTCGCCGTTCCTCGCGGCCGTGGAGAACGGCCCGCTCTCGGCGACGCAGTTCCATCCCGAGAAGTCCGGAGCCGCCGGCATCCGCCTGCTGTCCAATTGGATCGCGAGCCTGCCCGCGACTAGCCTGTGAGCCCGTGCCGGCGGGACGCCTGCCCGCAAGCCGCCGCGCCGATCGAGGAACCATGAACGATCTCGTCACGATGCCGAACCTCGTGCTGCTGCCCGCCGTCGATGTCGCCGCCGGCAAGGCGGTGCGGCTCACGCAGGGCGCGGCGGGCACGGAGACCTCGTACGGCGACCCGCTGGATGCCGCGGCGGACTGGGCCCGGCAGGGCGCGCAGTGGATCCACCTGGTGGATCTCGATGCCGCGTTCGGGCGCGGTGACAATGCCGGGGTGCTGCGCGAGGTCATCCGCCAGCTGCCGACGGTGCAGGTCGAGGTGTCCGGCGGCATCCGCGACGACGCCAGTCTCGAGGCGGCACTCGGATCCGGCGCGGCGCGGGTGAACCTCGGCACCGCGGCGCTGGAGAACCCGGAGTGGACCGCGGACGTCATCGGCCGGTACGGCGACGCGATCGCGGTGGGCCTGGACGTGCGGGGCACCACACTGTCCGCCCGCGGCTGGACGCAGGACGGCGGCGACCTGTGGCAGGTGCTCGAGGAGCTCGAACAGGTCGGCTGTTCGCGCTACGTCGTCACCGACGTGACGAAGGACGGCATGCTCGGCGGTCCGAACCTCGATCTGCTGCGCGAGGTGACCTCGCGCACCGACAAGCCCGTCGTCGCCTCGGGCGGCATCGCGAGCCTCGACGACATCGCCGCGCTGCGCGACCTGGTGCCGCTCGGCGTCGAGGCGGCGATCGTGGGCAAGGCCCTGTACGCGGGGGCCTTCACGCTCGCCGGGGCGCTGGATGTCGCCGGCGACTGAGCCGGCGGGCGACTCGGCCGGCGTGCCGTGGTCGGGCCGGCGGTTCGAACCGAACGCGCACGCGGCCGACGACGGCAGCCCCGACCCGGACCTGTGGGCCGCGCTCACGGCCTTCCGGGCGGGTTCCGGCGATCAGGTCGCCGTGGTGGACGCGTACCGCACCGCCCGCCTGCTCATCCCGCTCGTCGCGCAGCAGGGCGGCTCCGACGAGGTCGCGCAGCAGGACGCGGGTCCGCACGGCCTGGCCGTCGACAGAACCCAGGAGTTGTCGATCGTGACCGTCGCCGCGCCCGACGGGCGTCCCGTGCTGCCGGTGTTCACCTCGGTGGACACGATGCGGCAGTGGGATGCCGCGGCCCGGCCGATCCCCGCCGACGGTGTGCGGACGGCGCTGGCCGCCGCGGGCGACGACACCGAGCTCATCGTGATCGATCCCGGATCGGACACCGAGTTCGTGCTGCGCCGCCCCGCGGTGTGGGCGATCGGGCAGCGGCAGCCGTGGGAGCCGAGCTACGTCTCGCCGGAGGTCTTCACCGGCCTGCACGACAGCATCTCGGGCGAGCTCGCCGTCATCGACCTGAGCCTGCGACCCGGCGATCCCGACGCCCGGCTGCGCGCTCCCGAGCTCGTCGTGCGCCTCGAGCTCGTCCCCGGCCTCTCACCCGCAGAGCTGGACACCGTGCTCGCGCGGCTGGCGAGGCGCTGGGCCGCAGATGACCGGGTCGCGGTGCTGGTGGACTCCCTCACGGTCGAGCTCGTCCGTTCGCCGTGACGCTGCGGACTCGACGCCGCTCGACCGCGCCCGCCACACTGGTATCACCGAGCGCACCCGGGCGCTCATGGCGGTGACCGTCGCTGGGGCGACGCCGCGGAGGGAGAACCCCGTGCACGATGGGTCCGACTCGCCCGAGCAGTACCGGCGGGCGCTGGAGGCCGCGCACCGCTTCGCGCTGCAGTGGCTCGACACCCTGGCCGAGCGGCCGATCCGTCCCGAGGCGGACGTCGACGGCATCCTCGGTTCCCTCGATCGGACCCTGCCCGAGAACGGGACGGATGCCGCGGCCGTCGTGACCGAGCTGGCCATCGCGGCAGAGCCCGGCCTGATGGCGATGGGCTCGCCGCGGTTCTACGGATTCGTCATCGGCGGCACCTACCCCGCCGCCCTCGCGGCGGATTGGCTCGTCTCGGCGTGGGACCAGAACACCGGGTCGCGCCAGCCCACCCCCGCGACGGCGGCGGTCGAGGAGATCGCCGCGCGGTGGCTCCTCGAGCTGCTGACGCTTCCGCCCGAAAGCGGTGTCGGCTTCGCGACCGGCGCGACCAGCGCGAACCTCGCCTGCCTGGTGACCGCGCGCGACGCGGTGCTGCGTGCGCGCGGCCACGATCCGCTGGACGGGCTCGCCGCAGCGCCTCGGGTGCGCTTCCTCGCCGGCGATGCGGTGCACACCTCGGTCGTGCTCAGCGGTCGCATCGCGGGCCTCGGCGCGCCGCGCACGGTCGGCGCCGACGCGCAGGGCCGCATCGATGTCGACGGACTGGCTCGCGCGCTGGCCGAGGACGACGCCCCGACCGTCGTGGCGCTGCAGGCGGGCGACGTGCACTCGGGTGCCTTCGACGACTTCGCCGCCGCGATCGCGGTGGCAAAGGCATCCGGCGCCTGGGTGCACATCGACGGGGCGTTCGGGCTGTGGGCGGCGGCGAGCCCGCGACTGCGTCATCTGGTCGCGGGATTCGCGGATGCCGACTCGTGGGCGACCGACGCGCACAAGACCCTCAACGTGCCCTACGACTGCGGTGTGGCCATCGTGCGCGACGAGGCGGCGATGACGGCGTCGCTCGGCGCGCACGCCGCGTACCTGCCCGCGGTCGAGGCGATCTCCGATCCGTACGATCGGGTGCCCGAGCTGTCGCGCCGTGCCCGCGGCGTGCCGGTGTGGGCGACGCTGCGGTCGCTCGGAAGTCGCGGTGTGGTCGCTCTCGTCGAGTCCCTCGCCGACGCGGCGACGGCTCTCGCGCAGGGGTTCGGTGGCATCCCCGGGCTGACGGTGCTCAACGACGTCGTATTCACCCAGGTCTGCCTCGCCGCAAACGACGATGCCGCCACCGCCGCGCTCGGCGACTGGCTGCGCGCCGAGGGCACCGTGTGGGCGTCGTCCTCGACCTGGCAGGGCCGCACGGTGGTGCGGTTCGCGGTGAGCAACCACGGCACCGACGACGAGGCCGTGCGGCACACGATCGACGCGGTGCAGCGCGGGGCGGCATCCCTCGGCATCACGGGTTGATCGAAACCTCAGGTGACCGGTCCGGTCCATTTCTCGCCGGGGCCCTGACCGATCGGATCCGGGATGACGGATGCCTCGCGGAACGCCAGCTGCAGCGACCGCAGCCCGTCGCGCAGCGAACGGGCGTGCATGTCGCTGATCTCCGGGGCGGCGGCGGTGATCAGGCCGGCGAGGGAGTTGATCAGCTTGCGGGCCTCATCC
>CAXTES010000041.1:15713-17788 GCA_964243215.1 uncultured Microbacterium sp. | reverse complement strand
TCCGCTTCGGCGAGGCGAACCGGCTGACGGTGGAGGCTCGGGCGTACAAGGACTCCCGGTGGTATTCCGGCGCCGGAATTTACCGACCGGTGCACCTCATCGTGTCGGACCCGGTGCACATCGGACTCGACGGCGTGCAGATCGCCACACCGGATGTGGACGCCGACCGGGCGGTCGTCGTCGTGGACACGACCGTCGAGAACGAGACGCGTCATACGCGGCTCACCCGGCTGGCCTGGTCGGTCGTCGCGCCGGACGGTGCGGAGGTGGCGTCGGGATCGGCGCCGGTGACAGCGATGCCGGGCGAGGACGCTACGGTTCGGGTGCGGCTGCCGGTCGATTCTCCGCGGTTGTGGAGTATCGCCGATCCCGCGCTCTACCGGCTGAACACGACGCTGACGGACCTCGAGGGCGGGGTGCTGGACGAGGATGCCACCACCTTCGGCATCCGCACCCTGCAGCTGGATCCGGCACGGGGATTGCGCATCAACGGCGAGCCGGTGAACCTGCGGGGGGCGTGCATCCATCACGACAACGGCGTACTCGGGGCCGCGACCTTCGCCGGCGCCGACGACCGTCGCATCCGGCTGCTGAAGGAGGCGGGGTTCACCGCGATCCGCAGTGCGCACAATCCGGCCAGCCGCGCCGTGCTCGAGGCGTGCGACCGGTACGGGGTACTCGTGATGGACGAGCTGACCGACGTGTGGACGCGCTCGAAGACCGCGTTCGACGGCTCGGTCGTGTTCGCCGAGCGGTGGCGGCACGACGTCGCGGCGATGGTGGCGAAGGACCGCAACCACCCCAGCGTCATCATGTACTCGATCGGGAATGAGATCCTCGAGCTGGGCTCGCCGATCGGCTCGACCTGGGGGCGGCGGCTCGCCGCAGAGCTTCGCCGCCTCGACGACACCCGGTTCGTGACCAACGGCATCAACGGGATCATCGCGAACATGGATCGCATGGCCGAGGCGATGGCGGCGGCGGGCGCCGAGGCATCCGACCCGAACACGATGATGGCGAACATGGGCGAGCAGATGGCGCGCGCGAACGCGTCCGAGCTCGTGACCGCCACCACCGAGGAGGCCGCCTCGGTGCTCGACGTCGTGGGTTTCAACTACGCCGATTCGCGGTACGAGGCGGATGCCGCGGCCTTCCCGAACCGCGTGATCGTCGGCTCGGAGACGTTCCCGGCGCGCATCGATGCGCTGTGGAAGCTCGTCACGTCGCTGCCCCACGTCATCGGCGACTTCACCTGGACCGGGTGGGACTATCTGGGCGAGGCGGGCATCGGCCGCGTCGATTACACCGACGTCGAGGACTACGTGCCCACGGGCACGACGGGTCCCTACCCCTACGTCCTGGCCGAGACCGGCGACATCGACATCACCGGCCATCGGCGCACGGGGTCGTACTACCGCGAGATCGTGTTCGGGCAGCGCACCGATCCCTATCTCGCGGTGCATCGGCCTTCGCACTACGGCCGTCCGACCGCGACGACGCCGTGGTCGTGGGACGACACGGTGTCGTCGTGGAGCTGGGACGTTCCGGCCGGGTCGCCGGTCGTGGTGGACGTCTACGCGGATGCCGACGAGGTCGAGCTCCTGCTCGAGGGGTCGTCGCTCGGGGTGGCACCGGTCGGGTCGTCGCGGGCTCTCGTGGCTCGGTTCGACGTCACGTACTCGCCGGGGGAGCTCGTCGCAGTCGCGCGGCGAGGCGGTGCCGAGGTGGGACGCTGCGTGCTGCGCAGCGCCGCCGGGGCGCTGTCGCTCGCGGCATCGGTGGAATCGTCGGACGTCGACGACCTCGCGTTCGTGTCGGTTGTGCTCGCGGATGCCGCAGGGACGGTGGCGTGCGATGCCGACCGGCTCGTGACGTTCTCCGTCGACGGCGGCGAGCTGCTGGGCGTCGGGACGGGTCGGGCCTCGACCGAGGAGTCGTTCCTCGGTCCGTCCGTAACGATGTACGACGGTCGGGCGTTCGCGGTCGTGCGGCGGGCGGGGGATTCCGCGCGGGTGACTGTGTCTGCGGAGGGACTGGCGTCCGCGGTCGTGGAGCTGCGCTGACCCGCTGGCGCG
>CAXTES010000041.1:0-15613 GCA_964243215.1 uncultured Microbacterium sp. | reverse complement strand
GTCTGCGGAGGGACTGGCGTCCGCGGTCGTGGAGCTGCGCTGACCCGCTGGCGCGAAAGGATCCGTTCGGTGCGGGCGCGGCGGATTCGGGCGCGGGTTGCGGGGACGCGCGCGGAGGTTCAGCCCAGTTCACCGGATTCGGGGACGTGCACCGGATTCGGAGACGTGCACCGGAGTCGGACCAGCGAGCATGACGCATCCGAATCCGGCGACAGCATCCGAATCCGGTGCGTGTGCCGTTGAGCGCGCCGCTGGGTAGGCATCCGTCCAGGTCAGCGCTCCGGATTCGGAGACGTGCACCGGATTCGGCCCATCGAGCATGACGCATCCGAATCCGGCGACAGCATCCGAATCCGGTGCGCCCGCCGCTGACCGCGCCGTGCCAAACATTCATCCTGCTGTCGAATGTTTCTTCGACGAATGTCGGTGGTTGGTGTCAGGCTTGTTGCATGAACGAGAAAGCGCCCGACACCCGGCCAGATGGGCCGGATAGTTTCGCGGAGGCGGGGCTGCTGTTGTTCGAGTCGTCCGAGCGGGATCTGGTCTCCACTTTGGTGGACGCGGTGCAGGGCACGCGACGGGCCGAGGCGATGATGGCGGCGTGCCAGGCGACGGCGTTCACCGATCTCGTGGTCGTCGCGCAACGGCGCGCGGAGCGTGATGCGCGGACCGGCCAGAACGTCGGGATGCAGATCCGCGAGATCACCGCGGAGATCAGCGCTGCGTTGCGGGTGTCGGATCGGACGGCTCAGCGGCTGCTGTCCGAAGCGGTGACGATGACAACCGCCTTCCCCGCGACACACGCCGCGCTGGCGGACGGGCGGATCAGCGTCACGCACGCCCGCGTCGTCGTCGATGCGGGATCGGCGATCGGGGACGACGACGCTCGCGCCGGCTACGAGGCGAAGGTGCTGCGCATCGCGGAGGTGGAGTCCGCGGGGCGACTGCGGTCGATGGCGCAGATCCTCGCCGCCCGCGCCAACCCGGAGACCATCGACGCCCGGCACCGACGGGCGCGCCGCAACCGAGACGTGCGGGTCATCGACGGCGACGACGGGATGTCGGAGCTGCGCACTTACCAGCCGACGGCTCTGGTGCACGGCATCTACGACCGTCTCACCCAGATGGCGAGGGCCGTGCAGGCCGACGAGGCGGCCGCCGCGAGTGCCGCCGCTGCGGGCGACGGGGTGCTCGACGGCCTGAGCGACCTGGCCGACGTAGTCCCGACGGCCGCACCGGACGAGGACGGGGTGCTCGACCACCTGAGCGGCCTGCCCGACGTAGCCCTGGCGACGTCACCGGACGAGGACGGTCGGTCGGATGACGGCATCGCACCGGCAGGTGACGTTACAACGGAGCCGCCGCGGTCGATCGACGAGCTGCGGGCCGACCTGCTCGCCGACCTGCTGCTCAGCGGAGCGCCCACCGGCCACGGCGACGGGCTGCAGAACATCCGCGGCTGCGTGCAGATCACGGTGCCGGTGCTGACCCTGATCGGCGCATCCGACGAACCGGCCGTGCTCGCCGGGCACGGCCCCATCGACCCCGACACCGCGCGGTGCCTGGCCGCGACCGCGCCCGGCTGGGACCGGGTGATGACCCACCCGGTCACCGACGCGGTGCTCGCCGTGGACCGGTATCGGCCCGGCGAGGCACTGAAACGGTGGCTGCGGGTTCGTGACCCGCACTGCCGGTTCCCCGCGTGCCGGATGCCGTTCTGGCGCGACGATGCCGACCACACTCACGACGCCGCGCTGGGCGGACCGACCCGCGACGACAACCTCGCGAACCTGTGCAGAAACCATCACGTGATCAAGCACCACACCCGGTGGCGGGTCAGACAGCTCGGCGGCGGCCGACTCGAATGGACGAGCCCCACCGGCCGCGTCTACATCGACGTCCCGGAACGCACCCTGTTGTTCACCGCTGACGCCGACCCGCCGCCCTTCTGAGGTCACCCACCTTTCTGGCGTCGCCGACCCTTCTGGCGCCCACCCTTCTGGCGCCCACCCTTCTGACGTCCCCCACCCTCCTGGCCTCGCCCACCCTTCTGCGGTCACCCACCCTTCTGACGTCGCCGACCCTTCTGACGTCGCCCATCTTTCTGAGGTCACCCACCTTTCTGGCCTCGCCCACCCTCCTGGCCTCGCCCACCCTCCTGGCCTCGCCCACCCTTCTGATCTCAAACGAGGACCCCGCGCCGTTCGGCGGGCATGATGGGCGGGTGGCATCCGAATCCGAATCCGATCGCGTACAGGACCGCGCTGTGCCGAACCTGCCGTCACGGGACTTCGATGCGACCGAGGCGTTCTACGGCGGGTTCGGGTTCGAGCGGGCGTTCCGCGACGACGGCTGGATGATCCTGCGCCGCGGCGGCCTGCAGCTCGAGTTCTTCCCGGCTCCCGATCTGGACCCGTGGTCCAGCGGATTCATGTGCTGCCTGCGGGTCGCCGACGTCGACACCCTCTACGAGGCGATCGCCGTCTGCGGCATCCCGGAGAAGACGACGGGGATGCCGCGCCTGCATCCTGTCCGGCTGCAGGACTGGGGCCAGCGAGCCGGCGTCCTCATCGACCTCGACGGCACGCAGCTCACGCTGATCGAGCAGCGGAACTGACCGTCGCACCGGATTCGGACGTGCGCGCCGGATTCGGCTCGGGGGCAGCATGCATCCGAATCCGGCGACCCCGTCCGAATCCGGTGCGCTACAACACGTCGAGCTGAGCGGTGCCGAGCGCGGCGACCTCGATCGTGTGCGCGCGGTCGCGCTGTCGCACGGTCAGCGTCCGGGCCCGCCGGTCGAGGTTGGACACGAGCACGACATCCCCGCCCCCCACCGCCCACACCAGACCGTCGGGACTCGAGCCCCACATCAGCGGCCTCCCCGACAGCGACGCCAGGTCGCCCACCGCGGCCGCGACCGGCCGATCGGCGCCGGCGTCGTCGCGGATGCCGCGCGGACCCCACTCCTCGAAGTACACGATGCTCGCCACGCCGGGCACGGCAAGGGCCGCCGCGCTCGCGGCCGTCCACGCCGCGAGCTCGGGCGCGTCGTGACGCGGGTCGTCGGCACCGAGGAGCGCCGGGCCGTATCCGGCCGAAAGATCGGGATGCCCCGGGCCCGCGAGCGACGTCGTCGCCACGTTGTTGAACCGGGGTCGCAGCGTCACCGGCCCGACGTGGACCGGTGCTCCGTCGGCGATCGAGACCGCCTGCTGCGCGACCAGCCGCTGCATCGCCACCGACTCGACGAGCTGCTCAGTCGACGCCGCGTGGAACAGCGGGGTGATGCTGAAGGTGACCCCGTCGAGGTCGTCGCCCAGACCCGACTGCTCGCGATTGAGCTCGGTGAAATGCGACCGCGCGCCCCCGACGACCGGCACATCGATACCCGCGTCGCGCAGCGCCGCCCGCAGCGCCGCGACCGTCCTGGCATCCGACACGTGCGACACCGGATCGAACGCCGCCACCCGCACGAGGTCCCGTCCCGCCAGCGCGCCGACGGCCTCGACGATCGTCTCCGCATCGGCGTCGAACACCATCCGCACGTCGAGGGCCAGCCCGCGGGACGCGGCGCGCTCGAGCGCCGCGCGCCAGTTCGGCGTCGCCAGGTCGAGCTCCACGAGCAGCGCATCGCCGACCGGCGCGAGGTCGGCGGGCCCGGGATCCGGCGCCGTCGACGCACCGAGCAGCACCTGCGGGAACGTCCCGCCCTCCCTCAGCTCGATCACGTCGGCATCCGAACGCGCAGCCGGCTCGCCGACCCGCCGCACCGCCACGTCGACCCACTGCACGATCCGCTCGCCCGCGGCGATGCGGTACGGAAACGGCTCCGCGAGCGGCCGGCTGTACGTCTTATAGGAAGCGTCCGTCCAGTTGCGCTGGTCCTCCATCTCGAACACCTCGCCCGCGAAGCGCACCTGCACCTCGAGTCCGTCACCGGACCACGACAGCCCGGCGATGTCGAACACCGGCTGGTGGGCACTGATCGCCGCCGGAAATCCGGATGCCTCGGCGGACCCATCCGAGTGCGTCACCGTCAGCGCCGCACCCGCGAGAGACGGCGGCTGCAGCACGACCAGCCCGGTGCGGTTGGTTTCGAAGTCCTGCCCGGACTCGGCATCCATCTCGAACCGCAGGAACGTCGGATGCACCTCCGCCCGCACGACGCCGCGAAGCGACGACCCGTATCCGTCCGAGCGCACGTGCAGCGTCAGCGCCACGATCGACTCGTCGACGCGGTCCACCACGAGGTCGGCGGTGTTCCAGTCTCGGTCGCGCACCACCGCACGCACCGCCCGCAGCACGACCTGCCCCTCGAACGCGACGTCGGCGAACTCGTCGTCGCGCAGCTCGAGCGACCACGGCCCGCTGCGCCATGCCCGCGCCGGCCCGTGCGACGAATCCCACGCGGCGCTCACAGCGTCGTCATCCCGCCGTCGACGGCGAACAGCGACCCGGTTGCGAACGCGCCGTCGTCGGACGCGAGGAAGACCATGATCCCCTCGACATCGCGCGGCGACCCCGCCCGACCGAGCGGAATGCGTCCGATGATCGCCGCCCGCGATTCCGGGTCGGAGGTGATCGTGGTCACGAGAGCCGTCTCGGTGTAGGCGGGCACCACGGTGTTCACCCGGATGTTGCGATCGGCATACGCTCCCGCGACCGTGCGCGCAAGCCCGTGGATGCCGGCCTTCGACGCGCTGTAGGCGGTGAAGTCCTTCCCCTCGCCGTTCAGGCCGGTGGGCGACCCGGTGAGGATGATCGACCCGCCGCCCCGCGGCAGCATCGAGCGCACCGCGTGCTTGATCGTCAGGAACGTGCCGGTCAGGTTGATGTCGATCGTCCGCCGCCACACCTCGAGGTCGAGATCCGCCGCAGCGGCATCCTGTCCGAACAGCTGCACACCGGCATTCGCGACGACGACATCCGGCGCCCAGCCGTCGGCCTCCAGCTCCGCGAACGCGGCGGCGACGGATGCCTCGTCCGAGATATCCATCACCGCCGAGCGCGCGACGTCCGCGCCGATCGCCGCGACGGCGTCGGCCGCGGCCGCGGCATCCCGATCGGCGATCACGACCCGCGCGCCCTCGCGGGCGAACCGCTCCGCCACCGCCCGCCCGATGCCGGTTGCCGAACCGGTCACCAGCGCGGTCTTGCCCTCCAGTGCTCCCATGATCAGCGCTCGATTCTGTGCTCGGAGCGCTCAGCGCTGGATTCGGTCGAGGTGCAGCATCCGCGCGAGGTTCTTATCTAGCTCGTCGTCGCGGAAGATCTTCTTCCAGTCGTCCTTGACGATGCTCTCGCGACCGTAATCCATCGCGATCAGGCACGCGTCGCTGAACGGGTTGTCACCGCGCAGTCCGTTCGCCAGCGCCACCTGCGTGTGCCCGTACAGGATGCTGCGCGCCGCCGCCTCGGGCACTCCCATGGTGTTCACGGCCTCGTGGAGCGCCTCGTTCAGCAGCGCGCCGATCATGCAGGCCACGGTCTCGACGAGCGTCGGCTCGAGCTGCGCGAGCTGCTTGATCGTCACCCAGTGCACGTCGATGACCGGCGCGTAGATCGCCCGCACCGTCGCCTCGACGATCGCCTGCTTCGCGGGATCGTCGGACTCGACCGCGGCGATCGCGTCCTGCGGCGCCGCGATGCCGCCGAAGGTGTCGGCCCACTCCTCCGGACTCGTACGCTGCAGGAAGATCGACGGGTGGCACGGGTGCGCGACGGCCTGGATGACGTCATCCCGCGTCGTCAGCAGCCCGGCGTAGGCGGCCGCAGGGTCGAGCGTCAGGGCGATCGCCCCGGGCCGCATCTGCGGGACCAGGTGGGCGGTCACCGACTCGAGCGCCAGGTCGGGCACCGCGAACACGACGATGTCGGCCGCGGCGACGGCTGTCGCGGCATCCGTCAACTCCCGTCCCGCATCCCGGGTGCGCTGCTGACCGGCGAGGGAGTTCTCGACGTACGAGACGCGGTGCGGCGTGCGAACCAGGTTGTTCGAGACGCGCATCCCCATCTTGCCGCCCGCGCCGATCACGGCGATGGTGTAGGGGTCGGTCGTCATGGTGTGCTCCTCAGGTAGTCGACGGCGATGCGGGTCCATTCCCGCTCGATTCGGACGGTGGTCTCGGCGTCGCCCTGCCACCCCAGCCAGTGCTCGACGATCTCGTTGATGCCGCGCTCGGCGGGCCGGACGGTCTCGCGCAGGTGAGGGTAGTCGTGCAGCCCGGTGCCCATCGGCGCCCCGGAGTAGGTGAATCCCACCCAGCCGTCCTGCCGCGAGAACGCGAAGTCCTTCGCGTGCACGGCCACGGTCACTCCGGCTGCGGCGTCGACGCAGTCGCGCGGACGCTCCAGTCGCGCCACCACATTCGCCGGGTCCAGACAGATGCCCAGTTGCGCGCTGCCGATCGTCTCCGCCACCCGCACCAGATCGCGGGTGGCGACCTGCTCGTAGGTCTCGAGCGCGAGGGTGACCCCGGATGCCTCGTACGCCGGTATCACGGCGCGCAGCTGTTGCTCGGCCTCGGCGAGCGACGGCCGGGAGTCGGGACCGTACAGCATGCTGCGCACGAGCAACGCGTCGAACAGCGCCGCGAGCTCGAGGAACCGCGACAGGTGCGCCGGCCCGATGCCTCTCGTGCCGAGCTCGATCGTGATCCCGAGATCGGCGGCCGCGGCTGCGGCATCCCGCAACTCGGCCTCGGTCATCGCATCCAGCGGAGCGAAGTCGCAGATCTGGAAGAGCTCGACATCGAGCTGCCGCGTCGCCTCGAACGCACCGCGCAGCGACAGCGGCTCGTCGACGCGGTCGGACTGCTGCCACAGGAACGCGTAGCTACCCAAGCCGATCACGTCGCCGCCACCCGTCGCGCGAGTTGGAGGCGGGCGGATGCCTCGTCCAGCACCGCGGCGAGAGCCGCCGGGTCGTGCGCGAAGCGTCCCAGGAACAGCCCGTCGACGGCGTCGCCGAGGCCGGTGAGCAGCCCCGGCCCCGCCGAGCCGCCGTAGATCACGCTCGACCCGGCGCGGTCGGAAAGGGTGTCGAGCTCGGCCCGCAGCGCACGCGACACCGCGACGATGTGCTCGCGGGGCGCGGGCTCGGCGGCGCCGATCGCCCAGACGGGCTCGTAGGCGACGATCACCCGACCGGCCGGGGCGCCGGCGAGGTCGGCTCGCAGCTGCGCGACCGTCGCGGCGGCCGCGGCGTCCGTCCGCTCGATTTCGCCGAGGCACAGCACCGGCGTGATCCCGTTGCGCAGCGCCGCCGCGGCCTTGGCGGCGACGACGTCGTCGGTCTCGCCGAACAGTTCCCGCCTCTCGGCGTGCCCGACCTCGGCGACGCCGACACCGATCTCGGCGAGTTCGGCCGCGCTCACCTCGCCGGTGTAGGCGCCCCGGTCGGCGGTGGCGACATCCTGGGCACCGATCACGACCGGCGTGCCGGCGAAAGCCTCGAGGGCCGCGGCGATCTGCAGATAGGTCGGGATGACGAAGAGCTCGACGCTTCCGGACATCACGGCGGGGCGGTCGCGCACGGTGTCCGCGACACGCGAGAACCACTCGCGAGCCTCGCGGGACCCGAAGTACATCTTCAGGCTCACCCCGACCGTGACCGAGTCGGGCATCAGCCGCGCCCCCCGGTCAGCACGATCCGGTGGTCTCGTACGCGTCGATGGCCGCGACCTTCTCGGCCGATGCCGACATGGGGTCGAACCGGTAGGTCAGCCACTCCCGTACCAGCCGTCGCGCCAGTTCGATGCCGACGACGCGCTGGCCCATCGCCAGCACCTGGGCGTCGTTGGACAGCACCGACCGCTCGACGGAGAAGCTGTCGTGCGCTGTCACCGCGCGTATGCCGGGGACCTTGTTCGCCGAGATCGCCACGCCCAGCCCGGTGCCGCACAGCAGCAGTGCGCGATCGGCGTCTCCGGACGCGACGATCTCGGCCGCGGATGTCGCGATCCGCGGGTAGTGGGTGTGCCCGTCGGCATCCACCCCCACATCGACGACCGACGCCACCGCGGGGTTCTGCTCGAGATCGCGCTTGAGGATCTCCTTGTACTCGTAGGCGGCGTCGTCGCAGCCGATGACGATGCGCAGCGGCTCGGCCGCTGAGGGCTCGGTCATGACGGGTTCCTTCCGGGGTCGGCGGCGAGCACATCCGCCACGGCGGTGACGATCAACGCGAAAGAGTGGGCGCCGGGATCGGGCGTGCCGAGGCTCTTCTCGGCGTGCGGCCGGGCGCGACCGCGCAGCGGAATCAGCTCGGCCGTCGCCGCGGCGGCCGCGGTGGCCTCGGCGGCGGCGCCTCGCCACGCGACGGTCAGCGATGCACCGCCCTGGATGCCGCGGGTGAGTTCGGCGGTGAAGGGAGCGAGGGCATCCACCATCGTCTTGTCGCCGAGTTCCGCCTTGCCGAACGTCCTGACGCCGCGCACCCCGTCGGCCACGCCGGCCGCGACGGCGTCGGCGGTGGGTGTCCCGGCGTCGCCGAGCGCCTTCGCCAGCGCGTCGAGGAGCACGCCCCACAGCGCGCCCGACGTTCCGCCGGCCCGATCGGACCAGGCGTCAGCCGCGCGGGCGAGCACGGTCCCGGCCCCGGCGCCGGCATCCACCGCGGCGGATGCTGCGGCCAGCGCCGCATGGGAACCGCGCTGCATCCCGATTCCGTGGTCGCCGTCTCCGGCGATCGCGTCGATGCGGCCGAGCTCGTCGACGTGCGTATCGACGGTGTCCACGATGGTCTGCAGTGCGGCGTGCACGGTGCGGGCGGCGGCGCGGGATGCGTCGTCCGATTGCGGCACCGCGTCCGACGTCGTCGTCGTCGAGGCGGTGGCATCCGCTCTCGCCGCGGCCACCACCGAGCCGCGCCGGTACGCCGGCGTGTCGACGGGCGTCTGCCAGAGCCGCTCCAGCTCGTCATCGAGCCAGAACAGAGTCAGCGAGGCGCCCGCCATGTCGAAGCTGGTGCAGAACTCGCCGACGTGCGGGTCCACCACGTCGACGCCGGCTTCCGCGAGCAGCGCCGCGATGCGCCGGTAGACGACGAAGAGCTCTTCGTACTTGACCGACCCGAGGCCGTTGAGGATCGGTACGACCCGCGCGGGTGCCGCGACACCGTCGGGCACCTCGGCGAGCAGCCGCGCGACGAGCAGGTCCGCGAGCTCGTCCGCCGTGGGGATGCCGGTTTCGTCGATGCCCGGTTCGCCGTGGATGCCGAGTCCCACCGCCATCCGGCCCGCGGGCACGCTGAACAGCGGTTGCGGCGCGCCCGGCAGGGTGCATCCGCTGAACGCCACTCCGAACGACCGGGTGCGCTCGTTGGCGAGGGCCGCGACCCGCGCGACCTCGCCGAGGTCGTAGCCGGCCTCGGCCGCGGCGGCCGCGACCCGGAACACCGCGAGGTCGCCGGCGATGCCGCGACGCTTGTGCTTCTCGGCGACCGAGGCGCTGGAGATGTCGTCGGTGACGGTGACCGTCTGGCACGCGATGCCCGCCGAACGCAACCGATCCTGGGCGGCGTCGAAGTTCAGCACGTCGCCGGCGTAGTTGCCGTAGGTGAAGAACACGCCGCCGCCGCGCTCGGCCGCTTTCGCCACCGCCACGGCCTGCTGACTGGACGGCGAGGCGAACAGGTTGCCCATCGCGGCGCCGTGGGCGAGCCCCTGGCCGACGAGACCGGCGAAGGCGGGGTAGTGTCCCGAGCCGCCGCCGATCACGACCGCCACCTGTCCCGCGGGGGTCGCGGTGCTGCGCACGACGCCGCCCGGCACCCGTCGCACGTAGCGCTCATTGGCCGCCACGAACCCGTCGACCATCTCGTCGGCGAAGTCGGCAGGATCGTTCCAGAGCCGGGTCACGCATCTCAGTTTGACAAACCGGTTGACCAATTGCAACACGAAACCCGGTACGGTGGAGTCGTGCCCGCCTACCCTGACGATCGCGCCGCACAGATCTCGGCGGCCCTCGGTTCGCTGCCGTCCGGCACCCCGGTCTCGGAGGTTGCGCGCCGGCTGCTCGACCTGTTCACGAGCGGCTCGATCGCCGCCGGAACCCGCCTGCCGCCCGAGCGCCGGCTCGCCGCGACCCTCGGGGTGGGCCGCTCGGCGGTGCGGGAGGCGCTCGCCGCCCTCGAGGTGCTCGGCATCGTCGACGTGCGCCCGGGATCGGGAACCTACCTCCGAGGTCAGGCGAGCGAACTGCTGCCCCAGACGCTGCGCTGGGGTCTGCTCATCGGCGAGCGCAGCACCGCGGAACTGCTCGAGCTGCGCTCCGGTCTGGAGATCTACGTCGCCCGCCTCGCGGCCGGGCGGGTGGAGGCATCCGAGCTCGCGTCCCTCCGGTCGCACGTGGAACGCATGCGCGCATCGATCGGCGACCTCAGGGCGTTCGCTCGCGCCGACTCCGACTTCCACGCGGCGCTGGCCGCCGCCGCGGGCAACGCCGTGCTCATCGATCTGCTCCACATCGTGCGCTCGCTGCTGCAGGTGTACGCCGACCGCGCCGTGCACGACCAGGACGAAGCCCGCGTCGCCGTCGACGAGCACGATGCGGTGTACCGTGCCCTCGAGCGCGGGAATGCGGATGCCGCCGCCTCCGCGATGGCGACGCACATGGCGACCGCGTCCGCGCGACTGTCGGCGAGCGTCGCGCACTGATCCGCGGAGAGGAGGACGGATGCCCCGCAACTGGGCCGGCACGTACGATTTCACCGCGCCGCGGCTCGAGACGGCGGGCACCGTCGCCGACGTGCAGCGACTCGTCCGCGGGGGCGGACGCGTGCACGCCCTCGGCACGCGGCACTCGTTCACCGACATCGCCGACACGACGGGCACGCTCATCGATGTCACGGCCCTCGAGGGGATCGTGCTGGACGAGGCGGCATGCACCGTGACAGTGGCGGCCGGTATCCGATACGGCGTCCTCGCGCTGTGGCTCGAGGAGCGCGGATGGGCCCTGCACAACCTCGGATCGCTGCCGCACATCTCCGTCGGCGGGGCGACCGCGACCGGCACGCACGGGTCGGGCAACCGCAACGGGGTCCTGACGACGGCGGTCCGCGGCATCCGAAACGTCGGTGTCGACGGCGAGCTGACCACGGTGACCACCGACGATCCGGATTTCGCCGCGCTCGCCGTCGGACTCGGCGCGTTCGGGGTGATCGTGTCGGTGACCCTCGCGGTGGAGCCGTCGTTCCGCATGCGCCAGGACGTCTACCGAGGCTTGGAATGGGATGCCCTCCTCGACGGGTTCGAGGAGATCACCGGCGCCGGGTACAGCGTGTCGGTGTTCACCCGCTGGGATGCCGACGACGCCGGCCACATCTGGGTCAAGACGCGACTCGATTCCGACGACGACCCCGTCGCCGACACGTTGGCCGGGGCGACGCGGGATCCGGTCGTGGCCGAGCCGATCATCCCGGAGCTCGGCGACAACATCACGCCGCAGGGCGGTGTTCCAGGACCGTGGATGCTGCGCCTCCCGCACTTCCGCCTCGACGCGACCCCGTCCGCCGGCGACGAGATGCAGAGCGAGTACTTCGTCGCGCGCGCCGATGCGCCCGCGGCGCTGCGCGCCGTGCGGGCCCAGGCGGACCGCATCCGACCGCACCTGCTCGTCAGCGAGCTGCGCACCGGCGCAACAGACGACCTGTGGCTGAGCCCGGCGTATCAGCGCGACTTCGCCGCCATCCACTTCACGTGGCGCAACGACCCGGTCGGCGTCGGCGGCGTGCTGCCGGACATCGAGGCGGCGCTCGAGCCGTTCGACGCGCGCCCGCACTGGGGCAAGGTGCACCGCTTCGACGCGGACCGGCTGGCGGCGGCGTACCCCCGGCTCGCCGACGCGCGCGCGGTGTTCGAGCGCCTGGACCCCGAGGGACGGTTCGTCAACTCCCACCTCGAGCGGGTCGGCGTGCGCCTCCCGCGCTGAGGTCAGGCGATGCGGCGCTGATCGGTCGTGACGGGCAGCGGGATCGGCGTGGTGGATGCCGTCTCGTCGCTGAACGGCGCGGCGACGCGCAGCGGGCGCGTCTCATCGATCGTCAGCGCGAAACGCCGGTCGCGGTGCCGATGCAGGCGACCGGATGCCAGCAACCATGCGGCGCCGATACCGCACGCGACGAGCCCTGCGACCGCGCCGACCAGGATCGCCGCGCGGGGACCGTAGGTGGTGGCGACCCATCCCACGATGGGCGCGCCGATCGGCGTGCCTCCCAGCAGGATCGCGACGTACAGGGCCAGCACGCGTCCGCGCAGCGCCGGGTCGGTCGTCGTCTGCACGTACCCGTTCGCGGTGGTCAGCGTCGTCACGACCGTGAAGCCGACGAACACCAGCGTGGCCGCATAGGTCCAATACGTCGGCATGAGTGCCGATACGACAGACACGAGACCGAACGCTCCGGTCGCGATGATCACGACACGCATCCGCGCCCGATCCCGGCGGGCGGCCAGCAGTGCGCCGGTCAGCGACCCGACCGCGAGGATCGAGCTCAGCAACCCGAACCCGTCGGCCTGCTTCCCGAACTCCAGCGCCATCGTCGACGCGAAGATCGGGAAATTCATCCCGAACGCACCCATGAGGAACACCATCGCGAACGTCACGACGAGGTCGGGCCGCCCCGCGACGTAGCGGAAGCCGTCGGCCAGCCGGGCGGCGCCGGGGCTGTGCACCCGCGGCACGAGCTCGCCCGGGCGCATGAGCCGCAGCGCAACCAGCATCCCGAGGAAGGTCACAGCGTTCGCGATGAACACCCACCCGCTCCCGACCAGCACGATCAGGACGCCGGCGACCGCCGGGCCGATCATGCGGGCGGTGTTGAAGGATGCCGCGTTCAGCGCGACCGCGTTGGAGGCGTTCTCGCGCGCGACCAGATCCGACACGAACGCCTGCCGAGCCGGGTTGTCGAACGCGGTCACGACGCCGAGCGCGAGCGCGAAGCACAGCATGAGCGGCAGCGTCATCATGCCGGTCAGCAGCAGCACGCCCAGCGCGATCGCCAGGACGAGCATCGCGGACTGGGTCACGGTGATCAGCTTGCGGCGATCGAACCGGTCGGCGACCCAGCCGGTGACGCTCACCAGCGCCAGGGGCGGACCGAACTGCAGCGCCATCGTGACACCCATCGCGGTCGCGTCGTGGGCGGTCAGTTCGGTCAGCACCACCCAGTTCTGCGCGGTCGACTGCATCCACGCTCCGACGTTCGATACCAGCGCGCCGATGAACCAGACGCGGTAGTTGTACACGCCGAGCGAGCGGAACATCCCGTTCACCGGTCGGCCACCTCCCGCATCAGGTGGGCGGCATCGGCGAGCACCGCGAGTTGCTCGGGCGCCAGATCGGCGAGCGCTTCCTCGAGCCACGCGTTGCGGCGACGCACCGTCTCTTCGACGACCGCGCGGCCGGCGTCGGTCAGTGCGATGTTCACCTTGCGGCGATCCTGGTCGTCGCTGGTGCGGCTGAGCCAGCCGCTGGACTCGAGGCCGTTGACCGTCCGGTTCATCGACGGCGCCGTGACGTTCTCGCGCTCGGCGAGCTCGGTGAGCGTGTGCGGTCCGTGCACCTTGAGGTTCGCCAGCACCGCGAACTGCCCGTCGCTCATCGTGTCGACGGCGCGCTGGGCGCGCAGCCGGCGGGCGAGGCGGAACGTCGCCATGCGCAGATCGGATGCCGCGACGGCGAGGTCGTCGGTGCGGGGGGCGGCTGCGGTGAGGGAGGTCATCCTGTTACTTAGCTTAGCTTATTAGCCTTGCTAAGTACATCCGCCTCGTCCTCCTTCGGCCGTCCGGAGCCCAGCGACAACGTCGCGGCCAGGCCGAGGACGAGGAACCCCGCGGCGGTGAAGGCTGAGAGGCGGGTGCCGTCCGAGAACGCGGCTTTCGCATCGTCCCCGATGACGGCGGTCTGGTCGGATGCCTCTAAGCCGGCGATCGCGGCGCCGGCACTGTCGACCACGGCCGAAACGACCTGGTCGCGCTGGTCGGCGGGAAGTCCCCGGTCGTCGAGCTTCGCCCCGAGGATGCCGGCGGTGCTCGTGAACAGCACCGTGCCGAGGATCGCGATCCCCAGCGCCGAGCCCACCTGCCGAGCCGTGGACTGCGTGCCCGACCCCTGGCCGCTGAACTGCACGGGAACGTCGGCCAGCACGACACCGGTCAGCTGCGCGGTCGCCAGGCCCACCCCGAATCCGTACACGAACAGGAACGGCAGCAGCAGCGGCCAGGCGGTGTCGGGGGCGATCACGAGTCCGAGGCCGGCGATGCCGATGATTTCGGCGACGATGCCGACGCGCACCACGGTCACCGGTGCCACCCTGCTGCTGTACGCGCCGGCGAACCCGCTCGCGACGAAGGATCCGATCGCGAGGGCGAGCAGGATGAAACCGGTCTGCAGCGCGTCGAATCCGATCACGAACTGAAGCCACAGCGGCAGCGACAGGATGATGCCGAACTCGCCGAGCGAGACGACCATGGCCGCGATGTTGCCGTTGCGGAACGACGGCAGCCGGAACAGCGCGAACGCGAGCAGCGTCGACTCGCCGCGGCGTTGACGCCGCAGGCCCCAGGCGATGAATCCGATCAGCCCGGCCAGTGCGATCGCGAACGCGAACGGGATGGGGGAGATGTCCCACGGCCACGTCCAGTCGCCGATCTGCGGGGCGTTGTCGGTCGCCCACCAGCCGTAGGTGCGGCCTTCGATCAGACCGAACACCAGCGCCGCGCACGTAACGATCGACAGCAGCGCCCCGACGAAGTCGGTGCGCGGCGGGTTCTGGTCGCGCGACTCGGCCACGGTCAGCAGCGCGCCGACGATGATGATCGCCCCGAGTGGGATGTTGATCCCGAATGCCCAGCGCCACGAGAAGTCCGTGGTCAGCCAGCCACCGAGCAGGGGTCCGACCGCCGCCATGCCGCCGATCACCGACCCCCACACCGCGAACGCGATGCCGCGCTCTCGGCCGCGGAACGTCGCGTTGATGATCGACAGCGTGCTCGGCAGCACCATGGCGCCGCCGACGCCCTGCACGAGCCGCGACAGGATCAGGATGCCGCCGCTGGGCGCGAATGCCGCTGCCACCGACGACAGCGCGAAGATCGCGACGCCCAGCAGCAGCATCCGGCGTCGTCCGATGCGGTCGGCGAACGTGCCGAACACCAGCAGCAGCGCCGCGAACACGAGGGTGTACGCCTCCTGCACCCACTGCACCTCCGTGGAGGTGATGCCGAGGTCGTCGACGATCGAGGGGATGGCGACGTTGACGATCGTGGAGTCGACGATGATCAGCGACACCGCGATGCTGATGAAGACCAGGCCGAGCCAGCGGCGCTTCGAGAGATCGGTCATGATAGCTAGATAATCTAGCAAAACCAGATGGCGCAACGGCTTGCGCGATGGCGGTGATCTATGGTCGTGCCATGCCCGAGTACACCGACGCGCACGGCGTCTCGATCGTCTACGACATGTATCCCGCGACCTCGCCTCGCGCCGTCGTGCAGCTGCTGCACGGCGTCGGCGAGCACGCGGGGCGGTATGCGGTGCTGGCCGAGGCGCTCGTGGCGGCGGGGTACACCGTGTACGCCGACGACCACCGCGGGCACGGCCGCACCGGCAT